>NZ_CP045333.1:2744608-3046913 GCF_009363335.1 Labrenzia sp. THAF191a
CTCGTCCGGTTTGCCCATGAAGTGGAACACACGCTGGTCCGGGCCAAGCTCGAAATAGAGATAGGCTTCCATGCGCCGGTCATGGACATGGGCGGGCATGGTGTTCCAGACCGAACCGGGCGCAAACTGGGTGTAGCCCATAAGCAACTGGCAGCTTTCGGCGACTTCCGGATGCAGGAATTGCAGGATGACGCGCTCGTTGGAGGTTTCCGCCGAGCCGAGTTCCACCCGGCGCGCGTCCTTGACGGTGATCAGCCTGCTTGGGCAGGCCCGGTGCGCGGGCGCCGACAGGATGTAGAAGCGGCCCGGGCCGGAGAAGGTGACGGGTCCGGAGCCCATGCCGATGTAGAGCACATCTCCCTTGCCGACCTGATAGGTTTCCCCACCCGCCTTCACGGTGCCGGCCTCCCCGATATTGAGAATGCCGAGTTCGCGGCGATCGAGAAGGGACGGGGTGCCGGCTTCCTTCACTTCATCCAGAACGAGTTCGCCAGTTCCGGGGACGGCGCCGCCCAGGATCAGCCGGTCGTAATGGGTGTAGATCAGGTTGATCTTGCCATCCTGGAAAAGGCCGGCGGCGTGGAAATGTTTGCGAAGACCCGTGGTGTCGAGGGTCTTGGCGGTGTCCGGGTCGATGGCGTAGCGGGTTTCAACGGTCAGCATGGCAAAGTCCTTGGGTGCAGGCGGTGTTCAAAGAAAGTCGTCGCGGCGCGGCGTGAAGGTATCGACCAGTGTTCCCGGTTCCAGGCACACGCACCCGTGCAGGGCGTTGGAGGGGATGACGAAGCTGTCGCCGGGACTGACGTCGAAGGTCTCGCCGTCGATGGTGAAGCGGAAACGGCCGCTTTCGACATAGGTCGATTGTACGTGTGGATGATTGTGCAGCTTGCCTTCCGCGCCTTCCTGCTGGAAGCGGAAGGCGACGACCATCAGGTCGGGACTGTCGGACAGCACCTGCCGGCGGATGCCCGGATCGGCGGTCACTTCGGGAAAGGTTTTCACGAACATTGGTTTTGCCTCAATGGAACAGGGATGGCAGCCACAGCGACAGGGACGGGATGTAGGTCACCAGGAGCAATGTGAAGATGGCGGCACCGTAGAATGGCCAGATCGTCCTGATCGCATCCCAGACCGATATCCGGCCAACGGCGCAGCCGACAAAGAGCACTGTGCCGACCGGGGGCGTGCACAGGCCGATACCGAGGTTGAGGACCAGGATGACACCGAAATGGACCGGGTCGACCCCGAAAGCGGTGGCAACCGGCAGGAAGATCGGCGTGGTGATGACGATCAGCGGCGACATGTCCATGAAGGTGCCGAGGAAGAGCAGCACGATGTTGATCATCAGCAGGATGATCAGCGGGTTCTCGGAAATGCCCTTCATGAATGCCACCAGTTCCGCGGGGATGCGCAGGAAGGCCAGCAGCCAGCCGAAAGAAGCCGCACAGCCGATGACCAGCAGAACCATGGCGGTGGTGCGCACTGCGGCTTTCGTCGCGGCGACGAATTCCGGCCAATGCATGGTGCGGTAGGCAAGCGTGGTCACCAGCAGCGCGTAGACGGCCGCGATGCAGGAGCTTTCGGAAGCCGTAAATACGCCGGAGCGCACGCCGCCGAAGATGATGCCGATCAACAGCAGGCCCGGAATGGCGTTGATGAACATTGCACCAAGAGCCGACAGGCCGGGAAAGCGTTCCGTCGGATAACCGGCGCGGCGGGCAACGAACCAGGCAGTGACCATCAGCGAAACTGCAAGCAGGAGGCCCGGCAGGATGCCCGCGGTGAACAGGTCGGCGATGGAAAGACGCCCGCCAGCCGAGATCGAATAGATGATCATGTTGTGCGAGGGCGGCAGCATCAGCGCAATGATCGAGGAGACCACGGTGACGTTGACACCATATTCGACCGAATAGCCCTTTTCCTTCATCTGCGGGATCATCAGGCCGCCGATGGCGGTTGCATCCGCCGCGGCGGAGCCGGAGATGCCGCCGAAGAGCACGGAGGCGGTGATGTTTACCTGACCGAGACCGCCGCGCATATGCCCGACCACGGCCCCGGCGAGCGCCACCAGCCTTCGGGCAATGTCGCCGCGCACCATCAGTTCGCCGGCAAAAATGAAGAAGGGGATCGCCATCAGCGCGAAAACGGAGACACCCGAGTTCAGGCGCTGGAAGACGACGACGGGCGGCAGGCCCATGTAGAGCACGGTGGCCAGTGACGCTGCGCCCAGGCAGAAGGCAACGGGTGTGCCGATCAGGAGCAGGACCGTGAATGTGCCGAAGAGGATTACGGGTTCCATATCAAGCAGCCTCTTCGATGGGATCTTCGCCGAAGCGTGCGGTCGGCAGACCGGCTGCGCGACGCATCAGGCGTTCGATGGAAAAGAGAAAAACCAGGCAACCGCCGCCAACGAGCGGCAGGAAATCAACCGCGCCTGAAACGCCGAGCGACGGCAGTTTTACATCCCAGGCCGACAGCGCCAGTTCCGCGCCGTACCAGGCCATGCCCGCGCCAAAGGCGGCGACCACGGCATCGGAGATGCTGTAAAGCACCAGTTTGGCTCCCTGCGGCAGAAAGTAGAGCAGGACGTCGAAACTGAGATGGTAACCTTCACGGATGCCGACGGCGGCGCCCAGGAAGATGAACCAGCCCATCAGGATGACGGAAGCAGGTTCCGACCAGACGAGACTGTCGTTCATGACGTAGCGCATGAAGACCTGCGCCGTGATGAACACGGTCATGAGAATGAGGCCGCCTCCGGCAAGCCAGAGCGCTGCCGTGGAGACATGGCGCAACATCTGCGCGGTGAACTTGAGATGAGGCTGCACGTCGAGATCCTGAAGCAGGGAACCGGGTCAAGGCGGATCCTGAAAAACGGCCAGCAGCCAGCCGGGCCGTTCCGCGGTCGATGGACCGCGAAACAGCTTTGCCGGCTGCGGGCTTGCGAAGATCAGTCGGTCGCGCGGATGCGGGCGACGAGATCCTTCAGATTTTCGGAGGTCACGTGCTTCTCGTAGACGCTGTCCATGGCTGCCATGAACGGCTCCTTGTCGATTTCCGTGACGACTTCGACACCGGCAGCGCGGACTTTTTCTTCAGACGCCTTTTCGCGGGCCTGCCACTGTTCGCGCATGAAGGGGACCGAGTCCTTTGCAGCCTGGCGGACGGCTGCCTGGTCTTCCGGAGACAGATTGTCCCAGGACTTCTTCGACATCACCAGCACTTCCGGCACGATCAGGTGTTCGTCCAGAGTGTAGTAGCCAGCAACTTCGAAGTGACCGGAAGATTCGTAGGACGGCCAGTTGTTTTCCGCACCGTCGATAACGCCGGTCTGGATGGACGAATAGACTTCGCCATAGGGCATCGGCGTCGCGTTGGCACCGAGCGCCGACATCATGTCGACGAAGATGTCGGACTGCATGACGCGAACCTTCATGCCTTCAAGATCTTCAATCGATTTGATCGGTTTGACCTTGTTGTAGAAGCTGCGCGAGCCGCCGTCGTAAAAGGCAAGGCCGACATAGCCGTGCGGTTCGAACGCCGCCAGGATCTCGTCACCAATCGGACCGTCCATCACTGTGTGCATGTGATCGACGCCCTTGAAGATGTAAGGCAGTGAGACAACCTTGGTTTCCTCGACCAGGTTGTTGAACGGGCCCATGGAGACGCGGTTCAGGTCGATGACGCCGAACTTGGTCTGTTCGATGGTGTCCTTTTCCTCGCCAAGCTGCGCGGAATGGAACACTTCGACACAGATGCGGCCATCAGTGCGCTCTTCCAGCAGCTTGCCCATCTGCTTGACGGCCTCCACCGTCGGATAGCCGTCCGGATGGGTGTCGGACGATTTCAGTGTCACTTCGCATGCAAGCGATGCGGATGTGAGCGCGGCGGTGGCCAGAAGCGATGCCGCAAGGGTCTTCAATACTTTCATAGTCTCCTCCCGAAATTGGCTCGTCAGAGCCGATAGGCCTGCTTGGCAAGCCTGTAAGTGAGGTCGTGAGCGACCTCATATGCCTCGTCCTCGTCCAGCCTCCCGGATGTCACGAGCGATGCGAGGTAAGCGCAATCGACACGGCGGGCCACATCGTGGCGGGCCGGAATCGAGCAGAAGGCGCGGGTGTCGTCGTTGAAACCGACTGTGTTGTAGAAACCCGCGGTTTCCGTGGTCAGTTCCCGGTAGCGGCGCATGCCTTCCGGGCTGTCGTAGAACCACCAGGCCGGACCGAGCTTGAGCGTCGGATAGACGCCGGCAAGCGGGGCCAATTCACGAGAATAGGCCGTTTCGTCCAGCGTGAAGAGAATGATCGAAAGGTCCTTTTCCAGACCGACCACGTCCAGCAGCGGCTTGAGCGCCTTGACGTAGCTGGTCTGGGTTGGGATGTCGAAACCCTTGTCCCGGCCATGAGCTGCCATGATGCCGGACGAATGATTGCGGTAGCTGCCTGGATGAATCTGCAGAACCAGCCCGTCCTCGAGGCTCATTCGTGCCATTTCCGTCAGCATATGGCCGCGGAATGCGTCGGCTTCCGCTGGTGAGCAATTGCCTTTCAGGGCCTTCTGGAACAGGGCTTCAGCATCCGCAGCCGGCAGGTTCTCGGTGCGTGCGGTGGCGTGACCATGATCGGACGACGTTGCGCCGAAGGACTTGAAATAGGCCCGGCGCACCCGGTGGGCATTGAGGTAACCCTGCCAGCTTGTGGTGTCTTCACCGGCGAGTTCGCCGAATTTTTCGACGTTGGTGCCAAATCCCTCGAACTCCGGGTCGACAACCGCATCGGGGCGATAAGCCGTGACGACCCGTCCTTTCCAGCCGCTGTCCCGGATCTGTCGGTGCCATTTCAGGTCGTCCAGCGGTGATTCCGTGGTTGCGATCACCTCGATGTTGAAGCGTTCGAACAGCGCACGCGGCCGGAATTCCGGGCGGCTCAGGCAATCGGCAATGTGGTCGTAGGCTTCATCCGCGGTTTTGGCGGAGATCCGTTTGGTCCAGCCGAAGACTTCCTGGAAGGAATGCTCCAGCCACATGCGTGAAGGTGTGGCCCGGAAAAGATGAAAGTTCTCGGCAAAGGTTCGCCAGATCTTGCGGCTGTCGGTCTCGCTCAAGCCGCCGTCGATGCGCGGTACACCCAGTTGGCTGAGGTCGATCCCTTGCGAGAACAGCATGCGGAAGACGTAGTGATCGGGAACGATGAACAGCTGCGCGGGATCGGGGAAAGCTTCGTTTTCGGCATACCAGCGCGGATCCGTGTGTCCGTGCGGGCTGACGATCGGCAGATCCTTGACGGTGGCATAGAGCTCCGTCGCGATCTTGCGCGAGGTCGCATCGGCGGGAAACAGGCGGTGCGGGTCAAGGCCCTGTTCCGAAATATCCGGTGCATCCGCTCTTTCCAGTGACATTCGTTTCTCCCGTGGCGCCTTTGGGCAGGCTGATGTTGCTACTAGTAAACTGATATGCTAGTTGAGTAGACGAGTCAACGGAGACAACGCTGATGTCAGAAAGTAGCGCCCTGAAGGTGCTCGAGCCGATCAAGATCCCGACCGTCGCAGATACGGTGTTCGAGGAATTGCACCAGCAGATCCTGTCACTGGACCTGGCGCCGGGCACGCGCATGTCGGAAGCGGAAGTGGCCAAGGCCTTCGGCGTGTCTCGCCAACCCGTGCGCGATGCCTTCTACCGGCTGTCGCAACTCGGGTTCCTTTTGATCCGGCCTCAACGGGCAACGGTTATCTCCAAGATCTCGGAAGTTGCGGTGCTGAAGGCCAAGTTCGTGCGGACGGCGCTGGAAGTTGCCTGCATGCGGGCCGCCATCGAAGTGATCACGGACGCACAGATCGACGATCTGGACGAGCTGCTTGCACAGCAGCAGGCGGCGGTGGATGCGAACGAACGCCAGTTGTTTCACACGCTTGACGATACGTTTCACCGGAGGATCTGTGAAATCTCGGGCCACGACTATGTCTGGGCGCTGATCCGCGAGCAGAAAGCGCATATGGACCGGGTGCGGTTCCTGTCGCTGGCGTCCGGCGCGCAAGTCGCACTGGACGACCATTTCCGTATCATGTCGGCCATTCGCAGGCGGGACGGCAAACTGGCCGAATCCATGCTGACCGAACACCTGGGCCGGATTGCCACCATTCTCGGCCGCATCCGCGCCGAGAACCTGGACCATTTCGAGGAATGAGTATGCCGATGCGGTTTCTCGCCATCGGCGAATGCATGGTCGAGTTTTCACCGACACCGTCAGGAACCTACGCCGTCGGCTTTGCCGGCGACACGTTCAACACGGCCTGGTACGCGCGCCAGCTGACGGACACCGAAAAGCTGGATGTCGGGTACCTGAGTGCTGTCGGCGATGACGCACTTTCCGGACAACTGACGGATTTCATCGAAGCTGCAGGAATCAGGCCCCTGATGGCCACGGTGCCAGGTGCTGCGCCGGGCATGTACATGATCTTCCTCAGCGAAGGCGAACGAAGCTTTCAGTACTGGCGCTCGCAGTCCGCGGCCCGGCATCTTGCCGACGATCTCACAACACTGGAGACAGCCGGGGAAGGGGACCTGCTCTATTTTTCCGGTATCACCGTGGCCATTCTTGCCGAAACGGCCCGGGACCGGCTGCTAGCCGCCCTGCAGGCGGCTGCCGGGCGCGGCGCGGAAATCGTCTTCGACCCGAACCTGCGGCCGCGCCTGTGGCCGGCCAGTGACGAAATGTGCCGCTGGACGATGAAGGCGGCCAGCGTCGCCGGCATCGTGCTGCCGTCGTTTGAAGATGAAGCCAGCCATTTCAAGGATACCGACGAAGCGGCGACCGCGGCGCGCTATCTCGCCAATGGGGCGAGGCTGGTCGTGGTCAAGAACGGGGCGGGGCCGATCCTTGTGCGCGGGGCCGATGGCGACAGTTTTCAGTATCAGCCGGAACCGGCAAGCACGGTCGTCGACACGACGGCAGCAGGCGACAGTTTCAATGCGGCGTTCCTGGTCGAATACATGGAACGGGCAAGAACGCGTGAGGCCGTTCGTGCGGGCTGTGCCCTTGCCGCGCATGTGATCGGCAGCCGTGGAGCGCTGGTGCCTGTCACAAGAATGGACCTGATTGCCTGCCGCAACAGGTTGAGCGCCTGATTGTTTGCGTAACCTAACGGCAGAAAAGCCCCAATTTTAATCAACTGTTTACCATAAATATGTTGCTTTCGCTCCTGGATCGCGTGATGTGTCTTTAGAATTTTCTGATCCGGTCAGAACCGTATTATTGCAAGTTTGACGGTTCGAGCACGCCGCTGAAAGGACGCGAATATGGCTTCCACGATGAGCCGACGCACATTTGTTGCTGCAATACCCCTGCTGCTGGCAGCCTGCCAGAGCCAGCAGAGTTCAACCGTGCAGGCGGGGTTGACCCCGCTGGCTGACGGGACACCGGATTATGCGACGGCCTATGCCGCCAGAACCGATGGCGGGTTTTCGATACCGGCGATCCAGTATCAGAAGTTCGACCCGAAATATCTGCGCCAGGTGGTGTTCTATCCGAGCAAGTATCCATCCGGCACAATCGTTGTCGATCCCGGTAGCAAGTATCTCTACCTGATCCAGCCCGGTGGTCGTGCCATCCGCTATGGCATCGGTGTCGGTCGCGCCGGCTTTGCCTGGAACGGTGAAGCGGAAATCCGCTTCAAGCGCGAGTGGCCGAAATGGTTTCCGCCGGACGAGATGATCGAACGGGATCCGAAACTGGCAAAATATCGTGACGGGCAGGACGGCGGTCCGAGCAATCCGATCGGCGCGCGCGGGCTGTATCTGTGGCAGGGCAACAAGGATACGCTCTACCGCATCCACAGCACCAACCAGCCCTCCAGCATCGGTACCAATGCTTCCAGCGGCTGTATCCGCATGTGGCATCAGGACATCATCGATCTCTACAACCGCGTCGATGTCGGCGCCAAGGTGGTTGTGCTGGGCTAGGTTTTCGGCACGATCCCACGACGGCCTCATGTTTGAAGAGCCGCCAGGTCCCCTCAGATGGACTGGCGGCTCTTTTTCGTTCACGCGGCCCATCCTTCGAGACAGCGCTTCGCGCTTCCTCAGGATGAGGGGGCAGTTTGGGTTAAGCAGCTTTCCGGGTTGGTCAGTCCGATAGCGTGATCTGTCTGGCGTGGTGATCTGGATTCTGTGCAGGCAGACAGTCTGTTATCCAGCCGACCAAGGACATTTCAATCCACAGCCCTACAGCCTCATCCTGAGGAGGGCCAACCGGCCCGTCTCGAAGGATGGGCACCTTGTTCCGGAGTTACCAGTTTTCCGGCCCCGCCTCGCTTTGCATATGGACGGGACCCTACGGGGAGGCAGTGCCCGCAAGTGTCACCCTTCGACCGATCCAAGAAGCTCTTTTGCCTGCCGGGCAGCGCCGCGGATGGCCGCGGCATAGAGGGTGACGTCGATCGACGTGGCAACGAAGGTTGCGCCGAGCTCCAGACAGGTGCGGGCGAAATCCAGATTGGTGGTCAGGATACCCGGTGCCTTGCCGGCAGCCTTGATGCGTTTCATGGCGTCGAGGATCGCGGCAACGACTTCAGGATGCATCGGGTCACCGAGGTGGCCCATATCGGCGGCCAGATCCGAGGGCCCTATGAAGACACCATCAACGCCGTCGACCGACAGGATGCCGTCGAGGTCTGCCAGGCCAGCGCGGTTTTCCACCTGAATCAGCAGGCAGATCTCACCGTCGGCAGTCGCCAGGTAGTCGGGAATGGCGGAAAAGCCGGACGCGCGGGCAAGCGCGGATCCAACGCCGCGCACACCGACCGGCGGATAACGTACGGCACTGACGAGCTCTTCTGCCTGCGCCTTGCTTTCCACCATCGGGACCAGCAGCGATTGCGCACCGGCATCCAGGAACTGCTTGATCATCCAGGTCTCGCCGATGGGTACCCGCACGACCGGCTTGCTGGTGGAGGCCTCGACCACTTTCAGCTGCGCCATCATGGATCTGAGGTCGTTGGGCGCGTGTTCGCAATCGATCAACAGCCAGTCGAAGCCGGCACTCGCGGTAATCTCCGCCGTGTAGGCATCGGCAAGCCCGACCCAGCAGCCCATCTGCGGCTGACCGGAATTCAAGGCGGCTTTGAAGGCGTTTTGAGGCGCTGGCATGGTATTCCCTATTAGGCGAAGGAGCAGGATACAGACCCGAACGGGCCGAAGTCGGCGTGGACCTTCGAACCGGACGGGCATTCCACCGGCCGGATGAAGGATCCGGACAGAATAATCTGTCCGGCTTCGATTGTCTGTCCGTAATCGGCCATGCGGCGCGCCAGCCAAACGACGCTCTCGACCGGATCGTTGAGGACGCCCGCACCAAGACCGGTCTCCTCCACTTCACCGTTCCTGGTGACGATGGCGCCGGCCCAACGCAGGTCGAATGCGCCGGGATCATGCTTTTCGTTGCCCAGAACCAGGCCGGCATTGGCGGCGTTATCGGCGATGGTGTCGAAGATCTTGCGAGCCTGTCCCGTCTCCGGATCGACGCGCTGGATGCGTGTATCGAGAATCTCCAGGCTCGGGCACACGTGATCCGTCGCCACAAGTACATCCTCGCGCGTGACGTTGGCGCCACCGAGAGAGGCCTTCATGACAAAGGCAATTTCCGCTTCGATGCGCGGCTGGATGAACCGACCCCTGGAGACAGTGGCTCCGGTTTCAAACAGCATGTCGTCGAAGAGGACACCACTGTCCGGAATGTCGATCTTGAGCGCGTCCTGCATGGCTTTCGACGTCAGGCCGATCTTCCAGCCGATGGTCTTGCGGCCTTCGGCAAGCTTCGCCCGGGCAAGTTCTTTCTGGATTGCATAGGCCCCGTCCATGTCGAGGTTCGGATGGCGCAGGGTGAGAAGACCGATCTGCTCGAGCGTCTTTTCCGCGTTCAGGAGATCATTTGCGGCTTTGGAGATGTCTGCTTCGCTCAGGCTCATTTTTCGTCCTCCACCCCGTTCCGCAAGATGCCGATGCCATCGACCTCGATCTCGACCACGTCACCGGGTTTAAGATAGCGGGGAGGGTCGAACCGGGCGCCGGCACCTGTCGGCGTGCCGGTGACGATGATGTCGCCGGGCTGAAGTGTCATGAAAGTCGAGATGTAGGCGATTTCCTCACGGATCGGGAATGTCATGCGCTTCAGGTAGTCATCCTGGCGCAGCTCTCCGTTGACGCGGGTCTGAATGCGGGCCTCATCCAGTTGCTCGGCCTTTTCGAAAGGCACGAGCCAGGGGCCGATAGAACCGGAGCGGTCCCAGTTCTTGCCCTGGGTGACGTTGAATTTCGCGTGCCGGACCCAGTCGCGGATGGTGCCTTCGTTGCACAGGGTCAGGGCGCAGATATGGTCGTAGGCATCTTCCGCCTTGATGCGCCTGCCGGTCTTGCCGATGACGATGGCCACTTCGCCCTCGTAATCGAGCGTGTGGTTTTCGGGCGGCCGGATCAGCGGCCTGTCGTGGCCGGTGAACCCGCTGGCAAACCGCGGGAACAAGGACATGTATTTCGGTTGAGTGCTGCCGTCCTTGTACTCCGCATTGCGGTCGGGAAAGTTGACGCCGACACACAGGATCCGCGGCGCGTTCGGCAGCACCATTTCATATGCGAACTCGGAATGCGTAACCGGCTTGTCCTTTGCGGCAGTGACAAGGTCCTGCAGACCGCCGGCGCGGATGGCGTCGTAAAGCGTGGGCCACTGCGGAAAGTCCGGCGACAGGGCAATCATGCCGGTATCCGTGACGGCTCCGTAAAATTCCTGTCCGTCGGCGCTGTAGGTTGCGAGCCGGGTCATGCGGTCTCCATGTTTCTGGCAATTTCGGTAATGACGTCGAAGGCAAAGGCGACGTCTTCCTGTGTGCAGTCGAACTGCCCGACCTGGAAACGGACGACCTTGGCACCATCCAGCAGGGTCTGGGTCAGGTAGATCCGGCCATCGTCGTTGATGGTATCGACGAGGCGCTGGTTGAGCGTGTCGAGGTCCCTTGCACCTTCAGGGGCAAAGCGAAAGCTGAACAGGGAAAGGATGGGCTCGGAGGTGATTTCGAAATCCGGTTCTGCGCGCAAACGCTCGGCAAGAGCGGCCGACCAGTCGACATGGTTGCGCAGACGCCCTCGCAGGCCTTCCAAACCGTAGGAGCGCATGAGGAACCAGAGCTTCAACGCCCGGAAACGGCGGCCGAGTGGAACGGACCATTCGGAATAATTGACGATCCCGTCGTGGCCGTGGGTTTTCAGATATTCCGGCCGGATCGCCAAAGTGCGCACAAGGTCTTCCGGATCGCGGACGAAATGGGCGGAACAATCGAACTGGGCACCAAGCCATTTGTGCGGGTTGAAGACCATGGAATCGACGCCGTCGACGCCTTCCCAGAGCTCGCGGTACTCGGGGACGATCATCGCCGCACCTGCCCAGGCCGCATCAAGATGCACATAGAGACCGAAGTCCTTTGAGACGGTGACGACCGCTCCAACATCATCCGACGCACCAACGCCGGTGCCGCCGGTACAGGCGATGATGCCGGCCGGCCGGAAACCTGCCGCAAGATCGGCTTCGATGGCTGCGCGCAGGGCCTGCGGATCCATGGACCGGCGCGGACCGTTTACCGGGATACGCACCAGATTGTCCTGGCCGATGCCGGAGATCCAGATGGCCCTGTCGATGGAGGTGTGGACCTCGTTGGAGGAATAGACCCGCAGGCGCGGTTGCCCGCTGAGGCCGGCCTTGTTGCCATCCCAGGAAAGGGCGCGCTCGCGCATGGTCAGGACGGCGGCGAGAGTTGCGGTGGAGGCGCTGTCCTGGATCACTCCGGTAAAGGACCCGGGCAGACCGACGGCCTGGCGCAGCCAGTCCATCATCCTGGTTTCCATCTCGGTTGCCGCCGGAGAGGTCTGCCACAGCATGCACTGCGCCGCCATGGCGGTAACGAGATATTCCGCCAGCATTGACGGTGGAGATGCATTGGCGGGGAAATAGGCAAAGAAGCGCGGGTGCTGCCAATGGGTCATGCCCGGCAGAACGATCTTCTCGAAGTCCTCGAAGATCTTCTCCATCTCCTCGGCAAGTTCGGGAGGTGCCTCGGGGAGGGCGTTGAGGATTTCACCCGGCTTCACCTGGGCGCGGACAGGCCGCTGCCGCAGGGTCTGGTGATAGTCTGCGGCCCAGTCGGCCACCCTCCGGCCCCAGCCGGCAAAGTCAGTCCAGTTCATCGCATTCTTCCAACCGTTGTCTGTTTCACCTATGGCGCAACAATCGGTTGTGCGGCAAGGCTGGGGGCCTGAACTTCGGTTCCTTCGAACAGGGATCCTTCCTCGAACCAGCTCTTGGGAGCCGGCGCGCCCCAAAGGGTCTGCCGCTGCGGATCCTTCAGGTCCCACCTGATCGGTTCCAGATCCGGATCGACCGTCTGGTAGTCCGAGCAGTAGATCTCGATCCGGTGGCCGTCCGGGTCTCGAATATAGAGAAAGAAGGCGTTGGAAATGCCGTGTCGGCCCGGGCCGCGCTCGATATTGGATACCCAGCCAGTGGTTGCCATCAGGTCGAGCAGGTCGATGATATTGAGCGGGGTCGGCACCCAGAATGCCGTGTGGTGGAGGCGCGGGCCCTTGCCGTTGGTGAAGGCAATGTCGTGGACACCGCCCTTGCGGTGGGTCCAGGCGGCCCACAGACGGCCGGTTGCCTCGTCTTCTGTATATTCGGTCACCCGGAAGCCAAGCTCGTTGTAGAAGGCAACGGAGGCATCGACGTCCGGCGAGAAGCAGTTGAAGTGGTCGATGCGGAGCGGCTTTACGCCCTTGTAGAGCGCGTATTTCTGATGGATCGGCGGCAGGCGGTCCATCTTGGCGTAGAACTCCAGCGGAATGCCGTGCGGATCGCGGGTCCGGAATGTGCGCGACTGATAGGGCCGCTCGACCCAGTCGACCGGCAATCCCTTGCCCTTGAAGAAATGCGCGGCCTTGTCGAGGTTTTCCTCGTCGAACACCTTGAAGCCGAGATCACGGGCAGCGGCGTCCGCCGATTTGCGCAGGACAAGGCAATGGTGGCCGCGTTCTTCCATGGCGCGCAGATAGATCGCCTCATCGGATTCGTCCGTGACCTGAAGGCCGAGCGTGTCGACATAGAAGGCCCGGCTCTTGGCCAGATCCTTGACGCCCAGTTCCACATGGCTGAGCCGGATGATGTTGAAGGGTGGATAGAGATTGGGGGCCGGAATGGGCATGGAAGGCTCCTGCGATAAACCTATTGGACCGGGAAGATGACGTTGGTCTGTCCGGTACCGGAACTGGGGAAATAGTCGGTCACGACCTCGCATTCGGCGGTGTAGCTGTCCCAGCCGAGCGCGCCGTAGAGCATGGCGGTGTCGTGCATGGAGCCTTCGCCGCAACAATGGTCGGCATATTCCGGCAGCATCTTCAGGAAGGTGGCATGATCGCCCCTCCGCCACATGTCGAGGACATGCAGATCGACCTGCCGGTTGAACTCGGACGAGATGGTGAAAGTGCCGTTGTTGGCGGCATAGTCCTTGTTGGCCCAGATCTTGTGAGACAGGGATCCCGACGCAAGCAGCAGCACCTTCTCGTCACTGGCTTCGACTGCCGCCCGGATCGCCTCGCCGACGATACGGCTCTCGTCATGGCCGTGCACCGTGCACCAGGCGGCGACCGACACGACCTTCATGTCGTGTTCCCGGCTCATGAACCGCATCGGCACCAGCGTGCCGTATTCAAGTTCCAGGCTGTCGAGATGATGGGCGAGCGTGAAAGCGCCGCGCTCGGTTGCCTCTCTTGCGATGGCATCGCCCATCTCCGGGTTGCCCTCGTAGGCATAAGGCAGGTTCTGGATGAAATGCGGAAATTCGTTCGAGGTGAACAGGCCCTCGAACCGCTTGTTGGCATTGATGTGAAAGCCTGCGTTGATCACCCAATGCGTGTCGCAGACGATCGCCGTCGTCGCGCCAAGCGCTTTTGCCCGGCGCGCGATTTCGTAATGACCGTTGATGGCCGGCTGACGCTTGCCCTCCACAGGTCCGGGCTGTTCCGACATCAGCATGGTCGGCACATGCGTGACCTTGGCCGCGAGAACGATTTCTCCCATAGTCTCCTCCCGTTACTGCGATCTTATGTCGTTCACATTCCTCACGCACCAAGGCGCGGGATGGCGTGCTGGCCGGTCGCAAAGCCGATGTGTTTCTGCTCCATGTAGAATTCGAACGACCAGTCGCCGCCGTCGCGGCCGATGCCGCTGGCCTTGACGCCGCCGAATGGGGTGGGCAGGTGGCGGACGTTTTCCGAGTTCACCCAGATCATGCCCGCTTCCAGACTGTTGGTGAACCTCAGAGCCCTTGTCAGGTCGTTGGTCCAGACGTAGCCGGTCAGGCCGTAGGGAATGTCATTGGCGATCTGAAGTGCTTCTTCTTCCGAACCGAAGCGGATGGAGGTCAGGACCGGGCCGAAGATTTCTTCCTGGGCGATCTTCATGGAGTTGTTCGCACCGGTGAAGAGGGTAGGACGCACGAAGCAGCCTTCCGTCCCGACGCGACTGCCACCAGCGGCAATCGTTGCGCCGTCCTGGCGGGCGGTTTCGAAGTAGCCGGTCACCTTGTCGAAATGGGTCTTGTGGATGAGCGGGCCGATTTCGGTCTTTGGATCGAGGGGATGACCGACCTTGATGTTGTTGACGCGCTCGATGAGCCTTGCCTCGAATTCATCGGCAATCGTGTCCTGCACCAGAAGGCGCGAGGACGAGGTGCAGCGCTCTCCGTTGAGCGAATAGATCATGAAGATCGCCGCATCCAGCGCCCGGTCGAGATCGGCATCGTCGAAAACGATCACGGGGTTCTTGCCACCGAGCTCGAAATGCACCCGCTTCAGGGTTTCCGCTCCCTGACGCATGATCATGGACCCGGTGCGGCTCTCACCGACGAAGGCGATGGCCTTGATGTCAGGATGTTCTGTCAGGGCCTTGCCGGCTTCTTCGCCGAGGCCGTTGACCAGGTTCCAGACACCTTTCGGCAGACCGGCTTCTTCTGCAATTTCCATCAGGATGCGTGCGGTGACTGGAGAAAACTCCGCCGGCTTGTGGACCACGGTGCAGCCTGCAGCGAGCGCCGGCGCAATCTTCCAGGTCGACAGCATGAAAGGCGTGTTCCAGGGCGTGATCACGCCGACTGGTCCGATCGGAAGACGCGTCGTGACGTTCATGAGGGTCGGCGAAGGCAGGGCCTGGCCGTCGCGGGCACTTGGCGCCTTGTCAGCGAAGAAGCGGAAGTTCTCGGCGCCGCGCAGAGCAGCCTTCGACATGAAGCGCAGGGCCTGACCGGTATCCCAGCATTCGCAAAAGGCGATTTCTTCGGCGCGGGCGACAATGCCGTCGGCAATCTTGTGAAGGATTTTCTTGCGCTCCGTCGCGGCCAAATCGCGCCATGCAGGAAAGGCCTCCTTGGCGGCCCTGGCCGCAGCATCGATATCGGCAGCATCCCCCCTGGCAACCTTGCAGATCAGGCTGTCGTCCACCGGGGAGGTCGTTTCGAATGTCGCGCCGGAGGCTGCGGGGCAGGCCTTGCCGCCGATCTGGTTCAGCACGCCGGTCTCCCGGAACCTTGCGAGGTAGGTCTCAAGTTTTTCGATGTTGTTCTGAAGGTCAGACATGGGTCAGACAGTCCCCAAATGGTCGCGAATGGTGCCCGTCTTGGGCGAAAGGTCCGGGTCGATGTCGCGCATCTCTAGCGATAGCGCGAGCGAACTGGTGGCCAGGACCGGTTCCAGGAAAGCCTTTGCGGCATTGAACAGACGCTCCGCTGCATTGCGCTTGACGTCGTCCGGCCGTCCGGCGCGAAGGCGTACGGAAATGTCGATGAAGGCATGTTTCGGGTCGCCGTCGGCGATCGCATAGTGGTCGCACCGGATGGCCCGCACCCGCAGACCGGGCATGGGAAGGGCATCGATGGTCGCGGCCTGCGCACGCAGATGCTCGCACAGGGCCTTTATGTCGGCCCGCTGTTCCAGATTGGCGGAATATTCCAGCGATATGTGCGGCACGAGATTTCCTTAACAGTGCAATATTTGCTATGTTAAATATATGAGATCAAAACTGTCAAACTTTTTGTGTCTAATAATCTGCCAATTCGCTATGGACCTTGCATGATCGACGACACTGAACCCGCTGACGGCCCGGCGCTGCCGTCCACAAGACGCTCCATCCCGATTGCGCTGATCCGGGCGCGCGAGAAGGTCATGGGCCCGATCCGCGAGATGCTCTCCGACTGCGGCATCACCGAACAGCAGTGGCGCATCCTGCGGGTACTGGAAGAATTCGGTCCCCAGGATGCCTCGACCCTGGCCGACCGCGCCTGCCTGCTGTTGCCCAGTCAGACCCGTATCGTTCAGACGCTTCTGGAAAAGGGGTTGGTGACCCGCCAGGCGGACGAGAAGGACAGGCGCAAGCAAACGGTGGCGATTACGCCGGCCGGACAGGCAATCATCGAGGAGAAGCTCGATGACGCCAAGGCAATCGCAGCGCGCATAGAAGAGGTCATCGGCAAGGAGAAACTGGCACAGCTGCTCGACATTCTGGAGGATTTCCAGAAGCTGTAAGAGGCTTGTGACTAAGTCTGGGGCTGGGCCGGATTTGGGATTGAGGCCGGTTTTCGCGCTGAAGGCTCGGCACCGGATGCAGGCTATTGGCCGGAAACGGCCCGGGCCCCTTCAGCCTGTGTAGCTGGAAAGGAGCCCGGGCTTCTGGTCTCGTGCGGGAAGAGACCAATTGCTTTAGTTGTAGCGGTACATCTTCTTTTCGGAGAACCACTTGCCCTGCCGGGTTTCGGTCGTGGATCCCGCCTTGTCGGCTTCCGCGAAGAGCTTGTGCGCCTCTTTCGACCGGCCCGTGTGATACAGCGCCCAGGCCCGAAGCAGTTTTGCCTTGCGGCTTTCGCGCCCGCTCATTGCGTTTCTTTCAAGGTACGGCAGAGCGCCTGCGTAATCTCCGGTGCTGATCTCCTGTTCGGCAGAGCGCAGGTAGGAAGACCCGGAGGAGCGCGATCCGCCCGAGGAGCGGCTGCGAACTTCGGACGCGGATGCAAGCTGTGCGCCACCGAGGGTCTTGATCGCAGGGAACTTGGTTGACCATTGCGCGATCAACTGTCGTTCGCGGGCTTTCTGCTTCTTGCGCTGAGCAACCACGATCTGGCCGACGGCCGCGGATTCGTTTGGCTGGAACTCCATCGACTTGGCAAACCAGATTTCAGCTTCATCGAGTTCAAGCATGTTGTAGAAGTGCCAGCCGAACACCTGGGCGGCAATCGGCGATTGCGCATCCTGGACGACGTTCGCAAATCTCGACAGGCGCTTGAAATCCATCTCGGTGCCATAGCCTTCCAGAAGCTGGATCGAAACGACTTCCAGATATGCCTTGAGGATGAGCGGATCCTTGCGCCGGTTCTTGTAGGCAAGTTCCTCGGCTTCCTCGTATTCGCCATCTTCCTTCATGGAAACAACCATGCCTTCGATGGCCTTTGGCGATGGGCGAAGCTTGTAGGCTGTCTGGAACCATTTGGTGGCGGTCTTGAACTCTTCGCGGGAGTAGTAATACCAGCCAAGAAGTTCGGCATCGTTCGGGTTCTGGAGTTTTGCGGCCGAATTGGCGAGTGCGTCCAGATCCGACTTATCGACCAGCATGGCGGGATCGGTGGCGCCTTCGCCAACTTCACCACGCAACAGGTCCAGGTAGATTTCGTTGAACTCCGAGCGACCGTCCAGTCCGGTTCTGCCGTAGGAGACAAGCTGCTCCACCGCGTTGCGTGGCAGCACTTCGGCAGCCTTTTGCACGGTGGCCTTGCGCTCGTCCTCATTGGCGCAGTTGGCAAGGATGTACTTGTAGGCTTCGAGCGCCTTGACGTCCTGACCGGTCTCGTTGAGGGCCCTGGCTGTCCGCCAGATAATATCGATTTCCTGACAGGTCAGAAGATCGGTGTTCTTCACCGCGATCTTGATGACCTCCTGGGCGTTGCCCAGTTCGGACGCCTGAACGAGGGTCTTTCGCGCTTCGGCATTGATGATCTGTCGGCGCAATTCGGCTGAAGGCTCATAGCCGGGGTAAAGATTTATATATTCCCGGATCTTGGCGTAGAGTTCCTGGGTCCGGCCGGTGGCGAAGAGATCCCAGAGCGGCTGTTCGTTCACCTCGATCCGGTTGCGGTCGTAGATGTTTTCCGGCGGTTGCCAGTCCGGATGAAGAGACTTCAGCCGCTTGATTTCCGCAGACACACGGCCGATCTCGCCGTTTTGTGCGTAGTAGCGCAGGGCCGTTTCATCGACCTTGGCAGCCGCGGGGGCTGCCGGGGCCGCGGACTGTGCGGCTCCCGGCTGGGTGACCGAAAGCGCGAAAGGCGAAACATTGGCCTGCTGCACCGGCAATACACCGGTTTCAGGTGCCTGCAGGACAAACGGAGAGCCACTGGGCAGTTGTTGTTGCGGCGCGGCTTCCCACGGAGCGGACTGTGCCAGGGAACCGTTGGTCGCAAACGCCAGCGCGAAGGAGGCAATTACCATTCTGGTGAAAGACATTGCGGATACCTCTCTGCAATTGCGAGAATCGTGAAGATCTGAAGTGTCGTGGAGTAATAGTCGTCGGTGCCGATCTGCAGCAGTTCGGACGGGAATGGCTCGGCCTTGTCCATGCATCTGGTCAGGGCGGCAATTGCGCGAAAACCGATACCGCCCATGACACTCTTCGGCTCGCCCGTGACGATCTGCGTGACCGAAGGGCCGCGGGGATCGGCAAAGCCGCGTAGCGTTGAAAAGTCCGCCGCCTTTTTCACGCGCAGGGCATTTCTGGAAAGCGCAAGATAGAGCGGAACCCGGATGGCATTGTAACCGAATTCAGGTGTGAACTTTTCCGAAGGCACCAGCTTGAGGCCGCCGATATCGACCCAATCCGGCGGCAGGTAGCTTGGAGCTCTCTGGGAAAGGTCCAGGACGTCCTCTCCGACAACCGCAACCTCGCCCCAGTTCGCGGACGTATCGAATTCGGCAATGGTTTCCAGGGCCGGATAGACCCAGTAGGACGGGTTGACCGTGACGGTCTGATGATCGCCGGAGACGAACCCTTCACTGCCGGGAACAAGAACCGGTCCGAGGGCGGTTTGCTGAAGGAGCGTTGCCGCGATATCCGCCAGAACGACCTTTGCCGAGGCAAGGTCTTCAGGGTCTCCCCAGCTCTTGTAGGCCTCGATCAGCGCCCAGGCGATCAGCAGGTCCCCGTCCGTCGCGTTGTTGGTGTCGGCGACATTGGGACCTTCCGGCGTGTGCAGCACCTTCCAGGCAAACAGTTGATCCTTGCGCACCTGCAGGTTCTCGTAGGTGTAGTCGCGGATCAGCTTGAAGGTCTCGCGGTCATCCACCGCGACGGCCAGAACCATGCCGTAGCCCTGGCCTTCACTGTGACTGATGCCTTCATTGGCATCGTCGATGACGGCTCCTTCCGGGGTCATGTGGCGGCTCGTATAGTCCCGCCACGCCGACCCCAGCCAGAGCGACACGGCTTCCTTGCTGCGCGCGCTGGCACCGAACACCGGTTCGGCTTTGGCGGGGGCGAGCGACAGGAAAAGTGCCATGCCGGTTGTCATGCAAAGCCTCAGCATGTCAGCGTCCGGACCGTTTGAGGGAGACGTAGTAGCTGAAGCCGAGGATCAGGCAGAACGCCAGCATGAAGACGACGAAGTCGAGCATGTTGTGCGAGACCAATCCTGCCACGACGAGCCGGCTGTTCCTGAACTCGGACGGGTTTGCCAGCGAGGCAAAGTAGTTCGGATCGGACAGGCGTTCGGACGCAAACCGGTTGGTGGTCGCGTTATAGAGCGACGTGTCGCCGGTGAGCCAGGCAAGCCTGCCTTCGCGCAGCATCGTTTCCGTGCTGGCCTTGATGTCGTCACTCGTCAGGCCGGTCACGACGGTCCAGGTGTCCTGCTTGACCGGGGCTCCCATGAAGGCAACCCAGCTTTCCTTGGACGTCAGCGTCTTGGTGCGCTGTGCGATCAGGATGCTGTTGCCCTGCAGCGCGAAGCTGCGGTCGGACGGAACTTCGGAATTGAGCTTGAAACCGACGCTGCGCCAGGCGGAGCCGGCATATCGCTGGATGCTTGCCATCAGGCTGGTGTCGTTTTCGTCAACAGACTTCAGCCCGAAAAAGCGACCCACCTGACTGCGCGAGCCTTGCGTTCTTTCCGGATCGAGCGTGTCCAGATAGGCTTCCTTGGCCATGCCCGACAGGCGATTGACCGGAGCAACAATCAGCCCCGGCTGATTGCCGACCGAGGCGGAGGCCGTCGTGATGGCGATCGGCCGGACCTGCTGTGTGATTGCTGCCGTTGCCACGGCAAGCTGTGCAGCGGCCTCCAGGCTCTTCGGGTCGTCGGCAAGCACCTGAATGGTGGTCGGCCGGTTTTCTGCAGGATTTTTCGGCAAAAGGTCGGAAGGAGACAGGCTCGGTGTCACGCGCATTCTGGCAAGTGCATCGAACTCGATCGTCGACGTGTCCGCATCAAGCGACAGCCGGTCGCCGTTGAGGCCGGTCGCGACATCGCAGGTGGCATCATCTTCTGTCAGGGAAGACACTTCGATGCGCAGGTCGTTGAAGCCGGGCGAGAAGCCGCCAAGCGGGATATCGAGTGGATTGCGGGAAGAAATGCCCTCACGCGTCAATTCCGCAGACGCAAGTGCGGCACCATTGGCGAAGACCTGCAGCCGGTTGGCATTGGACAGGTTTGCCAGCGCATCGATGTTCAGGCTGAGTTTGGCCTTGCCATAGTCTCCGACGAAATAGTCGTCCGGCAGGCGGATCGAGAAGTCCTGCCGGAGAAGCCGGCCGTCGAAGCGTTTGCTGCTGACGCCGATCTTTGCCAGGGAAACCGTTTCGCCGGGTTCGATCTCGTAACCGAACTTGTTTTCGAAGGCGGCAATGCCCCGGCGGCTTCCCAGCATCGGCTTGGCCTGCAGGGCCTGTTTGAAGGCCTCGATGGACTTGTCCAAAGCCGGGCGGTTCTCTGCCGCGAGAAACAGGGAAACCCTGCCCGTATCCGGCCGGTGGACGATAGCAAGGCCGGGGATTTCCGAGCCCGTGTCGCCAACGGCAAAGCCTGCGTGCGAAAGCTCGGCCCGAGTGCCGACAATGATATCCAGGCCGGCATCGTTGCCAGGCTCGTTCCTGATCTGAATGTCCGGGTTATGGTATTTCCCGAATGCCGCGACAGTCTGTGCAACTGCCAGGGCCCGGTCCAGATTTCCGGCGCTCGCCGTGCCCAGTTGCAGCAGGCGCATGTTGGTGGCGCCGCTCTTGTCGTTCGGGACCGCGCGCAGGAGTTCAAGGCTGGCCGACAGTTTCGGTGAGTTGTCCGGGCCCGGATCGAACACGATACCCGTGTTTGCCGGGTTCAGCACCGTCCACAGTTCATAGGTGGCGGGGATCGTGCAGTCCACGCGGTGCTTGTGTTTCGCGACAAACCGGATTTCGTTGAACCCCTCGACCATCAGTCCGGGAGGGAGATCGAAGCTGCGCATGGAGCTTTGAGCGCCTGCGTTGAGTTCAATGTCGCCAACGGGCTGACCGTTGACCATGATGCTCATGCTGGAATGTTCCGGGGCGGTCGAGACCGCGGTCAGGTAGTCCACCTGAAGCTTGCGATAGAGAAGGACCTCGTCCCGCGGAGCGTAGACGGCAAGCCGGATTTCTGCCTGTTCGCCTTCCATCCGGAGCTGGTCGGCGGTTGCCGTCAGGCGGCGGATGGTGCTGCGGTCTTCGGTCTTGGTGTCGAGCACCGATACGTCGAGCTGCTGGGCAACTGCCGAAACAGGCAGAGCAATCAAGGTTGAGGCGACAAGCGCTGCCTTGAGGCAGGTTGCGGCTTTGAGGTGATACAGAGTTTTCATTGCTTCAATCCTCATTCTGCAGGTGCGAGGACGGATTCAGGCAGGTCCTGCTCGAGAGGTGCCGGCTTGCGTTTCAGGCCGGACCGCAGGGCTGTCATGAGGCCGAGGACCGGGACGCGAATGCCGTAGTAAAGTGCCCATCTGGTCAGGCGCATCATGCCCGCGACGACCGAGGATCCCGTCAGCTTCCTGTTGTGCAGGGCTCTCGGTATTGTCAGGTCGGCAAACATCACATCGCTGGAAACGATCGCTCGCGTTGCGACGGTATCGAGATAGGCGGCGCCGATCAGAATTCCCTTCGAGCCGGCCCGCTGGGAGGCGACACGAATGTTGATGCCTGTTTCGGCAAGCGCGGCGTCAGGTTCCGGCGTTGCATCGGCTGACCGGTCCAGAGATTGACGCGGATGGAATGTCAGGTGGCCTTTGTCGCCGAGCACGTTCCCCCATGCAGGTGCTCTTTCAAGCTGAATGAGCAGACCGTTGGTGTTGGATTCCACCAGATTGACGGGGATGGTTTCGTCGCGAAGGCGGAGCGTCGCCTTGCGATGGACCCGGATACGTGGTGCGGTTCTGACTTCCTTCCGTTCCAGGATGGCGCCAAGGGCTGCACCGGCAATGATCAGGTTGAAGACATGCCAGATGCCGACAACACCAAGCAGGGCAGTCTGGCCTGTGTCGTTCTGCAGGCGCCAGACCAGCACACCGGTCGTGAGGAGCATGACCGCGAAGACGATGATGTAGGGCCATGCGATGACCGACAGCTGTTCTTCTTCGAGTGTTTCACCCTTGGTCGTGACGTTGAACTTCGGCGCACGCGGGTTCATCAGCACGGAGAAGATCGCCGGGAACAGGTAGATTGACTGGATGTACTCGTAGAGTTCGGAGATCCAGGGCCACCTGAGCTTGCCATAGAGGCCGGACTGGATCGTCACCACCGCAAGGATGTAGGTCATCGTGTAGGCCAGGAATTCCTGTGGCGAGGCGATGTAGATCTTCATGTTGAAGAGGATGAACATCAGCGGCGCCAGCAGGAACACCAGCCGCGGGAACGGGAACAGCCAGAACATCGCGCTGGACATGTACGCGACGCGCTGCATGAAGCTCAGGCCCGGCTTGAACATCGGGTTCTTGAGCATCAGGATCTGCAGCATGCCCCGGCACCAGCGGGACCGCTGGCCGATGAACGAGGCGAGGGTGTCAGGCTGCAGGCCGGCGATCATCGGACGATCGACATAGGCGCTCTTCCAGCCGCGCGAATGCAGCTCGAGAGCGGTTTCACAGTCTTCCGTGATCGAGACGCCCGAGAAACCGCCGACTTCATTGAGGGCAGCACGCCGCAGGACGGCGCCGGAGCCGCAGAAGAAGGTGGCGTCCCATTTATCGAGACCCTTCTGGATCATGCCGTAGAACATGTCGTTCTCCGAGGGCATGATGTTGTAGGTGCGCAGATTGCGCTCGATCGGATCCGGATTGAGGAAGAAGTGCGGTGTCTGAACCAGGAACAGTTCGGGATCCTTGAAGTAGGCGACGGTTTCGCGCAGGAACTCCCGTGCCGGTGCGTGATCGGCGTCGAAGACCACCACGAGATCACCTTCCGACCGAGACAGGCCGTAGTTGAGGTTTCCGGCCTTGGCGTGTTCGTTGCGTTCACGTGCAAGATATGTCGCACCGAGATCTTCGCAGATCCGCTTGAATTCCTGGCTGCGCTCATAAGCGGCAAGGGCGGCCTTCTGGTCGGTGGAATTCAGCTTCTGAAGCGTTGCGCCATCGTCCAGAAGGAACACACGGAACTTGTCCTTCGGATAGTCCATGTTCTTGGCGGCGGCGATGGTGCAGGCGACGAGGCCCGGATCCTCGTTGTAGCTGGGAATGAACACGTCGACTGTCGGAGCATCGGCGTCGGAGTTCTGCACCTTGCGGGGACGCTCATAGCGGTCGGAGACGATGAGCGCCGACAGGAAGAACATCAAGATGCAGAAGAGCTCTGCAACAAGCAGCAGGACACCGGGAACGAAATCGTAAAAGTTCTCGATCGGCGGAACCGTCTGTGTCACGCGCCAGTAAACGTAACGGCCGACCAGCAACCCTCCGAGCGTCAGAAACGTGACGCGTCCCAGAGTGCCCGGCAAGACCTTCGTGAATTGCATGGCAACCAGAACGAAGAGGCCGAGAAAGAGTTGAACTTCAACCGAAAGCGGCAGCGTGACGATGAAGAATGTAGCGATGGTCGCTATCGTCGCGAATACGTATAAAAGTAAGTTCAGCATAGCCTAAGTTCCTGTACTTTGTACGTTATTGGTCTGGTGCTATTTGAATTGCTTTTGTCACCGAGTTGACGAGCTCTATTTGTGAGCTTGTTGCGGTTCTTTGCTGTGCCATCGCAAGGTGATTTCTTGCGGTGTTGTAGCTGATCCCGATTTCCTCGGCGGCTTGTCTTACGGTTTTGCCGTCTATTATTTTCTTGATGATGCGCGCCTGCTGATGCGTGACCCCGGTGGCGGCTTTGATCGTCTCGGCGCTTACCTCGTTGGAGGCGGTGTCCGCGGTGATCAGGACCTTCTTGCGGAAATAGGATCTGACGGGATCCCGGGTTTCCTCGTCGGACACCTGGGACGGGATGGCCTCCACGAAGTAGCGGGGGCCACCGGCAATGCTCATGACCCGTGCCTGTTCCTGCCGAGTTGATCCGGTGTTTGCCGGGGCATCGACGGGCAAGTCGCGAGAGTTGCGGGCAAAAAACGGTGCCAGGCTCAAAGGTGCCTGGATCCTGCCGTCGATGAGGCGAAGATCGCCGCCTTTCTGCAGGACCTTTTCCATCGCCGGGTTTTTGACAAGGACTGAGCCGTTGCCGAAGAAAACAAGCGCTGGAGACTTGATGTGTTTGATCCAGTATTGCGCGCTTGTCAGTTCAGTGCGGTTCCGCCCGTAAACGAGATCCTCGGCATAAGCCTCGAAGCCGCCGAAGATGTCATCCGCATAAGCAACAACACCTTGGAAAATACTGTCTGAAAAGCCGACTGGAACGTGGGCGGCAAGATAGAGCTGCAAACCCATTCCCAATTCGACCATGAGAACAGCCGCACGGTTGGTTTCAAGGGTTGTAGCGCGCGACAAACCATCCGGTGTTGTTGCGGTGCAATGCAGGATCTCGGTGTCGTGTGTAACGGGGGTGCAGGAGTTGGCTTTTACTTGGGAGAACGTGTCTATTTCGTTCCCAAGAAGATGTTCGGCTTCCCAGGCTTGACGATTGTCATCAATTGTATAGCAAATCTCGATCTTCTTCCTTCTTGCATCCAGAACAAAGATGCTGAAAAGAAGAAATTCAAATCGTTTGGCCAGTGCATATGGAAAGTCTAAATTGCTCCGGTTGCGGCGTTCTTTTGTCTGGCCACCGTATAAAACACTTTCGTTAAAGTCCCTTCCTGCAAAATACATTTTTTGCTCCCAGGTAGAAATGGATTTTATTCGTGGCGATGATCTAAGTTCTGGCTCGTTTCATTTTCAAAAATTGGATTTATCTAAATCGATCGATTGGTTTCTTAGGAGGTTAATAAATTATTAAACCTTTTATACCGGAAACTTCATGCCGTTGCTCTAGTGCAATTGCATCAATTTTAAAGCAACTGCAGTCTTGGTTAATTTATAACTCTAAGAAAATTGTAGAATATGCTTCAGCATTAAATGAGAAATATCGATGAATACATTAAGATCATCGAGTTGTAATCACGAGGTGGTTTTCGTTGAATTTGATAAATGCAAGTGGAGGTGGTGTGCATGCGTGTATTGCTGCGCTGCAGCATTTATCGTGTTTTTCGATTTCTACTGTTTGCGACGAAATGTCCCGAGGCGATTTCGCGAAATGCCCGGTGAAATCTGTTTGAGATAAAATTTTGTCTTGTTTGATTTAACTATTCAGATTGCCGACAAATTAGGCGGACTTGGCTAATTTGAGTTCAGGCTCAGGAATTGGGCGTTTTGCCTTCCCGGATTTGTGATCGAATTTTTCGAAACTTGATACGCGGCGACCAGATATGTCGCGCAATGGTTGAAAGTATTAGAGAAATTCGACCTGAAATAGGGGGGCGGCGGCTTGCTGGTGCGGCGAACAGAAGAGCCAGGGCGCGCAAATCCAGTTGGCTCTTTGCGCACCGAGTGCCGGTTTTCTGATGGCAATTGGCCTGCAGGGCATCCGAAGCCCTCGAGGTCTTGTGAGGGCTTCAGAGCAAGTTGACGGGGCCGGCCTTTGAGGCTTGTGCGTTACGGAGATGCTTCCGAGGGATTAGCCGGAAACGGCTTTCAGTCCGGTCTCGACTGCCGACAGGATTTTCGTGACGTTGTCCGATGTCACGATCAGCGGCGGCGAGAAGATGGCATTGTTTCCGGAGACCCGGATCATGACGCCGTCCTCATAGGCGGCCTGCTGCAGCTTCAGCGGGACATCCTTTGCCGAAGGTTTCTTGCTGGCGCGGTCGGAGACGAGTTCGATGGCGCACATCAGTCCTTCACCGCGCACGTCGCCGATCACCTCGAAACGTTCCTGGAGCCCCTTCAGGCCACCAAGAAGTTCCTTGCCGCGTGCGGCGGCGTTTTCATGGACCTTCAAACGTCGGATCTCTGAGAGGGCAGCCAGAGCGGCTGCGGCGCCGACAGGGTGGCCGGAATAGGTGTAACCGGTATCGATGGACGCGATGCCTCTGGTGTCCTTTTCAAAGACTTCGGCCACATGCCCGGCGATCATCACCGCCCCGAACGGGAAATAGCCGTTTGTGATGGCTTTTGCCGTGCACATGAAGTCCGGCTGTACGCCCCAGTGGCGTGCACCGCTCTCGCTGCCGGTGCGGCCGAAGGCGGTGATGACTTCGTCGGATATCAGGAGAATGCCGTTGCGGTCACAGATCTCGCGCACCATCGGCATGAAGCTCGGATGGGGAGGCATGACACCACCGGCGCCGAGGACGGGTTCCATGATGAAGGCGGCAATGGTGCCGGCTCCCTGGAAGGCGATCTCGTCTTCGAGGGCGGAAGCGCAGAGCTGGGCAAGTTTCGCCGGATCGCTCTCGTTGAACGGATTGCGGTAGGTGTAGGGAGCCGGAATGTGGAAGCAGCCCGGCAGCAGAGGTTCGTAAGCGTTGCGGAACTTGCCGTTGCCGTTGACGCTGGCGCCGCCGAAATGGGTGCCATGATAGCCTTTCTTCAGGCTGAGAAACTTGGTGCGGCCGGCTTCGCCGCGAATGCGGTGATACTGGCGGGCGAGCTTGAGGGCGACTTCGACCGAATCCGAGCCACCAGAGGTGAAGAAGGCGCGCGTCAGCCCGTCCGGGGCGAAGAAATCGGCCAGTTCGTAGGAAAGCTCGATGACCTTGTCGTTCGATGTGCCGCGAAAGATCGAGTAGTAGGGCAGGGCGTTCAGCTGGTCGGAGATAGCCTGTTTCACCGGTTCGCAGGAGTAGCCGAGGTTGACGTTCCACAGCCCACCGACGGCATCAAGAACTTCGTGCCCGTCGACGTCGGTGATGAAAACGTCGCGGCCACCTGTCAGGATCGTCGGCAGATTGGTCTGGCTGTCGGCCGGATGAGCCATCGGATGCCAGACATGGCGGGCGTTGTTTTCCTTCAGGAAGTTGGAATCCTTCATGTCATGTCTCCTTGGAGTAAACTTGGCAGGCCGAGCAACGAAAGTGCCTGGTCATAGGAAGATCGGGGGGAAAGAACGTCGAAGTGAACCGTCTGCAGGCCGGCCGTCTTAGCGCCGCGAATGTTGCGCAGCTGATCGTCGACAAAGACGCAGGCGGATGCGGGCAGGCCGAGTTCGTCCAGGCACAGCTGATATGCACGCGGATCCGGCTTCAGGATCCCGGTGTAGGTGGCATCGACGATGACGTCGAAATCATCCAGAAAAGCGAGCTTTTTCCTGAAGTCCGCACCGTAGAAAAGGTCCAGTTCATTGGACAGGACCGCAAGCTTGCAGCCTGCCTGCCGGGCAATGTCGATTGCGGCCAGGGCTTCCGGGCGCATGACGGCATCGGGATCAGCGCCGCGCGCAGCCTTCACGAACTGGGCCATTTCCGACCAGTCGTTGCCGGTCAATTCGGCAATTTCCTGCGTGCGCCGGTGCCAGTAGTCGCGTTCGGAAATCTCGTCCCGCTGCATTGCCTGCCAAAGACTGTCGGTTGCCGGATCAAACGGGCCACGCCAGGTCAGGGTGCCGGGGGCGAGCCCGAGAGCCTGTTCGGTCAGGTCGTGGGTCTCGAACATCGTGCGAGTGACGACCCCGCCGAAATCGAGCACCAGAGCCTTCGTGTCATGCGGCATCGCGCCAGATCCTTCTCAAATCGACCGGGACAACGCCGCCGAGTTTTTCAGTGACTTCCGTCGCCGCGATCGGCAGGGAAATTCGGATTTTTGCTTTCAACTCCTCGGTCATGCGAACGGTGGGGGCGGCAACGGCTATGGTGCCGACGGCCTCTGGCAAGTCGCCGAAGATCGGCGAGGCAAAGGAAGAGACGTGCTCTTCAAAACCCTGGTCGATAAAGGCAATGCCGTCGTTTCGAACCTGTTCGACTGTCTTTTTCAAAAGCTCGGTATCGGTGATCGTGTAGCCGGTGGAGGGTTTGAGCTTCGTCTTCAGAAGCTTTGGCAGCAGATCAATCGGGCCAAAAGCCAGCATGGCGAGACCGGAGGCGGTTGCGTGCAGCGGCAGCAGTTCAGCTTCGTCGAAATAGACCCGCGTTCCGTGAACGAGTGCGTCATGATGATAGAGCGGTGACAGGTGATTGCCTTCCCGCAAGGAGACATGAACCAGTTCCCCGAGTTCTCCAGCCAACTGTTCCACCAGTGGAGCGACAAGCCTTCTTGCCGGGAACAGGCGTTCGCGGACTGCCGCAAGGCGCAGGATGGCGGGGCCCAGGCGATAGCCTTTGGTGCCCGGGTTCTGCTCCAGAAAACCGTTGGCTGTCAGTTCGGTCAGATGCCGGTGAACCGTTGCCTTGTCCTGGCCCGATAGGTTGCGGAACTCGGTCAGGCCGATTTCCGAACGGCTCGCGGAAAAGTGGTTCAGCAGGCTCAGCGCTTTTGTGATCGTGCCCATGCTTCAGCAGTTCCTTTCCCGCAGGTGCCGGATTGAAGCTCCGGCATTCGACGGGACGATGTTGACATGTAGTTTCATTTGAAACAATATATTTTTAAACCGATGGTTTGTTATTTGAACCGTTTTGCGAGGTAAACAAAAGCGTCAGCGCTCCGATTGAAGGTTGACATCTGATTATTTAAGATCACAATAATTAACAAAGCAAATAAAAAATGACCAAGACCGGCGCAAAGTCCGGCTGTCACCTGACCAGAAAAGGGACTGTTGAAATGAAGAAGCAAGTGATCGCCCTGACGGCCGCGACATTGATGTCGGCAACCGCCGCTCTGGCTGAATATCCGGAAAAGCCTGTATCGTTCATCGTTCCCTGGCCTCCGGGGGACCTGGAAGACGTGCTGACCCGGCTGATCGCGGACAAGTTCCAGGAAATGTACGGCGTGCCGGCAGCGGTCGTGAACAAGCCGGGTGGCGGCGGTGGTCCGTTCCCTGGTGCAGTGGAAGTCGCAACGGCGCCTGCCGACGGTTATACGGTCGGCTCTTTCGTGACCGACGTGCCGATTGGTGGTCCGCAGATCGGAATTCCCGAACTTTCGCCGAACCCGTTCGAGCCGATCGGCATTTTCATGACCTATCCGTTCGTGATTGCCGCAGGCGCAGACGCGCCCTATGCCACGTGGGCGGAACTGGCTGAATACGCCAAGGAAAACGAGATCGCGCTCGGCCATTTCGGCTCGTTCCTGCCGCCCACCCAGATCACCTTCGCTGCCGCCAAGACTTCCGGCTTCGACTTTGCCAGCGAAGCGGCTTTTGACGAGTTGAACTGCAACACGCTGGCCTCCGGCGATGTCGACGTGATCAACACGACACTGCAGCAGATCCAGCCGTGCCTCGGCGAGGTCAAGATCCTGGCCAGCATCGGCAAGGAACGGACGTCCCTGACGCCGAACGTGCAGACCATGCAGGAAATCAACCCGGATCTGTCGGTTGCGCTGTGGAACGGGCTGTTCGTTCACAAGGACGTTCCCGAAGATGCACGGATCAAGATTTCCGAAGCTGCGCAAGCTGCGCTCAAGTCGCCGCAGGCGCTCGAGCTGATCGGCCAGACCGGCGTCCTGATCTACTGGCAGGACCCGGTTCAGTCCGAACAGCAGATCGAGGCTGATGCGGCGGCGCTTCAGAAAATCTCCGAGCTGATCGAACAATAAGGCGACTGTTTCGGCCGGCGCATTTCGCGCCGGCCGGTTGCTTTCGGGTTCCAAGGAGGGTTCGGCTTGGCGCGCATCAAGACGCTGCAGGAACTGTTCAAACGCTATCGCCGGCCCGGCGACATCGTGTTTGCAATCCTGTTCCTGGCATTTTCCCTATTTCTTCTGTCGCAGATCCCGGGTGAGACGGTCTGGGCCAAGCGGACCAAGTGGTTCGCACAGCCAAGGTTCTGGCCCACAGTCGCTATCGGCGGCATGGTGCTGTTCGCCAGCCTGCATTTCATAGGCTCGCTTTGTTCCAAGCGCATTCCGGGCCGCTGGCGCGAGGTCGGCTTCTGGCTGAAGTCGTTCGAGTTCGTGGCCTATTTCCTGATCTACGTGCTCCTGGTGCCGCAAATCGGCTACCTGCCGGCGACACTCGCCTTCACCTTGTTTCTGTGTGTCCGGATTGGCGAGGCAACGCCTCTCAACCTGGGTGCGGCGGTTGCCTTCAGCATTTCGGTGGTGGTGATCTTCCGCGCGTTTTTGCAGGTCAAGGTTCCTGCCGGCCACATTTACGAGGCGCTGCCTGACGGCATCCGCGCCTTTGCCCTGACCTATCTGTGAGGCGAGAATGGAACTGATCCTCTCCAGCCTGTCCATGCTTGCCCAATGGGACGTTCTTGCGGCCCTGGTGATCGGCTCCATCGGTGGTGTCATCATCGGCGCAATTCCTGGTGTCGGAGCTGCCGTCGCCATCGCAATTCTGCTGCCGGCAACCTTTTCCTTCGAGCCTATCGTCGGCTTGACCCTGCTGCTCGGCGTCTATGGCTCATCCATGTATGGCGGTGCCATTCCGGCGGTGCTGATCAACACACCGGGTACGGCGGTCAATGCGCTGACCACCTATGACGGCTACCCCATGACCAAGAAGGGGCAGGGGCATCGGGCGCTGTCGCTCGCCTATTCGGCTTCTTTCTTCGGCGGCATGTTCTCGATCCTGTGCCTGATCGTCCTCTCGCCGGTTCTGGCGATGATCGCACCGCATTTCGGCAGCCGCGAGATCTTCCTGGCGGCCCTGATGGGCATCATCCTGGTCGTGGTTGCGCACCGCGGGCAGGTTTTTGCCGCCGGCATGCTGGCCTGTTTCGGCATCTTCCTGAGCACCATCGGCCTGGAGCCTGCCAAATACACCAAGCGCTTCACCTTCGACCAGAGCTGGCTCACCTCCGGTGTCGATCTCATCGTGGTGGTGCTCGGTCTCTTTGCGATCTCGCAAGCGTTGCTGCTGCTGGTCGACAAGGAACATCACCCCGGATCGGCCAAGGTCGAGGGCAACCTCTTTGCCGGGCTCAAGGAGCTGTTCGCGTTCAAACGGATCGCGACCGTTTCTTCCGGCTTCGGTGTTCTCATGGGCATGATCCCCGGCGTGGGCGAATTCACTGCCCAGTTCCTGTCCTACACCTATGCGCAGAAATCCTCGAAGGACCCGGACCTTTTCGGCAAGGGATCACCGGAAGGGCTGATCGCTTCGGAAGCTGCCAACAATGCGGTTCCCGGTGCGGCGATGATCCCTTTGCTTGCTCTCGGCATTCCGGGAGAAGCACTGACGGCAATGATGCTGTCGGTGTTCTATGTTCATAACGTCATCCCGGGGCCTCAGCTGTTCCAGGGGCAACTCGACTTCGTGGTCGCGCTCTATCTGGCACTGATCCTCTTGAATATCATCGTCCTGATCTTCCTCCTGTCCTCCACGGGACTGCTGCTCAAGATCATTCAGATCCCGACGCGTTTCCTGGGCGTGATGATCATGACGCTGTCCTTTGTCGGCGTGTTCTCGCTGCGCAACTCGGTGACCGACTGCGCGATTGCCGCCGGCTTCGGCGTCTTCGGCCTGGTGCTGAAGCGTCTCAACCTGCCCATTGTGCCGATCATCCTCGGCATGGTGCTTGGCGGGATCATGGAGGTGAAGCTTCGCAGCGCCATGGCGCGGGTGAATTCCCCGTTCGATTTCATCGACCGACCGATCGCCGCAATTCTCTTTACAGCGATCATTCTCATTCTCGTCCTGCACGTGCGTGCGGTCATTCGCGAGCAAAAGGCGCGGCGCGATCGGGAAGAGGACGGTTCCGAAACTTCAACCCAGCAAGGGTAACAACCAAGATGCTTGACCAGGCCGCAATCGACGTTTTGCGCAACCAGCCCGTTGCCGAGCAGGGGCATTTTTTGAACGGGGCCTTTGCCGCGTCACGGGAGGGGGCGACGCTGGAGGTGCTTTCCCCCATCGACGGAAAACCGCTGACAAGGATCGCAAGCGGAACGGCCGCCGATGTGAGACTTGCAGTTGAGGGCGCGCGCACGGCGTTCGAGGATGGCCGCTGGTCGAAGGCTGCCCCGGCCCACCGCAAGAAGGTATTGTTGAAGCTGGCGGACCTGATCGAGGCGAAAGCGCTTGAGCTTGCGGTTCTCGGTGTGCGCGATAATGGCACCGAGATCAACATGGCCTTCAAGGCCGAGGCATTGTCTGCGGCCGGGACCTTCCGGTACTACGCCGAAGCACTCGACAAGATCTATGGCGAGATCGCGCCGACGGCAGACAATGTGTTGGGGCTTGTCCACCGGGCACCGGTCGGTGTCGTGGGGGCCATCGTTCCCTGGAACTTCCCGCTGATGATCGGCGCCTGGAAGATTGCTCCCGCACTCGCCATGGGGAACTCCATCGTGCTGAAACCGGCGGAATCAGCCTCGCTCAGCCTTCTCAGGATTGCCGAACTGGCGTCCGAGGCAGGAGTTCCGGACGGTGTCTTCAACGTCGTGACCGGCCCCGGCGCCGTGGTCGGCGAAGCCCTGGCCCTCTCCATGGACGTCGACATCCTGGTCTTCACCGGTTCCGGTGCGACAGGGCGGCGGCTTCTTGAATATTCCGCCAGATCCAACCTGAAGCGCTGCTATCTGGAGCTGGGCGGCAAGTCCCCCAACATCGTCTTCAACGATGCGGCTGATCTGGCGAAAGCTGCCAAGGTGTCGGCGGCGGGGATCTTCCGCAATTCCGGCCAGGTCTGTGTCGCCGGTTCGCGCCTCCTGGTGCAGGAGGACATTCACGACGATTTCGTTGCCGCGATCTGCCGGGAAGCGGAAGCTTTCAAGGTGGGCGATCCGCTGGATCTTTCCAGCCAGATCGGCGCGGTGCATTCGATGGCCCAGCTGGAAGCCGACCTGAATTTCGTGAAGACCGCGGAAACCGAAGGTGCCGAGCGCCGCACCGGCGGTGAGCGGATCCTGACCGAGACCGGCGGCTACTACATGGCTCCTACCGTCTTGAGCGGGGTCAAGCCGGGCGACACGATTGCCCGGAAGGAAGTGTTCGGGCCCGTACTGGCCGTAACCGCCTTCAAGGACGAGGAAGAGGCCATCCGGATCGCCAACGGCACCGAATATGGTCTCGCCGCCGGTATCTGGACGTCTGATCTCGGCCGGGCGCACCGGATGATTTCCGGCGTCCGCTCCGGTGTCATCCATGTGAACACCTACGGCGGCTCGGACATGACCGTCCCGCTCGGGGGGATGAAGCAGTCCGGCAACGGCCACGACAAGTCGCTGCACGCGCTCGACAAGTATGTCGACCTGAAGACAGCCTGGATCCAGCTCTGAGGATATCCATGACCAAGACAATCCTGTCCATCGGGACCTACGACACCAAGAATGCCGAACTGGAATTCATAGAGCAGACCATACGCGCCCAGGGCGGCGAGGTGCTGACGATGGATGTCAGCGTGCTGGGCGATCCGGCCAGGCCGACCGGCATTTCCAAGCATGAGGTCGCCAGGGCGGGCGGCATGTCCATTGAGGACGTGATCGCGCAAGGCGACGAGAACAAGGCTTTTCAGGTGATGGCGCAGGGTGCGGCAAAGCTTGTCGCCGACCTTTTTGCGCAAGGCCGTATCGACGGCATGATCGCGCTTGGCGGAACCATGGGGACGGACCTGGCACTCGATTGTGCCCAGGCGCTGCCGATGGGCGTACCGAAATTCATCGTGTCCACGGTCAGCTTCTCGTCTCTGATCCCGCCGGAACGGCTGGCGCCCGATATCCAGATGATCCTGTGGGCCGGTGGCCTTTATGGCCTCAACGAAATCTGCAAGTCGTCGCTGGCGCAGGCCGCGGGCGCCGTGCTGGGTGCCGCCAGGGCCGCGCAGATGCCGGATCGCTCAAAGCCGCTGGTCGGCATGACATCGCTTGGCTCCAGTTGCCTGTCCTATATGAAGCTTCTGAAACCGGCACTCGAAGACCGGGGGTACGAAGTCGCTGTCTTCCATTCCACCGGCATGGGCGGCATGGCTTTTGAAAGCCTGGCGCGGGAGGGAGCCTTCTGCTGCGTCATGGATTTCTGCCTGCAGGAATTCGGCAATCTCCTGGCAGGTTCGCTGGTCAGCAGCGGGCCGGACCGGCTGCAGAATGCAGGCAGGCTGGGCACGCCGCAGATCGTGGCGCCGGGCGCGCTTGATCTGGTGGATTTTGCCGGCTGGCAGGAAATCCCGGCGCAATATGCCGACAGGCCGTTTCACGAGCACAATCGTCTGATCAAGAGCTCCGTCTTCAACCCGCAGGAGCGCCGTCAGTGGGCGAATGCACTCGCCGACCGGCTGGAGGCGGCCAAGGGGCCGACCCATTTCCTGTTGCCGCTTGGCGGTATCGAGGCCTGGGACAAGGAGGGCGAGGAAGCCCACGATCCGGAGGGGCTGGCGGCCTTCATCGACGAAGTCAGGACAGTCTTCCCGGGCCGCATCGAGACGACCGAGGTTTCGGCGCATATCAACGACAAGGCGTTTGCGGATGCTGCGCTTGTCGTTTTCGACAGATGGGTCGACGAAGGGATTGTCACGCGGGGCGGCTAAGGCCGCCGCGCGTGCCACGAAAGGAAAAAGCGCCGGCGAGCGGCGCTTTTTGGGGTCGTGAGATGGGGCTTTAGCTTGTTCTTGTGATCTGAAGTCAGCCCGTGGCACGTCGTTGCCTGTCACGGGCCTTGGTCATCAGGACCGAGGTTTCTGGTTTTCCGGATCGTAGAGCGGCTGATAGCCGACACCGGCGACCTCGACCGGGTAGGTTTCCGAGAAATACTCGACATTCAGCTTGCGGCCGACCTGGCAGTACTCCTGCGGCAGGTAGGCAAGAGCGATGTTCTTGCCGATGGTCGGGCCATAGGCAACCGAGGTCGTGTAGGAAATACGGCCCAGGCTGTCGACCAGCGTCTTGCCCGTGTCCGGATCCTGCACCGGCATCGCGCCGACCGGGTAACGTTTGACACCGCTTGCATCTGTGTTTTCAAGCATCACCAGCGTGCACAGCATGGCCGGCTGCTTTTCGCGCTCCCGGTACTCGACATGCTTTGCCTTGCCGCGGAAATCCGCTTCCTTGACCTTCGGACGGGCCAGATCAGCCTCCAGGAGGTTGTACTGGGTCAGAAGATCGGCGTTCTGAAGGCGCAGAGATTTTTCCATGCGACGCGAGTTGGCGTAGGTTTCGACGCCGACCGCGATGACACCCGTGGACCGCAGAGCGTCCCAGACCGCCAGGCCGTCTTCGTACTTCATGTGCAGTTCCCAGCCCTGTTCACCGACATAGGACAGGCGCAGGGCCATGACGGACTTGCCGGCGATCTCGATCTGGCGGATGCCCGCGAAGGGGAAGTTTTCCGGATCGAGTGCTGCCGGATCGGCAACCACTTTCTTCAGGTTCTCGCGGGCGTTGGGGCCCCAGATGCCGATGGTGGTGTACTGCTCGCTGACGTCGGTCACCGTGACGTTGAAGCCTTTGTCCTCGGCGATGCGCTTCACATAGTGATAGTCGCGCGGACCGGCGTCTGCACCGTCGACGATGCGGCAGCGGTCTGCCATGCGGAAGACCGTGAGGTCGGCACGCACGTTGCCTTCGTCATCTAGGAAGTGGGTGTAGATACCCTTGCCGATGTTGGCATCACCACCGATCTTCGCGGCACACAGCCACTCCAGCAGTTCCACGTGGTCCGGGCCTTCGACGTCGAACATGTAGAAGTGCGACAGGTTGATGATGCCGCAGTTCTCGCTGAGTTCGAGCTGCTCGGCGTTGGAGACGCGCCAGAAATGGCGGTTGTCCCATTCGTTTTCACGAACCGGAACCCGGTCGCCGTATTTTTCCAGCAGATGCTCGTTGGCGGCATACCCATGCGCGCGTTCCCAGCCGCCCAGTTCCATGAAGTGGCCGCCGAGTTCAACCTCACGGTCGTAGAACGGGGATCGCTTGACGCTGCGGCTCGTCAGGTAAGGCTCACGCGGGTGGATCGCCGGGAAATAGATCTTCTGCGCAGCTTCGTAGCAGCGGTCCTCGATGTATTTCTCGGACAGCTGGTGGGAATAGAAGCGCGAATAGTCGATGGACGCATGGTCGATTTCGGTCCGGCCATCGGTGATCCAGTCAGCCAGCAGCTTGCCGTAGCCAGGTCCGTCCTTGACCCAGATGGCAACGCAGTACCACAGGCCGCGGACCTTCTGGCTTTCGCCGCAGGACGGGCCGCCGGCTGCGGAAACCTGCAGGAGGCCGTTGAAGGAATGGCCTTCGTTGTAGCCGATCTCACCCAGGATCGGGGTCAGCTCCATGGCGCGCTCGAGCGGCTCCATGACCTGTTCCATTTCCAGATCGCGCTGGGAGGGGGACAGGCGTGCCTGATCCTTCTCCAGGAGATCGCGCGGGTGGCACATGCGCGGATGGGTCGGTTCGTAGTACCCCCACTCGATCTGGCCGCCTTCGGCCGTCTTGGGATCGCCCGTGTCGCGCATGTAGGCGGAGTTGCCCTGGTCGCGCAGCAGCGGATAGCCGATGTCCTTGCCGGTGCCTTCGAATTCGTTGTACGGGCCGAAGAAAGTCAGCGGATGGTCGACCGGCATTACCGGCAGGTCTTCGCCAACCATCTCGGCAATCAGGCGGCCCCACAGACCGGCGCAAACGATGACATGGTCAGCCATGATCGTGCCGCGGTGGGTCTTGACGCCCTTGATGTGGCCGTCCTCGACGATAAGGGACTGGGCCGGGGTATTGGCAAAGGCTTTCAGCTTGCCGGTCTTCTCGCCTTCATCAACAAGCTTGCCTGCAACCGTCTGCGAGCGCGGGATGACGAGACCTGCATCCGGGTCCCACATGCCGCCCTGAACCATGTCCTCTTCGATCAGCGGAAACTTTTCCTTGATCTCGGCCGGGGTCACGAGGCGCACATTGGTGCCGAAGGCCTTGCCCGAGGTCACCTTGCGCTTGATTTCCTCCATCCAGGTGTCGTCGCCGGTGCGCGCGACTTCCAGACCGCCGACGCGGGCGTAGTGACCCATCTTGTCGAAGAAGTCGATGGAGTACTGGGTGGTCCAGACGGACAGGTAGTCGTGGCTGGTGGTGTAGCAGAAGTCGGACGCATGGGCCGTCGAACCGATGTCGGTCGGAATGCCGGACTTGTCGATGCCGACAATGTCGGTCCAGCCGCGTTCGATGAGGTGATGTGCGATCGACGCGCCGACGATACCGCCGAGACCGACGATGACGATCTGTGCCTTGTCAGGAAATGCTGACATGTCTCATTCCTTTTTCATCGACCGGAGCGCAGTCCGCCTGCGTCCGGTCCGTGCGACTGCACCGGATTTCCGTTTCGTGGCGGCAGTATCGCGACTGATCGACAGGCAAAATAGCGTAATTGCGTCATGGCGGCATAAGCGCCACGACACGGTGGTTCAAATCGTCAGGAAATGCTGGCTTGTGATTGCGACAGGCTGGTCGTGTTTCGATAACGCGGCACAGCACGAAAACTGTCGCGAAATATCAGGGAAAAATCAGGGTTTCGGGCGCGTGGGGAAGTATCCGGCAAGCGCGCCACGCCGGAAGGGCGTGGCGGCAAATGATAGGCGTTCGCCGCGTTGCGCTCCGGCCATCATATACGTCAGGTGAGGATGGTTGCCCCGGGAAACGCAAGTCGGAAAGCTGCGGCCCGGGGCAACGCGTCAGGTCCAATCAGCGAATGCTGCAGTTGCCTGAAGTCGATGTGCTGTTTAGCGTGTAACGCCACTTGGTGTTGACGCCGTAGTAGCCCAGGCAGGGGCCGTCACAATAGCCGCGCTTTGCGTTCGAGAACTCCGAGAAACTGATGAAGCGGCAGCTGTTGCCGTCATAGGCGAATTTGTAGGTTCGCTTTGTGGTGCGGTCCTCGGCGGGGTCCTTTTCCTCTTCGGAAATCTCGACGATGCCGTTGCTGTAGGTGTAGCGCGAACAGATATTCCGCTTGTAGCCTTCCTCGATTTCCAGCTTGACGCAGTTGGTCCTGCCCTTGCCGGAGATGCTGCCGGAGGTCTTGACGCTTTTGCCGTTCACAAACACGGTTCCCGCCTGGTTGTCCGGATCGGCGACCAGCAGATTGTCGCCGTTCTGGCGGATCAAAACGGCCATAGCACCTGTACGGTTGTTGGTTTCGGTGAACGAGCCCTTGTTGGTGTTGGAATAATAGTCCTTCTGCTCGACCTTGACATTCGAGCTCAGGAAAATCTTCTTGCTGCCGAGATCGAAGGTCGCGGGAACTGATTTGGAGCTCTGGGCCGGGGAGGCGCCTTCCGGCGCAGTCGACTGGCAACCGGCCATGCCCAGCATTGAGGTCGTCAATGCCAGGAACAAAATCTTCTTCACAATAAGTCTCCTTCCGGGAAAATGCCCTCCATCTGGAGGATCTTGAAATTCGATGTTGATGGATTTGTTTCGAGCTGTGGTTGCGGATTTGCCGGTGCGCTGTCCATGCCGTCACTTTCCATAGACATCGGTTTGCGGACCGTCCTGAACCTTGCAAATCAGCGAGGTCGGCTTTCCATAGGCGTACTTGAGCTGGGTGTTGGAGAAGTGCTCCTGCCTGAACTCCAGGATCCGGCACTCCTTGCCGTTCATTTCCAGCGTGAATGCGTTTTTCCGGATGTATCCGTCTTCAACCATTTCCATGGTGTGGATGGCATGAAGACGGTTTGCCGAGAGCCGCTCAACTTCCACGAAATGGACGATCGGGTCGCCGGAATTGGTTTTGTCGACTCTCTCACCTGATCCCGTTCCGGTTGGAATCCGGACGCCCTCCGTTTCGAAGTTCGAGTGAAACGAAAAGGAATAGAACAGGTCGTCGTTCCCGGCGAAGAAGATGGCGGCGAGATAGAACCACGCGCTGTGTTCCCAGACGCAGGACTGTGTGCCGTCGGCAAAACCGCAGATCGGCATGGTGATGTCGATCGTTATCGTCTTGCCGGACATGTCGTCCGCGCCTGCGTTTCCTGCAAAGCCGGCTGCAAGAAGCAGGCTGGCTGCCAGAGTTTTTATCGACCCCATCTTGCCCCGATCAGCTGAAACTCGAACGCGCGTGCCGCATTGCCTGGTCAGTCACAATATTGCTGGCCGTTGAACGTGAAGCAGTTGCCTCCGGATGAGGAGGACTGGGGACTGGGTTTTGACTTCGTGTAACACTGCCCTGCTGAAGAGAGCAGTTGTCCGGCCGGGCAGGTTTTGAGGACACACTCGTTGTTCTTCAATACGTAGCGTGCGGAACAGGTCAGCGGACATATCCTGCCGTCGAGCTGCCGGAGTTTCTTCAGGACAGCCGCGTTGGGAGACAAGGACGCAAGCTGAAGCTTGGCTTCGTTCCTCAACGTGTCGAGCGCGCGGCCACTCTTCGGGCCCCAGACACCGTCTGGCGAACCTGCGTCGCAGCCAAGCCTGTTGAGTTCCACCTGGACGGCCCTGGTCAGTTCCTTCGGATCGGACGGGACCGGAGCTTCGTTTACCGGTTGCTCGGCTTCGCTCGGTGCGAGACTTGCCTGGACCTGCGGCTTGTCTTCGAGGTCTTTCAGACGGTTGGCGGCTACACCTGCGAAAAGGCCGTTTGGAAACTGGGCGAGATAGGCGCGCAGTTCCGACACGGAAGGATTGTCGCGAATGGCGGTCCAGTAGGCGACGTCGAGGCTACCCTGGCTGCCGGCTTCTCCGGCGGTATCGTCTGGCAGCGGACCGTCTTCATAAAAATAGAAATCACCGGTGATCGAGCTGACTTCCCAAGGCACCTGCCGGTCGGCGGTTTCGGCCAGAACATCGCGCCGGGCCTGCTTGAAGACGGATTCAATCGGCTCGCCGGGGCTAGTCTCGATGGCGCGGCTGAGGGCGGCCGTGTAGGGAGAATTTCCAGCGGAACCGTCCATCGCGACCTGCCCGGGCGACGTCGCATAGGCGATCAGGGTGCCCATTGGTGCATCGATGGGGGCGAGGCCACGGGTGGCCGAGCGGAAAGAGCCTTTGAAGGGATTGTTGCGACAGGCATCCAGTACGACGATGTTCACCGGACTGCTGGACGAGTTCATCACCTTGAGGAAGTCGTTGACGTTGATGCCCTCAAGATCGACCTCGTCCTCGTCCGCCAGAAGGGCGTTCACCGGGATAAGATAATTCTCCCCGCGTACCTGCACACCGTGCCCGGCGTAGTAGATCAGGCCTGCTTCGATCGACGAATCCCGCAAGGTGCGACCAAACTCGAGAAGTTCCCGCTTCATATCCCTGTAGTTGCCGTCGATGAGCTGCCTCACTTCAAAACCGGCATCGCCCAAGGTTTTTGCCATGAGAAGGGCGTCGTTTTCAGGGTTTTTCAGCGACTGGATATGCTCGTAATTCGAATTGCCGATGATGAGCGCGACACGCTTACCCGCAAAGGCGGATCCTGTACTTAAAATTATTTGAAGAAATACGATGGCCGTTAAAATGACGCCTAAACGAATAATATGTGCTGGCAGCAAATAGTTCACTTGTAGCCCCCGCTAAGTGAATGAAATAAAGGAGTTCTTGCTGATTACTCTCCTTTATATAGCTGCAGCACCGGTTTCCTGTCCACAGCGTCAATGGAGGAAGACCATTGCCAAAGTGACGGGTTCGTCCTGTCTTCCGGTTTTGGTCTTGTATTTGTAGCGGGGGAAGGTGCTGGGCGTGCAGAACGGGGGCACGCCCGCAGACTTCAGCTCCAGACCGTTTCCTGTCCGTTTTCAAGCACATGAACCACGCCCTGCGGTTCCTTGAGACTGAGGATCCCGGTGTCATCGAGGCCGAGAACAATGCCCCGAATAACCTTGCCGATCTGGCCATGGGCCACTGCGATTGTCGGTCCCGTCAGGCCTGCAAGCCAGGCTCCGGCGCGCTCACGCATCTGCTGCAGTGTCTCGCCACCCGGCGCGCCAAAATACCAGGTGTTGCCGGGCTTGCCGTTCATGTGTTCGGGATACTTCTCGAACATCTCGGGCCTTGTCAGGCCGCTCAGACCGCCGACATCGATTTCAACGAGCAGGTCGGTTTCAACCGGTGAAAAGTCGAAGTTTTGCTGCAGGTACTGCGAAGTTTCCAGGGTTCGGCCCAAGGGGCTGACCATCTGGTCGTAACCTTCGGCTGATACCAGTTCGCGGGCGAGGATCTTTCCCAAGAGAGTCGCCTGCTCGCGTCCCTTTGCAGTCAGGGGAGAATCCAGCCGTCCTTGCGCACGGCCGATCAGGTTCCATTCTGTTTCGCCATGGCGCATGAAGATGATTTTCGGATGGGTCATCGGATTGTCTTTTTAAGTGTCATGTTGGCGGTTCGTTCGGGCCGAACCGGTTTTACGGGGGTGAAACTGGGCGGGCGGCAGTCGGTTCTCCCGCCCGGCAGGCGTTTGATCTCAGGCGGCCGCCACTTCGTTGAGGAATGTCGTCACGGTGGTCCGAATGCGTGCTGTCTGCTGGTTCAGGTCATCGGAGGCATTCAGGACGTCGCTTGCGGATTTCCGGGTGTCCCCGATCGCGTCCGAAACGCTGGACATGTCTTCGACGACCGCCATGGTTCGATTGGAGGCGAGGGCGGCATTCCGAGCGATTTCGTTGGTTGCGTAGCCCTGCTGCTCAACGGGAGCGGCAATCGCGCTGGTGCACTCCGAGACGTCCTGCATGATCGCGACGATCTCGCCGATGGCCGTAACCGTTTCCGATGCGGACGCCTGCATGGCCGCAATCTGCGAGGCGATTTCGTTTGTCGCTCTTGCGGTCTGTGTTGCCAGTGACTTGACCTCTGCCGCCACAACGGCAAAGCCCTTGCCGGCTTCCCCGGCACGAGCCGCCTCGATGGTGGCGTTGAGCGCCAGCAGGTTGGTTTGTTCGGCGATCTCGGAGATCAGGGAAACAACACCTTCGATGCTTTGTGCGGTTTCTGCAAGGCCGGTGATCTTGCTGCTGGTCCGGTTGGCGTTGTCCGCGGCGTTGCTGACGATCTGGCTCGACGTTTCCACCTGCCGGGCGATCTCGGCAATCGAGGCAGCCATCTCGTCGGTGGCAGCCGCGACGGCCTGAACGTTGCCGGAGGCTTCGTTCGAGGAACCGGTGGCGTTGCCGGTGAGGGAAGACGCGGTTTCGGCAATTACCGTCATGGACTGGGCCGTGTCCTGCATCTGCCCGGCATTTTCGGACAGGCTCTTCAGGACGTCCTGAATGTCATTTCGGAACCCGGCCACCAGCCCGTCTATATGCTGTTGGCGCTCCTCACTGGCCAACTGGCTTTGCATCCGTTCTTCGCCGAGGCGGCGGTTTTCCAGCAGGCTGTCGCGGAAAATCAGGAGCGCCTGACGGAGCTGACCAACCTCGTCGCGCGTGACCGCACCGTCGATCGTGACATCGACTTCGCCGTCAGCCAGACGACGGGTCGCAGCTGTCAGAACGGACACGGGGCGGGCAACGGTGCACCAGAGTGCAACTGCCGCCGCAATGCCGAAGACCAGTCCGACCGCGGACACTGCCAACAGGATGAGCGTTGACCTTGCTTCCGTACTGGCGGCGCTGGTTTCCAGCCTTGCGTTGAGCGCGGCAATGCCTTCGGCAAACTCTGTCTCGGCAGTGTCGGCAGCAGCAAGCGCAACCCGGAAATCAGCCATGGCCGAAGACAGTTTCGCAAAGGCGCTGCCCAGGGTTTCGATTGCGGTGCGCGCTGCGACCGCATCGGCTCCCGTCAGCATGCTGGACAAAACCTCTTCCTGTTGCATCTGCAGGGCCGCGATACTGTCGAGCACCGCCTTGCGGGTAAGATCCGACCGGTTGACCTGGAACTGCCAGAACGCATCTGACAACACCCGGGCTTCGGCAGCAAAGTCGTTGCCGGCCTTGGCCTCGGCAACGGCGGAGCGGGCAAGTCCCTCGATCGCCAGCATGTCGCCGTGGGCCGTCTTGAAGGCGCGGCCAAGGTCATTGCGCACGGCATCGGTCAGTCCGGCAAGGCTGTCAAAGCCCTTGGTCAGGGCGTCTCTCCTGGACAGCGCCTGGGACGGATCCTTCTGGACGGCGGAGAGCAGGGTGCGCATGGCGTTGGCGCCTTCGGCAAGGTCACGCGCGGGCTGCAGGTTTTCCGACACGGTTGCGGAGGACGTCAGCTTGCGGATCAGGAGATAGTACTTGCCGAAGGACTTGCTGACGGCCTTCATGTGAGCCGCGTCCGGATGTCGAAACAGGGTCTCCAGATCCAGCTTGAGTTGCATGGAGTGGGCGCTGGCAAGTGTTGCTGCCTGCGCGAGTTCACTGGCTGCTTCCCCGCTTGTTCTCAAGGATTGCAGCTCGTCGACCAGTTTCTGTTCGCGTTTCGCTGCCGCCTGGGCAACGCTGTGGCCGATCGCCATCAGGTTTTCCAGGGACGTCGTCATCTGCAGGCGTTTGCGTTCGATTTCTTCCTCGGAGGCAACCAGGGTGTCGAAAGCAGTCGAGAATGCCGCAATGTTGCCGGTCGCCGAGGCAACGTCTTCTCCGCCGGCTTGCAGAACGGAAAGCGTCGCGGAGATGTCGGTCATGCTGTCCTTCACAACGGAGACGTCATCCGGATCGCCGGATTCGACGTAACGCGCTTTCAGGCGGTTCAGCCGGGCCATGGACATCAGGGCAGAGCCCGTTGTCTGGGAGGTTTGAATTGCCCCGCCCATCTGGCGGGTCGCGACATAGCCGACGACCGCAACGGACATTGTAAGCAGAACGGAAACAGCCATGCAGATGGCGAGTTTCATCGATATCGGAAGATTGCCGGCGGCTCTCATGTTTCCCCCATGAATCGAGTTTCAGTGGTTCACTGAACTCCATGCCGCCACAGGAGTAATCCGGGAAAGCTAGGTGGTAGTTGTTACCAAACTATTTATGACCAGGTCAGTTTTATCGGTGAGGCAAGTGCCTAGCCAAAGTTGACTAATATCACCGTGCATCGGAGCTTGCCTTGATCTGCTGAATTGCTTGAAAGGCGTTCCGATTTTCTTCGCGGTGCGGGATCTGTATCGCGACTTCGATGTCAAAAACTTGACCTTGCGTCATTTCGGCAAGTGTTTCTGCGAAAGATGGCCCGTGAACTGACGCTCACGGGCCCCGACGCCCGAACCTTGGGCTTTCAGCTCCTCCCAGCCGGCAGTGGCGGCCGCCAGCAGGGAGAAGGGTGAGAGGAGGTTGGACCGGGCACCGGATTTGAATGGCGTGAAGACACCTGCACCGGGCAGGAGGCCGGCACGATCCCGTGCAGGCCTGTTGCCGAAAAACGTCAGAGCAACACGGCGTTCCGGGTGTTGACGCTCATCTTCACTTCCATGCCGGGTTCGTACCAGTCGACACCGCCCACATGCTTCTGATCGATGATCAGCTCACTGCCTGCCGCTTCCACCAGGTAACGCGTCTGGCTGCCGAGAAATTCCCGGTGCTTGACCTTGCCCGTGATCAGGTCCGGGTGGTTCTGGTCGGTGACGATTTCGATATTCTGCGGCCGCAGCACGAGCGAAGAACCGTCGGGGCTGCCTGCACCGAGATGAAGCACTTCGCCGGAGGCAACCTTGAAGGTATTTCCGCCGTCGCCACGCTGAAGTGTGCCGTCGATGATGTTTGCGGTTCCCAGGAATTTTGCCACGAACAGATTTGCCGGCGTGTCGTAGAGTTCCTGCGGCGTGCCCATCTGCTGGATGACACCGCCGTCGAGCACGGCCATCCGGTCGGCGGTGGTGTTGGCCTCTTCCTGGTCGTGGGTAACGAAGATGGTCGTCAGGCCCAGCTTCCTCTGAAGGGATAAAAGTTCCCGGCGCATCTGGATGCGCAGACTGGCGTCAAGGTTCGATAGCGGCTCGTCGAGCAACAGGACATCCGGCTCGACGACGACGGTGCGGGCAAGAGCCACGCGCTGCTGCTGGCCGCCGGATAGCTGGGAAGGCATGCGGTCGGCGAGATGCAGGAGGCCGACAAGTTCCAGTGCCGATTCCACACGGGTATCGATGTCCTTGCGTGCGACTTTCCGCTCCTCAAGGCCGAAGGCGACGTTGGCACGAACCGACATGTGAGGCCAAAGGGCATAGGACTGGAACACCATGCCGACATTGCGTTTCCAGGGTGGAAGCTTGGCAATGTCGCGGCCACAGATGAGAATGCGTCCTCTGGGTGTCGGGCCGAAGCCTGCAATGGCACGCAGGAGGGTGGACTTGCCGGAGCCCGACGGGCCAAGGAAGGCGTAGAATTCACCCGGTTCGATGGTCATGTTGACGCCGCGCAGGACTTCGGTGGTGCCGAAGGAGAGATGCAGGTCCTCGATCCGTATTTCGACTGCTTTTCTGGTCATTGGAAGTGTTTCCTCGAAATTGAACGCTCAGTGGGATGCGCGGACTTCGGCCTTGCGGGCCCGGTCCTTCTCGATGATGCGGTTCGACAGGTACGTTCCCAGGCCGACGATCACGACGGCGAGGATGCCGAGTGCCGCGCCGGCACCCCGGCCGGACGGACTTTGCATGTAGAGGTAGATCCCGTAGGAGAGCGGAGCGTCGTCGCTGGTGGAAACCAGCATGATGGTTGCCGACAGTTCGACTGCGGCAGTGGCAAAGCTGGTGACGAAACCGGCGAGGATCCCCCCGGCCATCAGCGGAACGACGATCCTGCGGATGGAGCGGCCCTTGGAAGCGCCGAGGTTTTCCGCTGCTTCCTCAAGCGACAGGCTGACCTGCTGAAGCGCGGCCATGCAGGCCCTGAGCGCATACGGCAGGCGGCGCACGGTCAGGGCGATCACGATGATGACCCACCAGGACGCCAGCGGCTTGCCGATGACCGGCACCTCGAAGCTGTGGAACAGGCGCAGGTAGCCGATGCCGAGCACGACGCCGGGTACGGCAAGCGCGGCGGTCGCCATGTAGTCGAGCATCTTGCGGCCCTTGATGCCGGTTCGCAGCACGATGTAGGCGATTGCCGTTCCCAGGATGATGTCGAAGCCGGCGGCAAGGCCTGCGTAGATCAGAGTGTTGACCACATATTGCAGGGACTGTTCGAACACGGTGGCGAAGTTGGCCAGCGTGTAGCCGTCCGGCAGCGGGCTGAACGACCAGATCGTGCCGAACGCAAGCAGCGTCAGACCGAAATGCGGCGACAAGACCAGAAGCAGGATGAAGACGACGACGCCATAGGCAACGATCTTCTCGCCGCGCGACAGGTCGCGCCGCGCAAGGCCGCCACCGCCCTTTTGAACCGTTGCGTAATCCTTGCCCCGCATGAACAGGAAGGACGCCCACAGCGAAAAGACCGAGAAGGCCACCAGGATGAAGGAAATGACGTAGCCCATCGGATCGCTGATGCCGACGGAGGAAATGCGCAGATAGGCCTGGGGGGCCAGCATGTTGTTGACGTTGAGCAGCAACGGGGTGCCGAGATCGTCAAAGACCTTGATGAACACCAGCGCGGCGCCGGCAATGTAACCGGGCATGGCGAGCGGAAACACGATCCGGCGGAACAGGCGAAGGCCCGTGCAGCCGAGGTTCTGCGCCGATTCTTCCATTGCCTTGTCGATGTTGCGGAGCGACGCCGACAGGTTGATCAGGATGAACGGGAAATAGTGCAGGGACTGGACGAAGATGACGCCGTTCAGACCTTCCATGAACGGGATCTTGAAGCCAAGGTATTGCGACAGCAGAAGGTTGACCGTGCCGTTGCGGCCGAACAGGAGCTGCATCGCGATGGCGCCGACGAAGGGCGGCATGATCAGCGGGATGACGCCGATGCTCTGGATCAGCGCGCTTCCACCGAAGTTGAAACGGGTGGTGATATAGGCCAGCGGCAGGGCGATAACCGTTGCCACGACCACGGACATCGCCGAGACGTAGAAGGAGTTCACGAAGGAACTGCGGAACAGCGACGAGCGGAAGAAATCGCCGAAATTCTGGAGCGTCAAGGCTCCTGTGTGGGGATCCTGGAAGGCGACATAGGTCACCTTCAAGACGGGAAGGATGAGAAACGCCAGCAGGAAGATGGCGATCGCGACGCCCGCAATTGCGGTGCCGGACAGCTCGGGAAATATGCGCCACTGCCTTGCAGGCGCAGTCGCTGCATTGCTCGTAGTCATCGGCTATGGACTCCGGGGAAGAGGCCGCACCTTCCCTGTTCCGGGCGGTGCGGCAAGTTCGACGTGATGTTGTTTTTGGTTTTCCGTCAGAGGCTGGCGGCTTTTTCCGCCAGAGCCTTGGCCTTTGCGTAGTTCTCGACCACGAAGGCATCCCACTGCTGCTCGACTTCCGCCTGGCGGCCCTCGATGACGTCGCTTTCCTTCTTGCGTTTCTGCTGGAAGACGGCGGCGAAGGAGGGGTCGAGACTTTCTTCCTCGGTGATGGGGGTAGCGTCGATGAGTGCGCGTGCTTCGGCGATCAGTGCCTTGGCTTCCGCATTGTCCTTGTCGGCAAGCGCAATCTCGGCAAGCTGCACGGCCCTGACGGCTTCACGCAGCTCGGTCAGACGATAGGTGACCATGACGTCGAACAGGGAATTGACGACGTTGTAGCGCTTTTCCGAGCGGTCGGCGTCGAAGTTGACCGATGCCTTCACATCGTCGCCTTCGAACGGGTTCGGAATGCCGTCGGGTGCGGTCGCGTAAGCAGCCGGGTTGACCGGCAGACGCATGATGGCCGGATCGAACAGGACCTGCTGGCCTTCCGGCGACAACACAAACTCGATGAACGCCTTTGCACCTTCCGGATTCGGAGCGTTTTTCAAGACACCGATGTTGGCAGGCACAACGGCAGTGACCGACGGATAGGCGAAGTCGACCGGGAAGCCGGACGCGCGGGACGAGAAGCCGAAGAAGTCGATAACGACGCCGAGGCCGAAGTTGCCCGAGTTGACGCCATCCGGCACGCCGAAGCTGCGCTCGGTGACCGTGTTCATGTTACCGGAAATCCACTTCCAGTCGGCCCAGCCCTTTTCCCAGCCGGCGCCCTGCAGAAGCGTTTCGACCGTCAGGTGCGTGGTGCCGGAGCGGGACGGTGCGGACATGCCGACATGACCGAAATATTCCGGCTTGGCCAGGTCTTCCCATTCCTTTGCCGGTGCCAACTCGTTGGCCTGCAGGTAGCGGGTGTTCCACATGATGCCGTAACCGGATGCGGCAAAGCCGTAGTAGAAGCCGTCGGGATCATTGATCGGGTACGTGCCGATCTTTTCGGGAATGCCTTCTGCGTTGATTTCGACCTTGGCAAGCAGGTCGTTGCCCTTGAGCACTTCGAACGCATCCGGGGCAGATGCCCACATCAGGTCGGACGTGTTGTTTCCGGCGGTTTCCTGAATGTATTTGACGGCTGCGGACGTTCCCTTGCTCAGGATCTCCAGCTCGTAGTCCAGGTTGGATGCAGCAAAGGCGGCTTCGAATGCATCGGTCAGTTCCTTCGGAAAGGATGTCACGACGACCACCTTGTCGGCAGCATTCGCCACGCCGGCAGACACCAGCAGTCCCAGTGCCGTCAGGCCCAGTAATTTCCTCATTGGATTATGTCTCCTCCATTCTGACGCAAGGGGTTGATCCGGCCCCTTGTTCGTTCAGCGAGGAAACGCTATCACTGGCGAAATTTTCGAGTCAAATTATTGAATTTATTGATATTTTTGTGTCAAAACTGACACGTTCAACGTGTCGATCATGACCCGTCTTCCTCCGCAAGGCCGCAGCTCTTCAGGCGCAGGTAAAGTCTCTTGCGCGGGATGCCGAGCAGTTCGGCGGCTTCTGCCTTTCGGCCACCGGTCTGAAGCAGAGCGTTCTGCAAGAGCTCGGTTTCGAAGGCGGTCATGGCTGCCTCATAGCCTGTGGAGACCTCAATGGGCTGGCCGCTGCCTATCTGCAGGTCAGCCTCCAGGCCGATGACGAGCCGTGCAGCGATGTTGCGAATTTCGCGAACATTGCCGGGCCAGTCATAGGTGAGGAACTGCTTTTTCTGGCGTTGCGACAGTTTCGGAAGCGGCAGGCCGTGGTTTTCCGAGGCCTGATCCAGAAGGTGTTCCATCAGTTCGATAACATCCTCGCCGCGTTCACGCACCGGCGGAAGGGACAGGGTCGCCACATTCATCCGGTGATAGAGATCGCCCCGCAGGCGACCATCGTGAACGAGGGCGGCAGGGTTGGTCTTCACGCCGGCGATGACGCGGATGTCCACCGGGACGGCATCGCTGCCGCCCAGCCTGGTGATCTTGCGCTCTTCCAGTACACGCAGAAACCGCGTCTGCAGCGCATTGGGCATGGAATCAAGTTCATCCAGATAGAGTGTTCCGCCCTGCGCCCGTTCGATCCGCCCCGGGAAGGAGCCGTTTTCGGTTTCGAAGCCGAACAGTTCGCGGTCGATGTCCATCTCCGTGACGGCACCGCAGTTGATCGTCACAAGCGGTCCCGGCGCGCGCGGGGACAGTTGGTGCAGACAGCGTGCGGTCAGGTCCTTGCCGGTGCCGGTTTCGCCGTGCAGAAGCACATCGACATTCAACGGGCCAATGCGCGAAATCGTCGACCGCAGGTCAGTCATGACCTGCGAACTGCCGATAAGCTCACCCTGAGGATCGCGGATGCGCTGAACCTTGCGCCGCAGCGCCAGGTTTTCGAGTTGCAGCCTGCGCTTTTCAAGCGCCCGGCGGGCCGTGTCGATCAGGTGTTGCGGTTCGGTGGATTTCTCGATGAAGTCATAGGCGTTGTGCTTCATCGCCTGGATCGCGGTCTTCACGTCGCCGTGTGCCGTAATGACGATGAAGGGGACCTGGGGGGCATTTTCCTGAATCAGGCGCAGAAACTCCATGCCGGTTCTGCCAGGCATGCGAATATCGCTGATGACGATGCCGTTCCAGTTGGGCTGTATCTGCTCGGCAATCACATTGGCGTTGGCGTAGCAACGTACGCTGAACCCGGCGAGCTCGAGCGTTTCCTGCATTGCTTCCAGCAGATCCGCATCATCATCGACCAGAACGATTTCGCCCGTTTCAAACCGAGTGCTCAAGCTGCCCCACCTTGTTCTGTGCCGCGCATGGCAGCCTCAGCTGAACGGTTACGCCACCCTGGTCGTTTTCCGCAAGTTCCAGATGCCCGTCCATGTCCTGCATGATGTTGAAGGAGATGGTCAATCCAAGACCGAGACCCTTGCCGACTTCCTTGGTGGTCACGAACGGGTCGGTCAGCTGCGTTGCCGATTGTCCCTGAAGGCCGATGCCGTTGTCGGCGATCAGGATGGTCGCGTCACCGGCGGTTTGCTCTGCCTCGACGCGGATTTCACCGCCGCCTGCCGCTTTCATGTCGATGGCGTCGACCGAGTTGCCGATGACGTTGATCAGGACCTGTTCCAGCAACACGGGATCCGCGCGGACGGTTAGCTTGCCGGCAGCGTCGGAGACATTGAGCGCGACGCTGCTTTCCTCCAGGCGCCGCTCGAACAGCGAAACGACAGGTTCGAGGGCCTGATCCAGTGTCAGGTCCTTGACCGCGTAGTCCGAACGGCGGGCAATGCCGTTCAGGTGCTTGATGACGCGCGACATCCGCTCTGCGAGATTTTCAACGACGTCGACCTTGGCTTCGACGGCTTCGCTCTTGCCCTTGGCAAGCAGCAGTCGAAGGTTGTGCAGGTGATGTTTCATGGCCGCGAGCGGCTGGTTCAGTTCGTGACTGATGCCCGCAGACATCTGGCCGAGAGCCGCCAGCTTGCCGGCCTGAACAAGTTCGCGCTGGGTCTGCTTCAACTGGTCGAAGGCGCGTTTGCGCTCGACGATTTCCTTTTGCAGGTTTTCGTGGGTTCTGTTCAGTTCGACCACGGAGGATCTGAAGATTTCCGTCGCTGCCCCCATGCGGGCGATCTCGTCGTTGCCGCGGGTGGGGATCGGCGTGGAGAGATTGCCCTGAGCGATCTCGATCAGGGCTTCTGCCAGCCGGTGCAGTCGGGCAACAATCTGGTTGCGGACATAAAACAGCAGAATGCCGGCGCAGATGACACCGCAGATGACAGTTGCGACGGCCAGCAGCAGAGAGGCAATGCGCAGCCGTTCGGCCGCCTGATTGGTGAAGGTGAGGGCGGCAAGACGGCGTTCCCTGCCCAGCTCGACCAGGGCGGCCTGAAGATCTGCGACGGCGGCCTGTGCAGTGCTGAGGTCGCCAAGTGCCTGTTGCTGCAGCTCGATCCGGTCGCGCGATCCTGCAAAGACCCCCGTTTCGTCATAGGCGAAGGCCTGCAGCCGTTCCAGCGACGACACCAGCGTTTCGGTATCGGCCTTTTGCGGGACCTCCGCCAGCATGCCCTGGAGGTTTTCAAGCGCGTCGAAATTCAGATCTTCAAGCTGCGCGAGTTTTTCCGCCGTGTCGACATAAAGCGCCTGCAGCAGGAAGGTAATCGCCGTCGCCGTGCTTGACCGGATTGTCTGCATCTGTTCGCGAAGCAGGGTTTCCTGCCGGATGATCGCGGCAGCCGCGACCCGGTCGGTGCGCGACTGCGAGCGGACCATTTCGGACGACAGGCTGTCGATGTTGAAGGACAGGTCCTGAATGCGGGCAGCGACTTCGGTCTGGATATCGATCTGCAGCCAGCGCAGTTCCACCTGGTAGTGTTCCAGCGACCTGTTGATCGCCTGCAGATCCCGGGAGACCTGAAGGAAGGACCCGAGCTTGTCGCTCAAGGTTTCCTTCGCCTCGATTATCTTCGCGGTGTTTTTCGTGTCGCTCAGGATGTTTGTTTCCAGAAGGCCCGAAATGCCCTGGCTTGCGGCTTCCACATCCTCGCGCATGGCTTCCGGTTCGCGTTCCCGGGTCTGCGCGGCAATCTCGGTCGCGATGACGGCGAGGCGCGTCGCATATTCGGAAAGCTCGGAGGCCAGGGCGATTTCCGGAATGCTCTTTTCGGTGATCTCGCCAAAATCGCTGCGTGCCTGAGTGAAGAAGACCACGCCGATGGCCAGGATGATCCAGGTGATCGCGGCAATCGTGAGGATGGACAGCAGCAAACGAAACCATATCGTGCCGCGCCCGCGGTTTGCCGTCTCAGTCATTGACAGCCAGACCATTCCGGATGCTTGTCTCGAGCCCGGTCAGCATGGCGTCGACTGCCGCCAGTTGCTCCCTGGCGGCAATGCGCCAGGTGGCAAGGCTCCATTCCTCGCCGGTTCCGGCAAGCGAATTGGCGCCTTCCTCCTGTGCGTCCCGGTAGCGTTCCGAGCGCACGGCATCGATCTCGGACACGGGAAGCTGGTTGAGCTTCTTCTTTATCTTGATCAGCGAAGGAACGAGTTCGGGAGGCGCCTGCCGGCTCAGTGTTTCCAGGCGCCGCAACAGGTTTCTGCGCTGAACCAGATTTCTGGTGATGAAGATGTCGAACAGGTCGTTGACGGCCTGATACCGTGTTTCGGCAAGATTGGGGTCATAAGTGGACCAGCTGAATTTCAGCGCAGCCTGCACTTCCCTGGGGAACTGGTTCAAGGATTGTTCGCGAACAGAGGTGTCCACCGGGATCCTGCGGATGTCGGGCTGTGTCAGCAGTTCCTGCGCCGGTTTGCTCAACATGAAATCGATGAACAGACCCGCCTCCTCAGGGGCGGAGCCGTGGTTGAGAATGGAGATCCGGGCAGGGGCCATCATGACCGGTTGGCCATATTGAAAGCGGACGCCGTCGTCGGCTTCCGTCAGCGCCAGAAAATCGATCGACAGACCAACATCGAAGCGGCCGCGCTTGAGCCCCTCTATGACACTGAAACTGCGGGCGGTGATGGTCTTGAGGTTCTGGGACAGGCCGAAGATATACTGCCAGCCCCGATCCCAGCCGCGATCCTGAAGGATAACTTCCAGCAGCATGTGTGTGGACCCTGACCGGGCAGGGTGGGACATGGCCAGCCTGTCCTGAAAGCGTGCGTCCAGCAGATCGTTCCAGCTTGTGGGCGGCCTGCCTTCAAAGTCTTCCATCCAGCACCAGCCGACACCGGAATAGGCGAAATCGACAAAGGTCTGGCTACTGTCCTGTGAGCGTTCCCGCAGGCGGCCGAATTTATCGAGAAGGGAAAAGGCCTCCGGTGACGACGACCAGAACAGATCGAAGCCACGCGGGTTGTCCAGCAGGATTTCCTCGACCGAGGCGACCGTGTTCTTGTTCAGGACAGTAACGTTGATCGCCGGATACTTCTTCGAAAACGCATCGACGAAGGGCTTCGTGAAATAGTCCGGAAAGGACGTCAGGACACGAAGATCCCGCGCGTTAGCGGCAGTCAACAGCAGGAGTGTCGCCAGGCAGGACATCGCAATAACGGCCAGCATGACGGATATTTTCTGAAAACTGATTGCGCCTGACATCCCGGATTGCCTCATTTGGAGGCACCTTATATCAGAATTCCGAACGTCGACGGAAATATGCACGGCGATGTTGCCAGACCCTTCGGGCTCCGCCGTGTTTACGACAGCCTGATCGAGACAAACCGGGCTAGCTGTCCATCTTGCAGGTGGCGCTGAAGGAATATCCGACGCCATAGACAGACTTGATGGGTGATTCCACCCCGGTCTGATCCTGGATCTTGCGCCTGAGGCGGCTGACGACGGCATCCAGATGCCGATTGTCGAACTGAGTCTGGCGATTGGAGAGAAGACGGGAAAGATCGTCCCGGGCACAAGGGGCTCCGGAATTGGAGACCAGGGCTTCCAGAAAGATCCTTTCGGTTGCGGTCAACTTTATGGCGTCGCCGTCCGGTGGCAGAAGCTTCCAGGAGACATTGTCCAACACCCATTCTGCCGCGTTGTTACCTTCTGATGAAGCGCCGGACAGTCTGCGTATGAGGCTCTGGACCGCAGCCAGTATTTCCCTGAGGCTGGTATGCTTGACGAGGTAGATGTCCGCGCCGCTGTCGAACCCGCGGACCCGGCTTTCGCTGTCGCCGTGTGCGGTCAGCATGATGATGCCGCAATTGATTTTCGCCCTCAGGTCGCCTGCAAGGTCGAAGCCGTTTCCGTCCGGCAGCGAGACATCCAGGATCACGACATCCGGTCGTTCGGCGTCATCCAGCGCGGTCCACATTTCGGCCGCGCCGCCCGCGCCGCTGACCTGAAAGCCGTTGAGACGCATATAATCCAACAGGTCGGCGCGAAGGGCACTTTCGTCCTCCACGATCAAAATCCTGTTCATGCCGGTTCCTCCTCCTGCATGGTCTCAGAGTCCGCTCGCGCAAATCCGGGAAGCGGCAGGAAAACCCTGGCAAGCGTGCCGCCGCCTTGTCTTGCACTCAAATCCAGATGTCCCTGGTGATAGCCGACAAGCTGCCGGCAGGAATGCAGGCCGAGCCCGCTGCCTCCGGTTCCGCCTGTATTCGAGGCCCTGTAGAAGCGGTTGCCGATCTGCGCCAGGTCACGATCCGGAATGCCGATCCCGCGGTCCTTCACTTCCAGAACGATATCACCGTTCTGGGCCGCTATCGTGATCTCGACCTCGGCGTCCTTTGGTGAGTATTTGAGCGCGTTGTCGACCAGATTGACGACCACCGTGCGGAGCATCTCGGTATCTCCCCGGTATGCCGGCATCGGCGCAACGGGATGAAGTGTGAGGCGTTCGCCGAGGCCGGCATGGTCGAAGTGCCGCTGAACGTCCTCATAAAGGGCCGAGAAATCCACCTGCTCGATCTTCAGCACACCTTCATCCTGCCGCTCGCTTGCAAGAAAACGATCGATCAGCATCGTCATGCGGGAAACGGCCTCGTCGATGCTTTTCAGACGTTGGGCGACAGCCTGCTGCGGTCGTTCCAGCATCAGGGTGAGCATGTCGCTTGCGTAGCGGATTGCGGCCAGGGGGGTGCGAAACTCATGGCTGACCATGCGCATCAACTGGCGCTGGTCCTGGCGTGCGGCCTTTTCCCCTTCCAGACTGGCGGACAGTTCTCCCTCCAGGCGCCGTCTCAATGTTACTTCGCGCGCTAGCGCAGCGTTTCGGTCGCGCAAATCCATGGACAGGCGCATGCCCACCATGAAGATCAGACAGAAGAAAAAGCCGACAATGAAGATGTGTCCCTGGAAGAAGTACCAGGTATTGATGTTGGTCATCACCGGATTGGCAACCGTCGATGGCTGAATATAGACGAGTGCGCTCTGCAGCAGACTTGCGGCGGAATATTCCCCAAGCAGGAAGATCATGATCCAGCGAAGGAAAGGGGGTTGGGAGCGGTCGCGGTAAAGCGTCCGGATCATCAATGCCATCATCACCACCGTGAATGCAGTGGAGGCATGAATGCGCAGGCCGAGGTCTGTCGGGTCATAGACAACGGCGAAGATCCAGAACAGGAGCTGTGCCGCGAGACAGAACGCGCTGATACCGACAAAACGGGGCTGCCCCAGGAAGCGCGCCAGGCCGTCGGCCCACAGGACCAGGCCAAACTTGATCACCATGTTGTCCGTCACGACGCGAATGAGCGATGGGTCCGGACCGCGCTGCAAATAGAGAAACAATCCAATCGCGATGGCGAAGAAGCCGGCCGCGATGACCTTCAGTTCATAGATCTGGCGCCAGACGAACCAGACGAGTAGCCAGGCAACGGACATGAAAGCGGTTGTCGCGAATTCCAGCAGCAACATGGTCTTGAGATCGAGCATGCGCTTGTGATGACGGAAGCGGCCTGCCTGTTCAAGTAACAGTTTCGAGGCCTTGATTGCGGCAGCTTCGATTTCAGGCAGGTGTCACCCAAAGGAAGCAAGTCTCGTCAGAATCTGTCAGAATTGATTAGTATTGGTAGGTGGAATTCGATCTCTCGCCATCTGTATTTACACCAATGTTGACCGTCGTGGGCACAAGACGACGCAACAGCGGGAGTATTGATACAAATGGCGTCCAGGACCCGAAGCACCGGCGTTTCAAGCGCACCGGTTGAGCCTGCCATTCCATCCGGCTCAAACCGGACAGCCTCCCTTGCCGCATTTCTGCTGCTGACGACAGCTCTTGTCCCCACCGCAGCCTTTTCAGGCGATGCCCTGCCGCAAGGGGGCAGTTTCACGCATGGCAACGGAACCATTACGCAAGGTGGTTCACGGGTTGATGTGAAGCAATCAAGCGATGCCGGTATCGTGAACTGGGGCAGCTTTTCCATCGGCTCCGGCAATCAGGTTCATTTCGACAACGGCGCCGGTGCCACGCTCAATCGGGTCACGGGCAATGTGCCGAGCCGTATCGATGGCAGCCTCAGCGCGACGGGCAGCGTGTTTCTCGTCAATCCTGCCGGAGTTGCCGTTGGCAGCGGCGGGCTTGTGTCGACGGGTGGTTCGTTTGTCGCTTCGACGCAGGACGTTACCGACAGCGATTTTCTGAATGGCGGCGGCCTGACCTTTTCCGGCACGAGCGGTGCCGAAGTCGTAAATGCGGGCACTATCCGGTCAGCGCAGGGTGACATTGCACTGATTGCGCGCCGCGTTGAAAACAGTGGCACGCTTGAAGCGCCCAACGGCACTGCAGCCCTTGCCGCTGGCTACGAAGTCCTGATGAAAGACGTCGCCGATGCAGACGGCCTGTTGTCGGTCAAGCTTGGCGGAGCCGATACCGAAGCGCTCAATTCCGGAACCATCGCGGCGGCCAATGCGGAAATCCGCGCGAATGGCGGCAATGTCTTTGCGCTGGCTGGAAACACGGATGGTGTCGTCAAGGCAACCGGTGTCAGCACTTCCGGTGGCCGGATATTCCTGACGGCGGGCAATACGGGCAAGGTCCAGGTCAGTGGCAAGCTCAAGTCGCGCAAACTGGCGGAGAACGTTCCGGTGCCGGGTGCAAAGCCGGCGACCGAGGGTGGCGCCATCACGGTGACGGGCGGAGAAATCACGATCACCGGTACGCTCGACGCTTCGGCGGAAGAAAGCGGCGTCAAGGGTGGTGAAATCGTGGTGTTTTCCGAGGACACGGCAAGTGTTTCCGGAACGTTGAGCGCCAGGGGTGGCGTGGGCGGTGAAGGCGGCTTTGTCGAAACGTCTGCCCGAAACACCATCGATTTTGCCGGCATCACGGTCGATACCTCGTCTGAAGGCGGTCAGACCGGTCTCTGGCTGATCGACCCGGTTGACCTGACAGTCGATGCGGCGGCGGCTGCAACGATCTCTTCCAACCTCGCCAGCAACAACGTGAGCCTGCAGACCACCAACTCGTCTGCAAGTGGTCCGGGCAACCAGAGTGCGGGCGACGGCAACATCACCATCAATTCGGGCATCACCTGGACGAGCACAAACACACTCACGCTCAACGCCTATAACGACATCGCGATCAATGCGGCCATCGACGGCCAGAGCGGTGGGCTGACCCTGCTGGCTTACGGCAACAGCGGCACGGCTGCTGTCGGCACGATCTCGACGGGAGCAGCCGGCGCGGTCGATGTCGACAATTTCGCTCTCACCAGGGGTGTCTGGGATCAGGTCGGCGCGGGCCTGCCAGACTTTGCCACGAACGCACTGAGTGTTGGCTTCGGGACTTTCATCCGGGCGCAGGGTGGCGATGGCACTTTTTCCAACCCTTATGCGCTATTTGACGTTTATGGCCTGCAAGGGATCACGACCAGTGACAGGCGTGGTGGCGGGTCCGGCGATATCAGCCTTTACTATGAGCTTGCGAACGATATCGACGCGTCGATGACATCATCGTGGAATAACGGTGCTGGCTTTGACCCTGTTTCCTTTTCCGGAAGCCTGGATGGCAAGGGACATACGATAGACGGCCTCTATATCAACCGGCCTTCCGAAGGTAATGTCGCACTTATAAGTTATTGGCAAGACAACTATTTCACTTCCGGACGTGACCTGGAGATAAAGGACCTCACACTCACGAACGCGTCTGTTACCGGCGACAACCAGACGGCAATTCTGGTCGGCGACACAGGCGGTGGGAACTATCACGGTCACAACATGTCGAATGTGACTGTCAGTGGAACCGTTCAGGCGAATTCCTGGGGCGCAGGCGTCGTGGCCAGGTATTTCGGCAACATCGACCAGTCGACCATGACCAATGTTCATGCCGATGTTTCCGTCACGACGACGGATGGGGGCAGTGCTACCGGCGGCCTCGTCGCGATTATGGGTGAAGGGCTGATAATCTCGAATTCCAGCTCGACAGGATCGATAACCGGAGGGCAGGTCGGTGGTCTTGTCGGCACCACAGACGACAACGACAACAGGATCGAAAATTCCTATTCGACGGCGACAGTCACCTCGTCAGGGAGCTTTCGGGAGGCTGGTGGACTGGTTGGGTACGCGGAAGATCTTACGATCTCGAATTCGTATTTTGCCGGTCAGGTGCTCGGTACAAACGGCGCCGCGGCTGGAGGGCTCATCGGTACGGCCGACAGGAACACGGTCATTGAAAACTCCTTTGTTACGGGTCTTGTAGAGGCTGAAGGATATGCAGCCGCATTGGTCGCTGAGGTCTCCGACTCAAGCGTTTCAATAACCGACACAGCCTGGGATACTGAAACCACCGGACAAACCGAGGTGATCGGTTACACGAATTCCTATACCCCCACCGTGACCAACACGAGCGGTCTGACCACTTCCCAGATGCAGGGATCGCTGACCCTGGGTGGCTTTACCCTGGACAGCAGCATCTGGGGCACTGGCAGCGGACTTTTCCCTTATTTCAAGTGGGAGTATGCCGCCACACCCGAGGCGGTCTCAGGTATCGTCTACAGTGATGCGGGCACGACGGCCCAAACCGGAGCAAATGTCAGCGCACTTTCCGGCGGCAATCTTGTCGGCAGCGCTGTGAGCGGGGCAAACGGGTACTATTACATCCTGACTACGGCCGGATCGCTCAATTCCGCAGGGGTCCTGTCTTATCTGGACGGTGAAAGCACCAAAGCGGCGACTTTCGCCGACACAGTTACGTCGACCGGCGTCTCCGGAGCCGATATCTGGGGCAATGCCTTCAACGTCAATACCGGTGCAGCGGCCACGACGGACGTGGTCACCGCTCTGGACACGACCATCGGCGCGTTCAGCGACACCGATCTCGACTTCCTGTTCAACACGTCGGCGGTTGTGCGAACCGACCAGAATGGCAACAGTCTCGACTTCAATTTGAATGCGACGTCCAACTTCAATCTCGACAACAATCTTTACGCTGGTGGCAACCTGACTGTTGCAACGAATGGCACATTTTCGGTCGGCGACAGCAACGCCATCCTGTGGGCCCATGACGGTGACCTGACAGTGAACGGCGATGTCGCGTGGTCTAACAGCAACCAGCTTTCTCTCTACGCCGACGCCAGCAACGCCTCCATCAAGATCAACGGCTCCGTCACCGCGGCGAACGGCAAGCTGCGTGTGGACCAGACGAGCAGCGCAACGAATGTCACTTCAACGGCGACGGGTGATATCCATGTCGACGATTTCCAGTCCGATACCGCCTGGCTGCAGGTCGGCAGCAGTTTGCCGGATTTTTATGCCCGGGATTTCGATATTCAGGGCGGTCATTTTGTACGTGCGCTTGGTGGTGATGGATCGCAAGCCAACCCGTACCAGATCTTCGATGTCTACAGTCTTCAGGGCATACAGTCAGGTTCCGGCACCACGCCGGTAAACTATGTGTTGACCCGGAATATCGACGCTTCGGGAACAGCAGCCTGGAACGGTGGTTCCGGCTTTGCGTCGACAAGCCTTCGCGGCAATTTCGACGGTGGCGGCTATACGATCGACGGCCTGGCCTCGACAGGTAACTTCAGTTCGATCGGGTTGTTTGGCGTCGTTAGAGCCGATGGTCAGGATGTCTCCATTCGTGATCTCAAGCTGACGAACGTCAACATCGCGGGAGGGGTCGGTGTTGGCGGGCTGATCGGCGCTGCCGTTGGTGGCAAGGTCTCGGTATCGGATGTTTCGGTCGGCGGCACGGTGACAGGCGCAGGTAATGTCGGCGGCGTCGCCGGAATTATGGCGTCGGAGTATTCCGTTACCGACGCACATTCTTCGGCTGATGTCACCACCACGGCCTATGCTGCAGGTGGCCTTATCGGCAACAGTCAGACTTCTGATGCATCGCAGGTTACCCGTTCGTCCGCTTCCGGCAACGTCAGTGGCCGTTATGACATCGGTGGACTGATGGGCCGGGTATCAAATGTCGACGTTTCCAGATCTCATGCCAGCGGAACCGTCACGCTCCTTGCCGATAACACGGGTGGTACCACCACACCATATGGCGCAGGCGGTCTCATCGGCTCCATTGATTCGGGCTCGGTCGATCTCTCTTATGCGACCGGGACTGTGCAAAGTTCCGACAACGTCGCGACGCGTCTCGGTGGGCTGGTTGCCTACTCCGTCGGAGCGCCAATCACACGGTCCTTTGCGACTGGCGACGTGATCCACACCGGCCGCATGGCCGGCGGGCTCGTCGGCGTAACGGCCAGCAGCATTTCCGACAGCTACGCCACCGGGGACGTCTCTGGCAGCAACGAGATCGGCGGCCTTGTCGGGCGGATGCTTGACGGGTCGTCCGTGACCCGCTCGTATGCAACCGGTGCCGTCTCCGCGAGTGTGAACGGTGGCGGCCTGGTCGGCACTATGGACGCTGGTACGATCACGCTCACCAACAGCGTCTGGGACACACAGACTACCGGGCTGAACAATGCAGTCGGCAATCAGCTCGGCGGTTCGGTGACCAATGTCACCGGTGTGACCAGCAGTGCCATGCAGCAGCTCGACACGTTTGTAGCGGCAGGTTTTGGAATTGACGACCAGGGCGGCACGGCGAACACCTGGCGCATCTACGAGGGGCAGACGACCCCACTCCTGCGAGGGTTCCTGACTGCGATCACGGTAACGGGTGACGACAAGTCGAAAATATATGACGGAACGGTCTATTCCGGCGGGTTCACCTATGCCTTGTCGTCTGCCGGAGCGAGTCTCCTGGGAAGTTTCGATGGCGGTGCCGCCGTCACGGCAACCGCGGCCGGAAGTTATGTCATAGGCAACAGTTTCTATTCGCATCAGTTCGGCTACGACATTTTGAGCGTCGATGGCACGTTGACGATCATTAGCCCCTCCGAAACGTCCGGTTCTTCCGGCAATGGACAGTCTTCCACCGATCCCCGCCAGCGGGTGCTGGAGCGCAACCGGCTGCAGACCCCGGATACCGACGAGGCACTTGAAGACAACCCCTCTGCCTGCGAGCCGGGAGTGGTCGGCGGCGAAGGTGCCGTTCACCCCTGCAACCGCTCGTTCGGACGCTGGCTCAGTGCGGCGGCAGAGTAGTCCGGCATGACAAGACATACGATAACTGCAGCCCTGGTGGCCGGTGTTGCGCTCGTTTCCGAAGGTTCGTTCGCCCAGCAGGCTCTTGAAAGAAACCTTCCGGCTGCCGAACCCGGAGAGCCGGTCTCGCTGGACGTCGCCCCCCAGGACTTCGGCGCCACCGACAGGTCACCGCTCGGGGTTGACCTGGCCGGCGTTTATCTGATCGGCCAGTCCGACGATGTGGCAGGCCGAGCTCCGAAAGGTATCGGCGGTCCGGCGGCTGCTTTCGATCAGGCCGCACTGGATGCCGTGCTGTCGGAGTATCTCGGCAAACCGCTTTCCCTCGCCCTTGCGGGGGAGATTCAAGCTGCCGTAGCCCGCGTTTACAAGGAAGCGGGCTATCCGTTCGTATCCGTGACCCTGCCACCGCAGGAAATAACCGGCGGGGTGCTGCAGGTCAGGGTGATCGAGTTCAAGTCGGGCAACGTGACGGTGCAGGGGCTCGATGAGCGCGACGCCGAAGAGATCCGCGCAAGGCTGCGGATCAACCCCGGTGGGCGCATAGATGCGCGCGCGCTGGAAGAAGATCTCGGCTGGTTGAACCGCTCCCCCTACAGGCGGGCAGGTGGGGTTTTTCGCCCGGGCGAGGATGCCGCGCTCAGCGATCTCGAAGTCACGATCGATGAAGGCAGGCCCTGGCAGGTGTTTGCGGGATGGTCCAATTCCGGATCGCAGGATACCGGACGCGACAGGTATTTTCTGGGTGGCAATGCGCGTCTTCCCTTTCCGGGCGGCCCCTGGCTTTCCTACCAGATGACGGCCAGCGACGACATCTGGAGCGATCCGGGAATTGTCTTTCCGCGTGAAGGCGACTACCCCTCCTATGTGTCCCACGCAGGCAGGCTCACCATTCCGACGTGGGCCCGGCAAAGTCTTGAAATCGCCCCGGCAATGGTTGCGTCACGCGAGACGCCGAATCGCTTTTTCGACTTTGAAAACACCACCTATGAATTGCCGATCATCTACAGGTCTGCCGTCTCTAATCTCCTGCCGGGGCGCTATTGGGGAGACACCTACACGGGCGTTGAGCTGAAACGCCTGGAACGGACAACCTTCTTCAATGGTGTCGCGGTTGCCGACGGTGCCGCGGATCTGTTCCAGATGGTGCTTGGCTGGAGCAATTCGTTCGATGACCGGTTTGGCCGCACGGCGCTGGATGTCAGGGTGAAAGCCAATCCGGGAGGTGTTCTCCAGGGAAATGCGGCAACCACCTGGCAGACCTTTACCAATGGGCGTGTCCAGTCGGTCGACTATGCGTATCTTGCGGCAGACATCAGCCGGACAATATCTCTTCCGAACAGGTTCTTCTGGGTAAGCGCCCTCTCGGGTACGCTCGCGGGGCAGGTGCTGCCGGATACGGAGCGGATCTCGCTTGGTGGGCGATATGCGGTGCGCGGGTATAACTACGATGATGCCAGCGTCGACAGCGGTGTCATCTGGCGGAACGAATTGCGTCTGCCGTCCTTCTCGCCGCTTGCCGGCAATCTGCCTGAAAGCTGGCCGCAATCACTGACAAACGACAGTCTGTCGGCCTATCTGTTTGCCGATATCGGGTTCGGGATCGATCACGCCACAGACGACGATGCGACGCTGTCCGGTGTTGGCGCCGGCTTCGACTATGCTCTTGGAGACAATCTGACGGCTAACCTGATCGCGGGCGTTGCCCTGCAGGACGCAGGAGAAACGGAAGCCGGGGATCTCAATCTGCAGGCCTCGATCACGGCGCGATTCTGACGCTTCTCACGAGGCCAGGGCGCTTGCCGGTTCAAATTGCGCTTTTGCCGCTTCCCTGGCGATCCAGTTCAGGTAACGGCCGTAGGTCGTGCCTGAAATCTCGCTCGCCAGCGCTTCGAGATCACCTCTCGAGATCCAGCCCTGGTAGAATGCGACCTCTTCAGGACAGGCAATCTTCAGGCGTTGGCGGGATTCCAGCGTCTGGATGAAGCAGGCTGCTTCCAGGAGCGATTCCGGCGTTCCCGCATCCAGCCAGGCATAGCCCCGGCCCAGCATCTGGACGCTGAGGTCACCGCTTTCCAGATAGGCCCTGTTGATGTCGGTGATCTCAAGTTCGCCGCGTGCGGATGGGGTGAGGGTACGGGCGATGTCGACAACCCTGGCATCGTAGAAATAGAGGCCGGTCACCGCCCAGTCCGATTGCGGGGCAACCGGTTTTTCAACGATTGAGGAAGCCTTGCCTGCGCTGTCGAAGCCGACAACGCCGTATCGTTCGGGATCATGAACCTGATAGGCGAATATGGTTGCGCCGGTCTCGTTTCGCCGGGCCGCCAGCATTTTTTCCGACAGGCCGGTGCCATGAAAGATGTTGTCGCCCAGGATGAGGGCCGACGGTTCCCCACCCAGAAAGTCTTCCGCGATCAGGAATGCCTGGGCAATGCCTGCAGGGTGTTTCTGGACAGCGTAGGACAGGTTCAGGCCCCAGCGGTTTCCCTTGCCGAGGACGCGCTGGAACGCGCTCAGGTCCCGCGGTGTGCAGATGATCAGAATGTCTCGAATGCCGGCGAGCATCAGCGTGGTCAGCGGGTAGTAGATCATTGGTTTGTCGTAGACGGGCAAAAGCTGCTTCGAGCTTGCGAGCGTCATGGGAAACAGGCGAGACCCGGCGCCGCCGGCAAGAACAATTCCCTTCATACCCGGTTCCACTCCGTCGCCACGTTGCGCCTTCCTGCGACGGGTCCAAAGCCGGCCTGCCGTTGCGCCGAACGGTTCGACAACTTGTTCAAGAGCGCCTGCAGGCGCAGAACGCAGGTTGACAACTCGTATCTGGCTACAACGGTCCGGCGTGCCGCCCGGCGCATGGCCTGCCGGTCTGCCGGAGACGTCAACGCCGAACAAACTTCGGCAGCAATTGCCTTTGTGTCCCAGAAATCAACGAGCCTGCCGTTGACCCCGTCTCGAACAACTTCCTGAACCGGAGCGGTTTTGGACGCGATGACAGGTGCCTCGCAGGCCATGGCTTCGAGAAACGACCAGGACAGGACGAACGGGTAGGTCAGATAGACATGGGCTGCAGAGACCTGAAACAGGCTCAGGAGATCCTTGTGCGGGATCTGGCCCAGAAAGTGGATCCGATCAGGTGGAAGGCCGGTTTCCTGAAGAAGCCGGTTGCGCCATGTGTCGCCGCGAGATGGTGCGCGTCCGTAGCTGACGCCGTCGCCACCGGCAACAACGAACCTGGCTTCCTGATTTTCGCGGGCGACCAGTGCTGCCGCCTGCATGAATTGGGGAAACCCGCGGTAGGGTTCCAGGTCACGTGCCGCGAAGGTGACCACCGGATCGCCCGCGGTCAGGTGTCTGCCGTCCGGCAGGCGAAATCCGGCCATCGCGTCGGGGCGAGCCCGGGTCGTGTCGATGCCTTCATGCTGCACGAGGATCTTTGACCGGTATTCTGCGGGATAGCGGCTCTTCTGCCAGGCCGTCGGGCTGATGCCGGCATCGAGCTGATCCAGAGTGGACAGCTGGATGGCGTTGCGGAGCCTCATGGTCTGGCGCTGCTGCAGCGACATCTCGTCGGAAGGTGCAAACCCGACGTCTCCGCCCTGCGGCTGGAAGTAATATTCGCAGAAACCGATGGCAGGTACATCCGGCAGGGCATCCTTGACGAACATCATGCCGCCCCAACCGATATGTCCCATAACAATGTCGGGCTTGTGGCCGTTCAGGTCCAGCTTGTGCAGGATATCGGCAACCTTGCGTCCCGCCTCGATGTAGGGCACGGAAGGCCGTCCACCCGCGCTGCCCGCCTGCCGGGTGTCACCGGCATAGCGCAGCACACGCAGGCCCGGCACCGGCCGGTCCAGGGATTCGCATATGAGCGTGGCAGTCCAGCCATCGGCGATCAGACGCCGGGCAAGATGAACGAACTGCCCGGGCCCATGCCGGTGCACGAACACGATATGCATGTGCCAAACCTTCGATCAGAAACGGGTGCCGTCCAGACGCAAGGGGGATTGTTGAAGGTCCGTCGCCCAAAGGACCTCAAGCTTGCGCAGCAGTGCGAATGTTTCCTCAAGGGCCTTCAGGTCCTGTTCGGATCGCACGATCTGGTCCTGATTGACCTCGTCGGCTGCCTTCACGGCTCTGCAAAGCATCTTTCCCTTGTCGGTCAGACGGATACGGGCTGAGCGTCGGTCCCGTGCCGAAGCCGTTCGGTCGACGTAGCCGGACTGGACGAGTTGCTTGAGGCTGTAGGACGCATTCGATCCGAGATAATGACCGCGGTCCATCAGATCCCGCACGGACAGGTCGTCGTCACCGATGGTGAAAAGCAACATGGCATGGGCGGGAGAGATGTCGTCCGCGCCTATTCGGATCAGATCGACGCGGAGGCGGTCAAGGTAGCGCCGATACATTCGTTCGATGACTCTTACGAGTTCGAAATGGTTCGCTTGCGACGCCGGAGCCGCGATCCTTTCTCTTTCCCCGTATGCTGAATGATTGATGGATTCTTCAACCATAGGTTCAGTCCGCGAAACGTGCCCATTCATGTCCCTTGTTGCGTCTTCTAAGACTTTGTGCATTTGCCCCAAACTCCCACCTACATTCGAACTAAATTCGAAATAATTTCATCGCTATTCTGCTCCCTGTCTATGCACATTGATGCATTTATTAGTTTTGTTTTTGCATTTCTTCTCTTTGCCAATCGATTGCCATAATTAAAGGCACTAGATACCCCAAGTTAGTCTATATGCTTTCGTCATTCCTATGGAAAAGATGTGTCGTTTTCTGGGCAATCGCTCTTTTTTTCGCACGTGCGAACACACCTATCGGTTGAGGCTTCGGAGAATCTTGAATGGTTGAAAAGACAACACCGGACGCAATCGATCCGTTCCGTCTCATAAGAGAGGCTCGTGTCACCTTTGCAACCGGTCTCGCCGCAGCGGCGCTTCTGAGCGGGTTCATCACACTGCTGCAGATGATCGTTCCGCTGTTCATGCTGCAGGTTCACGACCGGGTTCTGAACAGTCAGAGCCTCGATACCCTGACAATGTTGCTGATCATCGCCTGTGGCGGGCTGATGCTTTTTGCGATTCTCGAATTTATCCGCAGCCAGATTTTCCAGGTGATGGGGAGCGAACTGGTTCGGCGTCTCAACCTGACGGCAATCGAGGCGGGGGTGAAATCCTCGCTGGAGAAGGGGGGCGGTATGGCCTCCGAAGTGCTGCGGGACCTGAACGATCTTCGCACCTTCATAACCAGCAACGCCATCAGCGCACCGCTGGAAGCCATGTGGGTGCCGCTGTTCCTGATTGTGCTGTTTGCCCTGCATCCGCTTTACGGGCTGCTGGCTGTTGTTTCAGCGATTACGCTGATCGGGCTCAACCTGCTGTCCGACATGACGACACGCTCGCTGTTGAAGGAAGCGAACACCGCCAACTTGCAGAATGTCGCGACGATCGCCTCCACGCTTCGCCACGCGGAGACGATCGAGGCAATGGGGTTGATGCCTGCCCTGACGCGCCGTTGGCGCAAGGGGCAGCTCCATGCCACGGAACTGATGGCAATGGGAAGCCGGCGTGGCAAGGCAATCCACGCGCTGACGCGAAGCCTCCGGTTTGGCATGCAGATCGCGGTTCTGGCGCTTGGCGCGGATCTTGTCATCAAGGGAGAGGTGACTGCCGGCACGATGATCGCCGCAAGCATCCTGATGGGGCGCCTGCTGACGCCTTTAGACAATCTCACGGAAAACTGGCGCCAGTGGGTGTTCGCATCAACCGCCTGGGGCCGGGTGCGCGAGGTTCTGGAGAACCACTCCTCGCTTCGCCAGACCGTGCCGACCCCGCCCAGCCAGGGATCGCTCAAGATCGACAAGCTGGTCTATGCGCCGCCCAACGCACCGGTGCCTGTTATCAAGGGCATTTCGTTCACGCTCGAACCCGGTGACGTTCTTGGCATTGTCGGCCCGTCGGCAGCCGGAAAGTCGACCCTGGCCCGTCTGCTTGTAGGTGTTCTTCAGCCCACGACGGGCGGTGTCTTTCTTGATGGGCACAACGCCTATCTCTGGGAGCGGGCGTCCTTTGGCGCGATGGTCGGGTATCTGCCGCAGTCGGTGTCTCTTCTGGATGGAACGGTTCGGGACAACATCTCGCGCATGTATGATGCCGACCCTCAGATGGTGATCGATGCGGCACGTGCCGCCGGCGTTCACGAGATGATCGGCCGGATGCCACTCGGCTATGACACGCCCGTGGGTGACAACCGTTACACCTTGTCAGGCGGACAAAAGCAGCGTGTCGCCCTTGCGCGTGCGCTGTTCGGACGGCCGCGCCTGCTCGTGCTCGACGAACCCAATGCCAACCTGGATACGGAAGGGGAGGTTGCCCTGTTGCGTGCTATTTCGCAGGCAAAGGAAGACAACGCCATCGTCATCGTCATCGCACACAGACCGGCAATCATGGAAGCGGCCGACAAGATCCTGGTGCTGGAAGATGGCCGGATCGGCCAGTTCGGTGACCGAACTGATGTCGTCAGCAGTATTTCAAGGCGCCTGCCGGCACCTGCCGCGCACCGCGCCCTGCCGACGAGTGGAGAAGTGGCATGAGCGATCGTTCCGAGCAGACAAAGCCACCCGTTGCCACACCTTCGTCCGAGGCCGCGACCGAAACAGGCCAGGCCTATTGGATGGCCGCCCTCAAGGCGGACGATGCGCGCCCGCCAAGCTTGCGCAAACCGCTTCTGGCGGCAGCTCTGGCCGTTTCGATCGGCTTTGGCGGATTTCTGCTTTGGGGATTTACCGCCGATCTCGATAGTGCGGCGGTTGCCACCGGCAAGGTGATTGTCGACAGCAAGCGCAAGACCATCAGTCATCTGGAAGGCGGGATCCTGCGCCGGTTGCTCGTGCAGGAAGGGGATTTCGTGGATGCCGGCCAGCCGTTAGTGGAGCTGGACGACACACGCGCACGTGCCGAGCTGGCGCAGCTCCATGGCAAACGGACCAGTCTGCTGGCAAGGCTGGCCCGGCTCAGGGCCGAGCGAGATCTGTCGGATGAAATCGTATTTCCGGAAGAGCTCAAGAATAGCAGCGAACCCCTGATCGCCGAAGTGGTGGCGGCAGAAGAGGGGGTGTTCGAAAAACGCCGCCAGGTCTACGAGGGCAAGATCGCCTTTCAGCAGAAGGAGATGGAGCAGTATGTGGCGCAGATCGAGGCCAATCAGGCCCAGATCGAAGCCACCGGGCACCGGCGAAAGTTGCTTGAGGAGCGTGTCGACGCCCTCAGCGGCCTGGAGAAGAAAGGGTTCACGTCAAAAGCCATGCTTAGCGAAGTTCAGCTGGAACTGAGCGAGATGATTGGTGACGGCGGTGAGCTGGAGGCCCAGAAGGCGCGTGCGGAAAAGGCGCGCCAGGGTGCGGAAGTTGCCCTGTTGCAGGCCGAACAGGAATGGCAAAGCGACATTGCCGGAAAGATCCTCGAGGCTCAACTTGAACTGAACCTCACCAACGAGCAGATCATTTCGTCGCAGGATGTCCTCGACCGGCTGGTGGTCCATTCCCCTCAGTCCGGTATTGTCTCCAGCATCGAGATGCGGACGCCCGGCGGGGTGGTCGAGCCTGGCAAGGCGATCATGGATATCGTGCCGCGAGACGAGAAGATGCTTGTCGAGGTTCGGATGAACCTGAACGACATCGATACCGTTCGTGTCGGCTCGGAGGCACGCATCCGGCTGACTGCCTATGACCGTCAGAACACCAGCCCGCTGGGAGGGGAGGTGACCTATGTCGCTGCCGACCAGACCGTCGATCCCCAGACGCAGGCGGCCTTCTATATCGTGCGCGCACAGGTTCTATCCGAAGAGCTGGACGGCAAGCCTGCCTTGACGCTTTACCCGGGAATGCCGGCGGAAGTCCTGATTATCCGGCGTGCTCGCAAGGCAATGGACTATCTGCTCGAGCCGATCACGCAAAGCCTTGATCGAGCTTTCCGGGAAGACTGAGGCGCATTTTTTTGTGCTCCAACAAATTTTTTTAACGACGGGCGGCATTGGCCGCCCGTTGCTTTTTCGAAGCCCCGGTCCATTCCGAGCGTCGGGGCATTTTCCTGGTGCGGTGCGAAAATTACACCTTTAACGCGATTAGTGCGTTGCAAAACTACCATGTCGTTCATTTTCACGGCGAGGCGGTTGAGTGCTGTTTCGGCATGAAGTGCGGGCGGTTTCAAGCATCTGAAAAATCGCAGAAATTGGATTTCAATCTATGGGGGATCATGTGGTTTCAATGATTTTGTTTTGAATTTCGAAATAAAATAAACGTAAAGGAATTGTATTTTCGAACTACTATTAAATGAAAAGTAGAATTAGTTTATCTCCTTCAAAATATTGCCTTATTTTTTTCACTATTCGTCCCTTTGAAGAGATTAGTAATTGTGTATTGTACTTCTCGCGCTGCGAAAATACGGGGTTTGTGCAGTGCGGTGTGCCGCGGTTCGCGGGGCGTCAAATGTAACGAGGCGAACTTCAGGAGTTAGCTACATGGCCACGATTGAAGGCAGTGCTTTTCAGGATTTCCTGCAAGGTACAAATGCTCAGGATTTCATATTCGGATTGGGCTCATCGGATGTTCTGCTCGGCAATGAAGGGGACGACTTCCTCTTCGGCGGCCAAGGTGGAGATCTGATCGTCGGCGGAGAGGGTGCCGACAAAATTTTCGGGCAAGGTGGCGAAGACGTCATTCTTGGTGGTGAAGGCAGCGATACCATCTTCGGCGGAGCGGGCTCCGACTACATCGAAGGCGGTGCCGGCGGCGACATCATTTTCGGTGGCGAAGGAACCGACATCATTGACGGCGGTGCCGGCAACGATCTGATGTTCGGTGGCGGCGACCACGATGTCTTCGTGTTCTCCGGCGGTGGCGGCAACGACATCGTCATGGATTTCCAGGTCGGCGATCTGGTGCAGATCTCGAGCAACATCAACGATACCGGTGTTTCCTCTGCTGCCGATGTCGCCGCACGGGCGACCCAGGTCGGCAACAACACGGTCATCGATCTCGGCAACGGCGATACCGTCACGCTCAACAACGTCGATGCCGACGATCTTCAGGACAATCCTGACGGCTACATCGTCGTTTCCTGATGATCCCGCACCCGGGCACGCGGTCGTCCCGTGTGCCCGGGTACCGGCCTTTGGCCTGTGGCCGTCCGCAACTCAGGTCTTAAAACAGTGATGGACAAAGATGCTCGAGACCCTGGGCAAATACGCCGAGGCGGACTTTGAGTCCCCGCATTACTTCCAACTTACGCCGGAGGTTCTTCTTCTTGTCTGGGATCCGGCGCATCAGGTAAATGCTGCGCCCCGGCTTGTGGAGCAGGGCGGTCAGTCCTTCGGCTCCATTGCGAGTGTCCGGCTGAACCGGCTTGATGGCCGGTCGCGTGTCGTATGGGCTGTTTCGCTGAAGGAAAAAACCAGGCTTAGTCTGAAGTTGAGCGCCGGCGCGGTCGGGTCCGAGGCGACGCTTTCTGTCGACGCCGCAAAGCCTGGTCCTGCCGCCGATGCCTTTGCCATTACCAACGGGCTCAGTCAGGCCGCCTGCGCCGTTTTCGTCACGACTTTCCTGAGCGCCTGGTCCGGCATGTTCCGGCTGGGGCGTTCCCGCAGTTTCGTCAATTTTGCAAGAGAGCTGCTGCGCTCCGTCAATGATGCGCCACCGGTTGTGGATGCCGTCGCGAGCATCGGTTCCGTCCGGTTGCTGGAAACCCTCATCAACAGCGACAGCACCGACATCAAAACGGCGGTCGTGATCGGTGATACGGGTGTTCTGCGGCTGGACAGCGGAACGTGCAACACGCCCTACAACGGCGGCAAGAGCAGATTGTTCATCGGTGCGGTCGACATGCCGCAGCCGCCTGCCAACGGTTTTCTGGTGCTGTCCGGAAGCTGGGGTCTGGCGATCCGGAAACTGGCGACGGACAACGTGAAGCGCACCGTCGGTGCATGGTGGGCTACCAATTCGCGCAAGCTGCCGGAAGTGCGGGACTACCTGGTGTCGGACGTCGGCGCCAAATCCGATGAGGCGCGTGCAGCCATAAGGGACCTGCAGGTGAGCGATCCCTTGCCGGCGCGCCGTCATGGTTTGCTGTCAGAGACGGGCTCCTTCTGTGCGGTGGAAACAGCTGTCGCCTGCGAAGCCGGTGTCCTGGTCGGTGGCTGGCTGCGCGATCCTGCCCGTGTCTATCAGGGGCTCGATATTCTTGCCGGTGACGCCGGTCCGGTTGCGCTTGAGCTACACACGTTCGATGGCGTTCTGCCGGAAACCCAGGGCGGTTACGCGATAAAGCGTTTTGTCGCGTTTGCACCGGTCGGCAGGGCGCTTCAACACAATCTGCAGCCCCGGTTCGAAGTCCGTTTGGCATCGGGTGAGCGGGAACTGCTGGTGCCGCCACCGCAGCCGGGTGACATCCCCGACACGAGGGCGAAGGCGCTTTCCGTCGTGACACCGCGCCATGCGAGCGACGAGGTTCTGGCGACCTGTCTGTCGAATGTCTTGTCCGATATCCAGTCGCGTTTCCGGCAATCCGTCGGTGAACCGTCCGAAGTTCTGTTCGGCAAACCGCTTGCCGATCCGACCGTGTCGATCGTGATCCCGCTTTACAAGGTGTTCGAGTTCATCAAGGCGCAGCTTGCGGCGTTTTCCGCCGACAGCTGGCTGGCGGAGAACGCCGAGGTGATTTTCGTGCTCGACTCTCCCGAGCAGGTAACCCATGTGGAGGACCTGCTCGCCGGGTTCCATCTTCTTTATGGCCTTCCCGTTCGACTCGTCGTGATGGAACGTAACGGCGGCTATGCGCTTGCCTGCAATGCAGGTGCGGAAGCGGCGCGCGGGCGCTATCTGGCGATGATCAATTCCGATGTCGTGCCGGTCGAGGCCGGCTGGCTCGAACAGCTGTGTGCCAGCCTGATGATGGACGAGCGGGTCGCGGCTGTAGGTGGCAAGCTGCTCTATGCAGACAACGCCATTCAGCATGCCGGATTGAAGTTTATCCAGGACGACAAGGGCCGCTGGTTCAACCATCACTACTACAAGGGCTTCCCGCGTCAGTTTCCGGAAGCCAGCACCTCCCGCGAGGTGCCGGGGGTAACCGGTGCTTGCCTCGTTCTGTCGAAAGCCGATTTCGAGACGGTGGGAGGGTTCACGACGGACTTCATCGTCGGTGACTACGAAGACAGCGACCTGTGCCTGAAACTCCGCAAGTTGAATCGCAAGATCTACTATCTGGGCGACGTCGAACTCTACCACTTCGAGCGTGTTTCCATTCGCAAGAACGAAGACTACACGCGCGGTGTCGCCTCTCAATACAATCGCTGGCTCCACCAGTCCCGCTGGCAGGACGACATCGTTGCCCTGATGGAAGCTGCGGAGCGGCGTGAAAAAGGGCTGAGTGCATGAATTCGCCGGTTCTCATCAAGGATGCCACCAGTCTGGTCACATCCCCACTCGGCAGTGAGCGGATTGCAGACCTGCAAGGTTACATCGGCCGTAACAGGTTCCTGCCGGTTCCCCCGAGCGAGGACAACTTCGTCGGAGATGGTGACTATCTTGCCATCGGCACGGAGTTTCTGGGCCACTTTATCGACCTTGGGGGCTTGCGCGCGCATGAGCGGGTGCTTGATGTCGGTTGCGGCATTGGCCGGATGGCAGTGCCCCTGACCCAGTATCTGGATCCGGACACCGCCCGGTATGTGGGTATCGATCCGGCATCGGCGGGCATTCAATGGTGCACGCGCAACATCGGGTCGGTCTATCCCAATTTCCGGTTCATGCATCTCGATATCGCCAACGCTCTCTACAATCCCGACGGCTATATCCGCGGCACGGAGATCGCCCTGCCGTTCGCCAACGGCTCGTTCGATTTCGCCATCATGACCTCGGTGGTCACACATCTGCCATCGGAAGAGATCCTGCCCTATTTCCGCGAAATCTCGCGCCTCATGGAGCTGGGAGGCAGGCTGTTTCTGTCGGCTTTCGTGATTGCGCCGGACCGCGGGGAAGGCTTGATCCCGCGTGTCGCGTTCCGACGCGACGGCGAAGGGCCTGCCTGGTACGGCAACCCGCAAGCGCCGCTCGCAGCGGTCGCCTTCGATGATGGTTTCCTCGACAGGGCGTTGGAGACAGCCGGATACGAAATCGCCCTGAAGCGGTTCGGGCACTGGCGTGGCGGCAACGGGGCTCCGCATTACCAGGACTTTTTCGTTGCCGTGAAAACGTCGCGGGGGGTGTCCTGATGCGGATCCTTGTCTTTGCACATAATCATCCGGACCTTCACCCCGGTGGAACGGAGACCGTCGCGCTTGACCTGGCCAGGGCCTATCGCAAGGCCGGGCACCAGTCGCTGTTTGTCGGTGCGACCAACCACCTGCACCGCGAGCCGCATCCGGGTACCAGCTTTCAGGCGATCAGCGACAGCGGTGACGAGTTGCTGATGTGGGCCGGTCATTTCGACCGGTTCAACATGAGCCAGATCGATCTGCAAGCCTTTGTGCCGGACATGCGGACACTGCTGGAAAGCTTCCGGCCGGATGTGGTCCATATCCACCATCTGCTGCTGTTCGGTGTCGAACTGCCGGTTCTAATCCGCCGGGTGCTGCCCGACGTGCGCATCGTTATGACGCTGCACGACTATTACGCGATCTGCGCCAACGACGGCGTTCTGATGAAAAGCCCGGACGAAGCCTGTGCTGCGCTTGGGGCGGGAGGACTGTGCAAATGCCTGCCCGAAGCAAAGCCGAACGACATGCGTCTGCGCGAGCGGTTCATCAAGACGCATCTGGAAGCCGTCGACGAGTTCGTATCTCCAAGCGCGTTTCTGCGTGACGTCTATGTGCGCTGGGGCCTGCCCTCGGAGAAAATCAGGATCATTCGAAATGGCAGGCCGGACGCAGCGCTGGCCAAGAGCCGGTCGGCTGACGACACGCCCAAAACCGTGTTCGGCTATTTCGGAAACCTGACCCCCTGGAAGGGCGTCGAGGTTCTGCTGCAGGCGGCAAAGCTGTTGGTGGAAAAGGACATGGAATTCGAGCTGCGGGTTCATGGCGGTGCTCCCTTCCAGAACCAGGAATTCGTCAAACGCATCGAAAAGCTGTTCGAGGAAACCGCACCCAGAGTGCAGCGCCTGGGGGCTTACAAACCTGATGATGTCGCCGGTCTCATGGCGCCCGTGGACTGGGTCGTCGTGCCTTCTCTGTGGTGGGAAAACGCACCACTGGTCATTTCCGAGGCACAGCAGCACGGACGGCCGGTAATCACCAGCGGTGTCGGCGGCATGGCCGAGGCTGTCAGGGACGGCGTCGATGGCCTGCATGTGCGCAAGAACGATCCGGTCGGCCTGGCAATCGCGATGGCGACAGCTGCCGGAGATGCCGCGCAGTACCGGAAACTTGCAGCCAACATCCGCAAGCCGCCGTCCGTCAGCGCTGTTGCCGAACAATATCTGCGCCTGTTTGCCGACCGGCAAACCGCGGCGCGTGAACCTGCTGCCTGAGGAAAACGGAATGAGTGTAACCCCTCTTGAACAGGTAAAGCCCGGATCGGACGCCAAGCCGCCGCAAGCTGTTGCGGAGGCCAGGGAACAAGCCGTTTCCGCGCGGCTTCAGGGGCGTGTCGATGCATTTGAAAACGGCCGGCTGCTCGGCTGGGCCTGGGATGCGTCGAGCCCGAGCGACCGCATGACCATCCACGTCTTCCACGACGGTGAGCGAGTTCTCAGCAAGGTTGCCGAAACCCAGCGCATCGACTTGAAGCGCAACGGCATCGGTGACGGTCATTATGCGTTCGACATCGAGTTGCCCCAGGCCGTTGCCGCAGCACCTGGCGGTCTGACTGTTGTGGCGGAAACCCCCAAGGGGGAAGCGCAACTGAAGCTGCCGCGCCCGAGCGCAGAAGAACGCGCTGCGGAAGCTGCCGTCGCCATGCCTCTGGCTGTGGTGATGGAGAAAGTCGACCGGCTGATCGTGGCGCAGCGCCAAAGCGCTGTTGGCCAGCGTGATGCAACGGCGGTCTTGCGCGAGACGGTAAAGCGGATCGATGCGCTGGCATCGAACGAAGGCGAACTTGGCGAGGCCATGTCCCTTCTGAAAAACGGCCAGGGCGACCTCTCCCAGAAGGTCAAGGAACTGGAAGTCTTTCTGCTGCGTTTCGATACGACGCTGAAGGGTTTCGATGACCGGTTGAAGGTCCTTGGAGAAAAGAGCCGCAACAACCTCAAGGTTCATATCCTGCTGCTGGCGATCCTTCTCGGGTTTGTCGGGGGCATGCTGTTTGCCGCCGCGGGCGGTCTCTGGAGGTAAGGAACGATGGAGCCTGTCGTCACCCTGGAAGGCGTGAAGAAGCTGCCCGCGAGAGCAGAGCGGCAGGCACCTGCGCTGAAGGCGCAGGGGAGCGCAGGGGCGCAGGTTCCGCTCGACGGTCATTCGGTTCTTTACGTCAACCTCGACCGCGAAACGCTGTTGATCGCCGGGGTGGGGGAAGCCTTTGCCGGCGGAGTGCCGGCTATCCTCAACGAAGACCCGAAGATGGTCGTGCCCTGCTCGGTGACGGTGCTGCCAGCCGGAAACGGCCTTTCGGGAAAAAAGCGTCCGTTCATCGCAATCCTGTCTCCGGTGCCAGGTTCTGCCTCCCGGCCTGACCGGGTGACGATCCGCAGCCAGGGGCATGCCTACCCCTATGGCCTCAGGCATCAGGCAGAAGATCTCAAGAGCTTCCTCAACAGTGTCGGTGAGCTATCACCTCAATCGGTGCCCGATATCGTTGACGGCCTGGTCCAGGCATTGCTTGGCGCGGGAACCACACCTCAGACAATGCAGACAGCCGCCAGACTTGTCGATGCTGTCGCGGGACGCGACGGTTTCATCGAGGTTCTGGGTGTCTTCGACGCCGGAGATATCTACCTCCAGGGGTGGGCCAAGGGCATGCCGGTGGGTACCAGCCGGGTGTTTGTTTTCGACGGCGCATTGAAACTCGGTCAGCTGGCCGGAAGTCTTTTCGAGCGCAAGGACACCGGTGGCAAGGCGCATGGTTTTGCCGGTTTGCTCGAGGTTGAGGGCGGTCTTGATACCGCGCAACTTCGCAAGGTTTTCTTCCGTGGCCGCGCCGGATGGAGCGTGGTCGAAGTTCATGAACACAGGACGATGCCGCCGGCCCGGGCTCTTCCCTCCCACATACGGGCCCTTCTGCCGAAGCTCTCCCCCGCGGGTGACGGCAGGGCCCGGCTGGAGCTGGCGGGCCGGCGGTTCGATGGCCGGGAAACGGTTAGCGAGCTCGACGTCCCGGTTCGTGTCGGTATCGATTTCAGCGCTTCACTGGATCGGGCCGGCGTCCTGTTGTCGGGCTGGCTGCTTAATCCGGAAGACCGTGTCGAGTCGGTCTTCCTGCGTTCGGGTTGCATGAGTTGTCGCCTCGACACGCGCTGGACGACGCAGCTGCGGCCCGACGTGACAAGCGCTTTCGAAACATTGTCACCCTTTCTGAACGGGCCGGATGCACTGCAACGGCACGGGTTCCTTGTTCATGTACCTGCCGAGGAAATGTCCGGCACCGAGGGTACGTATCTGGAGATCGTGCTGAAAGATGGCAGGTCCGCCTTTGCTCCGCTGGCCCTTGGCAGGGCTTCGCCGCGTTCCGCGCTAAGGCGACTTCTTTCCGGGCTGGATCCGGCAACGGCATTCCGTCCTGACTTTCTGGAGCGCCATCTTCTGCCGGTGTTGCAGGCCAATGATGCGCCCGAACCAGTCATCGTCGAGACGATCGACTTCGGGGCCGTGGATGAAAACGCCGCTTTCGCCCTTGTGATCGGTCTCGACGGAAATTTCGAGAAGTCACGTGTCCTGCTGTCGCTGTGTGCGCTTGATCCGCTGCTGCGGAGCGCGCCGGTGGTCCTGGTTGCCTCGCAGGATGATGCGCTGGAGCAGGTTGAAGACTTCAGGCAACTTGCCGGTTTCTACGGTCTCGCCGTCCGCCTGGTGCTGGCGGACCACGTCGAGGACGCGCTCGATGCGCTTCAGGCGGGCGTCGAGGCCTCACCGGCGGAGACGGTTGTTTGCCTGTCTTCGGGTGTGTTGCCGCGCGGTCCGGGCTGGCTGGAGCCGCTGCTTGCGGCGTTTCAGGCACAGGATGCTACCTGTATTGCAGCCCCCACGCTGCTCTATGAAGACGAAACCATCAGATGGGGCGGCGCCTGGATCGAGCCGGAAGACGGCCGCTTTCTGTTGAAGCAACATTATCTCGGTTACCCGCGCCGGACACTTCATGGCGCGGATGTCAGCCCTGTTGCCGCGGCACCGTTTGATTGCTGTGTGCTGCCGAGGTCGGCCCTTGCGGAAGCGGGGGGCTTTTCAAGGAAGTATCTTGGCACGGACGAGAAAGGGCTCGATGCCGCCCTGCGGCTGAAACTGTCGGGCATCGGTTCGCTCTGGGTGCCTCAGGTGGAGATGATCCACGCCGAGGACGGTCGCCCGGGAGAGCGATCCTGGAAAAAACTGGTTTCCGAACTCGATCGCCGCAGTTTCGAGCGAACCTGGTCTCCATTTCTTGCTGACCTGGCAGAGGATATCCGATGACGGCTGTTCACGAGGAAAGAACACCTTCCAAGGCCGCGGCGCTGCGCGTGCTCGTCATTTCTCACGGCCATCCGACACTGTCACTCGGCGGCGCGGAAGTGGCTTCCTACAATCTGCACCAGGGTCTGAAGGCCCTGCCGGGAACACAATCGTTCTTCCTGGCGCGGGTTGGTGACGGCTATCCGCGGCACGGCCAGTCCGCGTTGATGGGGGTCGATGACGCCGATGACGAGCTGCTTTTTCACGCCGACGACTACGATCCGTTCCTGGTATCCAACCGCAACACCGGAGACCTGCACAGGGACCTGCGGCGGTTTGTGCGCACCCTGCGTCCGGACGTGGTGCATTTCCATCATTTCATCGGCTTCGGGCTAGAGACACTCTACACGGTGCGCGACGCCTTGCCGGACGCCACCATTCTGGTGACTTTCCACGAGTTCCTGTCCATCTGCCATCATCATGGGCAAATGGTCAAAGCAGGTGGCCACAAACTCTGCGAGGCGGCCACGCCGATTGCCTGCAACGGCTGCTTTCCGGAGATTTCGCCGGCCAGTTTCCTGCGCCGGCGGCAGTTCATCAAGTCCATGCTCGGGCTTGCCGATGGCTATATCTCGCCCAGCCGTTTCCTGGCGGACCGCTATGTCGCCTGGGGGCTGCCGGCGGACAAGATGACCGTAATCGAAAACGGCCTGAACGTGAGCGAGCAGGCGGCGCAGCGCTCCGTGGCAGCCGGTGGCCGGCGGAACCGTTTTGCGTTCTTCGGCCAGATGACGCCCTACAAGGGGGTGGATGTACTTCTGGATGCAGTCCAGCGAGTTCCCGAAAGCATCTGGGGGGAAGATGCCACGCTGACCATTCATGGCGGCAATCTTGAACGTCAGCCCGAAGCGTTTCGCAGTCGAATTTCAGAGCTTCTGGAAGCGGCCGGATCGCGCGTGCGTTTCGCCGGCAGCTACCAGAACAAGGATATGCCGTCGCTGATCCGGCAAACGGACTGGGTGATGATGCCGTCCGTCTGGTGGGAGAACTCACCTGTGATCATTCAGGAAGCGTTCTTCCATGGGCGACCGGTTATCTGCAGCGGCATCGGTGGCATGGCCGAAAAGGTTCGCGACAAGGTCGATGGACTGCATGCCCGGCCGGCAAGCCCGGAAGACCTGGCGGACCGCATGGCCGAGGCCTTGCGCGATCCGGGTCTGTGGCAGCGTCTGCGGACGGGCATCAGACCACCCAAAACGCATCTCGAAAGTGCCGGCGAGCACGTGACCCTTTATCGCGAGGTTCTAGATGGCGGCCTCGCGTCTCGTCCCGGTGCCCTCAAGCAAAGCGCCTGAGAAGACAAAGGAATATGGAATGACACGCGTTCTGGTGATGATACCGTCCGGCGAAGTCTACGATCACAACAATGTCCGCTGGTACAGCCATCAGGACATTCAGCGCAACCTGAACCACTATCACAATATCGGCGATGCCTTCGTTTTCGATTCCTCGCTGAAACTGCTGAAGTACGACAGGCTCGAAACCCTGACGATCCGCGAATTCAACCCGGCGGAAGTCGACCGGTTGCGGGACGAATTCGACTATGTCGTGTTGCGCGGGTCGAACTACATTCACGGCGAGATGGATTGGGAAATGGCGGAGCAGGTGCTGCGCCGGCTCGGGCTTCCGGTTCTGGCTTTCGGGATTGGTGCCCAGGCGCCGGTCGACGGCAAGCTTGTGCTGTCGGATGCCACGAAGAATGTCCTGCGCCTGATTGCAGGTTCGACGACATCTGTCGGCGTTCGCGGTGCCTACACCGCCGAGGTGCTGGAAGACATCGGAATTTCCAACACGCGAATCATCGGTTGCCCGACGGCATTTCGTCACAACGACCCCGGTCTGAGGATCACGCTGCCCGAGATCGACCGCATCCGGAAAGTCGGCCTGACCGTGCGGCGCGAAGTGTCGCCGGCATACGCCAGGGATATCCGGCAGTATCTCTCGTTCCATCGCGACCTGATCAAGTCGGTTGCGGCCCGCTTCGATACCGTTCTGATGGCGCAGGGCGAGCTGGAGGAAAAGAAGCTGGTACTTGGAACGCCTGCGCAAAAGGACCAGGCGATTTCCTCGCTTCGGGAGAATGCCTGGGTTGGCGAGTGGTATCTGGACGACGACATCGAGTGCCTCTACCGCAACTCCATGTTCTATTCCGACGTTGTTGCGGACTATGATGCCTGCGTCAAAGCCTGCGACCTGGTGCTCGGCTATCGCCTCCATGGCAACCTGATGGCTTTGGCCAATGGCGTCCCGGCGCTTTATTTCACCTACGACAGCCGCACGCGCGAATTTGCGGAGACGTTCCGAATCCCGAGCTTCGACGTCTTCAGCGAGAAGGTGTTCCGCCTGAGCGACTATTGGGATCAGGGCCTCTTTGACCGGTTCAACCGGGCCTATGAGGCCACCTATTACGCCATGGGTGACTTCCTGAGCGAAAACAATGTGCCGCATGTCATGCGGGAGCGTGCGCCGGTGCGGCAGCGGAAGGTGGTGGCTCTCATGTGATTTGATAAGAATATCATTTCGAATTTTGAAGTATTTTATTCGTATTATTTGAGTAATATTGCGATAGAAATTCATCTATATTTTGTGAAAAGCAATAAGTAGATAAATATATTTACATAATTCTATGTTGCGCCGCATTATTGTCACAAACAAACATAAATCTTGTGCATGTATATTAGTTGAGCAAGCGGATCTCCGGCAGGGGGACGCTTCACAGTTCAGATGGGGGCTTGCATGACAGTCGTGGCTACACAAGACACGTTTCCCGTTCACAACGCTACGCGTGAGATGCTGCTGCTGAAGGAGCTGACCTTGATCGTCGTGGGCGTATCAAGGCAGGACATTCCCGGGCCGTTGCTCGAGGCGGTCAAGACGGTCTGGTTCGAGGGTGTCGAGGACGACTACGCCCTGTTTTCCGACGAGAGCGCCGGCCGTTACCAGGTGTCGGAAGCGCCGCTTCTGCCACTGGCCGTGATCGTGGATCCGGCTGCAATGGATGCAAAGGACGAACTGCACAAATGGATGCAGCAACGCGGTGTGGTTCAGTTGCCACCGGTTATCGGTTGGGGTCGTGGCGGTGAAGTGGAGGCTGTTTCCTCGATGGTCGGGCTGGTTGCCGATCATGTGAAGTCGGGTGCGCGGCGCCTGGTTCTGTCCAGCAAGGAACTGAAGACACTTCGCAGCCTGAACGACGACCTGCAGAACCGGTTTGCCGCACTTGAAGCGTTCCTCAACCGGCATGGTCTGCAGCCGCTGGATCTCCTGTTCAGCAACGAACCGGCCGAAAATCCGCTCAATCCGAATGTGCTGGCAAGTGCGTCTGTCGATGGTGTCAGTCAGATCCTGCCGGTGCCGAGTTCGGGTGTCAGCGGAGTGGCGGTGCATGTCGAACAAACCGGCAGCCGTCCCGACATCAAGCTGCGTGCCCAGTTGATGACGCTGGAGGACCAGAGGATCGTCGATACCTGGCATTTCTCCAGTGGCGATCTGTCCACGGGTTGGAACATCTTCGGCCTGTCGCGCTCGACTGCGGGCCTGCGCAGAACGCTGGAATTCCGCATGCAGGTTGAAGAGACCGAGGACGAGGTACCGCTTCTGTCCGTCGGTGGTCTGCAGCCGGTCGAAATGTTCCATGTGCGCGATGCCGCCAACGGCTTGTCGGTCCTCAAGAACAGCCTCGCCCTTCAGGTGTGGGGTGGCATTCCGGGTGTTTCCATGCCGCCGCATGCCAACTACATTCCGGCTCAGTCGCAACAGGTGAACCTGGACGAAGGCTTCCGCGACATGCCGATCGCCCCGGGCATCCTGGAGCACGCAAGCCTTGCCAATTCCGATGAGGTGTCCTTCGATTTCGAAGCGATCATGCCGTTGCCGACGGAACGGGCCATCGGCTGTCACCCGCCTGCGGAAGGCATGACCATCGGGCAACTTCCGGCAGCTTGTCCGCCGCAGGTGATCCGCATGTCCGCCAAGGCGTTCATCGACAACAGCCGCGCCGCCGATATCGATTTCGCCATTGTGGTTGCCAAGGACCTTGGCGCGGCCAAGGCGCTCTTCAAGGAAGAACGTGAACAGTCGGTCGGCGAGGCGTTTTCCGGCTGGAAAACCGTTAGCTACGGCGAGACGGCACATCTGAGCGCCTTTGCAGGTGAACGGATCGGGGTCTGGCAGAATGTCTATTTTGCCACAAGGATGAACGAAGCGACCGGTAACGATTTTGCCTGGGCGAAATTCGCCAACTTCCGCGCTGTCGTGAGCGGGTAGGCCGGCATGCTCCAGCACACTGGTTCAAGACCGGGCTTGCCGAATGTGCGTTACGCACAGTTCGGCGGTTCCGGCACGGCCTCGGCCACGGTCGCCATTGTCATTCCGGTCTACAAGCACTCGGTCCTTCTGACCGAGGCCATCGACGCGGCATTGGCCCAGCAGGCGCCGTTCAACATCGCGGTCGTGATCGTTGACGATGGTTGTCCCTTTCCCGAAACGGGGCAAACGGGCCGGGCCTATGCGCTCGCCTACGACAATGTCTATTACCTGCGGAAGGCCAACGGCGGTCTGAGTTCTGCGCGCAACTACGGCATCGACTTTGCCCTGCGCAGCTTCTCCGATCTGGAAGCTGTCTATTTCCTGGATGCCGACAACCGGATCACCCCTTCGGCGATCCGCGTTCTTCTCGACTTCATGAAATCCAGTGACGGTGTGGATTGGGTCTATCCCAATATCGACAAGTTCGGGATCGAGTGGAACGGCAACTATACGGCGGAATATTCGCGCCTTCTGCACGTTACCTTCGACAATATCTGCGAGGCCGGCAGCCTGGTCTCCAGATCCCTCCTCGACGCCGGGGTTCGTTTCGACGAAAGCATGAAGTCCGGCTTCGAGGATTGGGATTTCTGGCTGCAGGCGATTTCTCACGGCTTCAAGGGAGCGAACTATCCCTTCTTCGGCTTCGAGTACCGCCAGCGCGCCGAAAGCATGTTGCGCGATTCCAACCGAACCCGTGACAGCATCCTTGGATACATCAAGGACAAGCACAAGAAGCTGTTCTCCACCGAGACGCTGCTTGGCTGGGAGCACGAGGAAGCGCCGCGGTTCGTTGCATTCGGAGCAGATACCTACCTGGTCGATCTCTTCACCGATCCTGTCGTTGCGCACAAGAAGCGCAGCATCGAGGAATTCGTGAAGACCTTCTGGGCAGCGCAGGCCGAACCGGAAACCTACGGTGTGCCTCCGTTCTGGCTGTGGATGTCGCCGGCACACAGGGAAGCGCTGAAAAGCTGCGGTCTGCTGCACAACGTCTTGTGGCTGACCGAGCGCCTGTCGGCGTCCCATCATTTTGTCGCGCTTCGGTTCGAAAGCGACAAGGACCGACTGGCGATCGAGGTGAACGAGCTGGGCGAAGGCAAGGAGCTTGCCAAGAAGCCGCTTGGCTGGATGTGTTCGCTCGACATCATGAAGCAATGTGTCGAGGACAAGTCCGACGACTGGATCCGGACATTGAGAGGTGCCAATCCGGCACCGAAGATAGCCGAAGTCGTCGTGCGTGGGCCGTTCTCGGCGGAAGACATTCAGGGCACCGCCCTGTCTGCCACCAACAGCCTTCTGGCTACGCTGGGGGCCTTGCGCGAGTCCGGCTATCGCCACGGGCCCGACGAACGCTGGATCTGGCGTTCTGCCTATTTCCCGAACCGCAGCAAGTATTTCGAGCTGCTGCGGCACAGTGCGGGGGCAGCCCCGATCATGCCGCGTCTTGGCCGTGAGGGCGCGCCCCTCAGGGTCGGTCTGTTGTTGCCGATCGCCACGTTCGGCGGTGTCGAGAAAGTTGCCTACGCGGCTGCCCGGGTTCTGAAAAAAGCCGGGTGCGAAGTCCACCTCTATGTGTTCGGAAAGCCGGTCTACAACCACATTTCCGACAACGACGGGGTGTTCGACACCATCAACTTTCTGGCCGACGACTATCCTCTGTGGGGTGGTCCCAACATGTTCTCCGGCCACGAGTTACTGATGGGGCATGACGAAAACGCGCGGGCCGAACAGGTTCTCGGGTTCCTGTCCGGCCTTGATGTGGTGATCAACAACCAGCTTGCCCCGGCCAATGCCATTTTCGGCGAACTTCGCCGGCGCGGGGTCAAGGTCGTCAACTACGTGCATGTGCTGGACAGTTCCGAACTCGGCCGTCCGGCTGGCCATCCCTACCTGACGCTTGCCTATGAGCACATCTACGACAGTGTGCTGACCTGTTCGCGGGACATGGCCGAGTGGCTGCACGGCATGGGCGTGCCTGTTGCCAAGCTGCTTCATATTCCGAATGCCGCCGGTTACCCGATGGCACCGGAAGAGGCCAAACGGCTGTCGGACAACCGTCAGCAAGACCGCGATGGTCGCCTGCGGGCCGTGTTCCTGGGCAGGCTGGACAGGCAGAAAGGCATCGAGCGGATCTTTGCTGCGGCTCGTGCCCTGAAGCGCAAGGGTGTCGACATCGACTGGCGCATCGTCGGTTCCGACGTCATGGACGCCGGGGCGGGCGGTTCCTGGAAGGAGCGGTTTGCCGAACTTGGTATCCGCGTCGATCCGCCGATCTATGACAGTCGCAGGCTCAGCCGTTTGCTGGCCTGGGCCGATGCCTTCGTGTTGCCGTCCAGATGGGAAGGTGCGCCGCTCACGATCATCGAGGCACAACGTCTTGGCTGTGTGCCTGTTGCCACCGATGTGGGGGCCGTAAGCGAGCTGATCGAGAACAAGGTTGACGGCCTGTTGCTGCGCTCTTCCGACGATGGCGTGGTGACCCATGATCTGATCACCGCGCTCGAAACATTGGCAAAGTCGGAAAGGCTGCTTCGAACCCTTTCGGCCAACGCGTCGCAGCGCAGTGCAGAGCGCAGTTGGGAAAAGAGCCTGCAGCCGTTCTTGCGGCAATTGCACAACTGGTTCCCGGATCGCCTGCAAAGCATCCGCCGAACCAAGGCGCCGGTGGCGCAGATTTCCAGTTCATCCGAAACGACCGTCCGAGGGAGTGCCGCTGACGGAGCAACGCTCTGGCAGCAACGCGGACGTCAGACGTCCGTCCGGTAATCGAAGGGCCCGAGCCCACATTTTTGAAAGGTGCAGTTCACATGAAGAAGCTCTTCGTTCTCAACGGCGGCGCTGCCGTCAAGCCGGGCAACAAGTCGGCATTCCTGAAAATCGATGATCCCCTGTCGACCTTTGCACGCGGCGGGATCAACACAGGCGACGTTCTCGTCTATGACGCGATGTTGAAGGCACTTGCCTACGACCAGATCACCAACGTGCAGTTCGCCCATGCGGCCGACGAAAAACTCTGGCCGACCGACGATTATGACGCCACCGTCATTCGCGGATCCAACTACCTCACAGAGACGGTCGATATCGGCAATGTCATTCCGCTCCTGAAGAAGCTCAAGGGACCGATCGTCCCGGTGGGTGTCGGCGCCCAGGCGGCGAAATACAAGAAGCTGGAAATGCCGAAAGGCAGCATCGAGGCCTGGAAGATCATCGCCGACAAATGCGAAACGATCGGCGTACGCGGTGTCTACAGCGCCGAGGTCTTCAACGACATCGGCATCAAGAACATCCGGATCATCGGCTGCCCGAGCTTCTACCGCAATCTGAGGCCATCCATCGAGATCAAGCCACTGGATCCGGCCAACGCTCGTGTCGGCCTGACGCTGAACAAGTATCTTTCCGCCGACTATGCGTCCAACGCCACCAAGACCAACCGCATGCAACGGGCGCTCATCGAGGCTGTGGCCAAGCGGCCGGCCAATCGTCTCTATTCCCAGGGCGAGCGCGAGGAAACGCTGGCAATCTTCGAGACCGGCGAAGCCAAGCAGAAGCACATCCGTTCGATCCTCGGAAAGTACAATCTGGAGGGCGACAAGGATGTCGAGGCGCTGATGAGCGAGCGGATGCAGGCATTCTTCGACGTTGATGAATGGGCGGCAGATGCGCGGGACAATGTCGATGTTCTGGTCGGCTTCCGCCTCCACGGCAACGTCATCGGCCTGCACCAGGGCATTCCCGCCGTGTTCTTCACCTACGATTCCCGCATTCGCGAATTGTCGACGCTGTTCGCGATCCCTTCCGTCGAGATCGAAGACTACATGCCGATCAACCTGGAAAAGATCTTCGAGAGCGCCGACTTCTCCAAGGTTCAGCATGTCTACCGGCTGAATTATGCCGAGTACCATCGCTTCCTCACCGAGAACGGCCTCAACCATGTGCTCGCAAAACCGGTGGCCTCGCCGCCTGAGCAGCCTCTGGTCAAGCCGAACCTTGTGAAGATCGACCAGACGACCGAGGAAGTAACCGACTGGTTCCGGGGCGAGGTCGATTTCATGACCGGTGAGATCGAGACCTTGCGCAGCCGTGCGTGGAACCTGGAGTTGAAGCTTCGCGAGAAGACATCGCCGGACGCCGGCGCGAAACTGGCGAGCTGACCGGTTCGCGGGATCATGACACGACCCGGACCTGTGTTGAGCCGTCGCCGGTTTCTGACCGGCGTGGCAGCCGGTGGCATGGCGGGTGCGGCGCTTCTTGCGTCGCCCCGCAGCTTGCTGGCTCTGACCTCGAACGACCTGCCTGCCCCTCTGCAGCGGATGGACGGCGACTGGCAGTTGACCTTCCAGGATGATTTCGACGATCTCCACCGGTTTCAGCAAACCTGGGACCTCATGCGGATCGGAGGGGACGGTCATCCGACCATGCGCTACCCGAGAAACGTGGTGATGCGGGAAGGCGAACTCGACCTCAAGCTCGGCCATCAGGCCGATCCGAAACGGCCTTTCACGGGAGGCTACGTTCGGACCCGGACCTTCCGCCAGACCTACGGCTATTTCGAGTGCGAGATGCGCATCGCGCGCGAGGCCGGTGTCAACAATGCCTTCTGGCTGATATCCGACCGCGAGACGGAGGGCGACACACATTTCGAGCTGGATGTGGCCGAAGTCAAATATCCGAACATCGTTCAGGTTTCAGCCCGCCGGTGGCGCCCGGAAAAGAAGGTGCTTGCCGCAAGTTACCGGGCGCATATTCGGCTGGACGACACCTTTCACCGCTATGGGATGCTCTGGACCCGGCAGGGATTTCGATTCTACGTCGACGACATGGAGGTCTTTGACGCACCCAACGATTTCGCTCACACGCCAGCGCTGTTACTTCTCAGCAATGCGGTCGCGCCCTTTGCCGGCAAGAACGATGGTGACGTTGCCGGAGCTGCAACCAGCATCCGCACCGTGAGAGTGTTTCAGAACACTACAGCCTAGAAACGAGTGGCATCTGCCAATGAATTGAGCCGGCAAGACCGCTTGCCGGCTCAAACATGTCAGGCGTCAGAGTTGATCAGGCGACGGTTTCGTAGCCGCGCGGGTTCTTGCAGACCCAGTTCCAGGTGTCGCGGCACATGTCCTCAAGGCCGCGCTCGGCCTTCCAGTTGAGCAGTTTTTCCGCAAATTCCGTGTTCGCGAAACACTGCGCCACATCGCCTTCCCGGCGGGGAGCGATGGAGTAGCGGATCTGTCTGTTGGAGGCTCGCTCGAATGCCTTGACCATCTCCAGCACGCTGTAGCCGTTGCCGGTGCCAAGGTTGACCGCAAAACAATTCGACGGGGCGGAGCCTGATCCGAGCACTTCATGTGCCCTAAGATGACCTTCGACCAGATCGATGACATGGATGTAGTCGCGGATGCCGGTACCGTCCGGCGTGTCATAGTCGTTGCCGAAGACCGAAAGCTCCTCCCGGCGACCGTCCGCGACCTGAGTGATGAACGGCATGAGATTGTTCGGGATGCCTTGCGGATCTTCGCCCACCAGCCCGCTTTCATGCGCGCCGACCGGGTTGAAATAGCGCAGGATGCCGAAGCGCCAGGAGGGGTCGCTCGCAGCGACATCGCGCAGCATTTCCTCTATCATCAGCTTGGTGCGGCCGTAGGGATTGACCGCGCTCGTCGGGTGATCTTCGGTCAGGGGCAGGAATTGCGGGTCGCCATAAACGGTCGCCGAGGACGAGAAGATCATTTGCTTCACGCCGCAATTGGCCATCGCCGACAGCAGGCGATGAGTTCCCACGACGTTGTTGTCGTAATAGGCGAGGGGGATCCTGGTGGATTCACCAACCGCTTTCAGGCCGGCAAAATGCACCACTGCCGTACAGCGGTACTGCTTGAGGATTTCCTCCATCCGCGACTGATCCCGGATATCGGCTGTTTCCAGAGATACCTTCGCGCCGGTGATGGCCGCTACCCGCTCGAGACTGACCTGGCTCGCGTTGGACATGTTGTCCACCACAACGATGTCGTGCCCGGCCTGAAGAAAAGCCACGCAGCAATGCGAGCCGATATAACCGGCACCGCCGGTAATGAGTACAGTCATCCAAACCTCTTTTGGCTTCGACGGAGAAAACGGAAAGGAAATTCAGCCCAGAATATCAAACGATTATTGTTGTTCGATGTCATGCATTCATCAGTATTTGTTGGGCTGAAATAAGGCCTCAAGATCGAGGCAAAATGAACATATTTTCGTGGCGTTTTGAAGTGTTACCTGGCGGTTTTGTCGTCAATGCAAGTGGTTCTGGAAATTACAACTTAAGATTTAGCTTCTATAAGCCGGACGGCCGTCGCCGGAATTCTCCACTATGGAATGCCGGGGCGGGACCGCATGGGGCATGCTTTGCCTGTCCCGGTGCTATCAAAAAAGTGTTTTCAAGTTCTGGGGGCTATTGTGCAGAAAAGTGTTGGATTGGTAAGATTTGCGTTGGTGTTCACAGGGCTGTTGATCGCCCTGGCTATCTTCAGTGTCATTCTGGAAACTCTAACAGGCTTCAGCGTGAGCGGTTCGGTGAACCAGATTGGTGCCGTATTGGGCGCTTCAAGCGACGCAGGGCGACACTTTTACAAAAAGTACGAAATCATCCCCGACAGCGGTTTCGCCTGGCGGGCCGCTTTTCAGATGACGCTTGTTGAACTGGCCATTTCGGTAGCTATTGCCGGGGTGTTCGTATGGTTTCTTCTTTCGCAAGGCGAACTTGCGCACGGGCTCGGCTCCCTGATGGTCATTGTGGTGCCGCTGTTGATCTTTGTGTTCGCGATTTCCCTGGTTGCGAAACGGTACATGTTTACGAGCGGTGCTCGACATGCAGAGAAAGCCCACCTGAGAAAGCAGGAACAGAGCAGTACTGTTTTCGAGTGAGGTGGAAACCTGTCTGGAGACTTCGCAGGGCGCCGCCGCCTTCAGGTGAAAACCAAGGCGGCGGCGGCTCCAGTGGAGATTACCCGGTCGGACGTCCGGAGCATCGATACAGGGTTCAGTGAGGCAGGCAGCCCAATGGCAGCTTCGTGTCAGGCAGCCGCGAAGGTGACCTTCACGCCGCGCTGGCGAAAGTAGGCTTGCATGAGCTTGCGTCCGGAGCGGTTGTTCTGGACGAGCTTTGCCGGATCAAAAACGGCTTCCTTCTGGCCCTCGCGTTTCAACGCTTCCTTGAGAGCAGCGATATGCAGGTCGATATCTTCGTTGTCAGCCTGCAGGGATTCATAAACGCGGTTCGTTGCTTCCGCTACGGTCAGTTCGCTCAATGGTGCATTCCCGATATTGTTTGGCTGGCGATTACCATACTTTTCGACCTGATCCAAAGGGAGTTGATCCTTCCCAACCTGCACGGCTTCGGATGGTTGCTGGCAAGGCGGCGCAGGCACCACATTGCCAGGCTGGTAAATCTCAGCGCGCTACACCCACTGCGAAAGGGCGGCGCGAACATGGGGATCTCCATCGTCGCGGACCAGGCCGACATCCTCGGCGAGATGCTTGCTGTTGGGCAACAGGGATTGCCAGGCCAGTGCCCGCACCTGCGGCGTGTCATGATGTCTTGCAATGTCGCGCAAGGCCTCATGAAGATCGGTATCCCCCATTGCCGCTGCTGTTTCGAACAAGGCGCGCTCCTGCGCCTGTCGATCGACATTCCCGGCAATGAGTTTGCCGAAGACACCTTCCGGCGTTTCTTCCAGGGTCATCTCGTATTGCCGGCGGTGTGCCGGATAGGTCTTGGGCAGGAGCAGGTTGATCGACGCGGAGATCGAGGGCGCCGGGAGCTGCGTGTGAATATCGCGGCTGCCGTAATAGTACATCACCTTGCCTGGCGGCAGCCCGGTTTCCTCCTGAAACCTTAAGGGAACAAGTTCTCCCGGGACGCCGCGCACGCTCTCGTATTCGTAGTCATACAACTGGGTGCGGTACCCGGGACCGAAAGCGCCGACCGTGAAGAAATCGAAGCTGTGATCATGGGTTTCGTAATAGGAAAAGATTTCGGGGGGATGTTGAGGGCTTGGCGGCATCCACAGGACGGCACGCAGGGAATACCCGTCGCCCTTGTGCAGCATCAAGGTTGACGGTTTGAAATCGTTGTCGACCTGGTAGTTCAGAAAATCCGCCAGACCATCGACAAGCAGACCGCGCAGCACATCGGGATCGCGTGCCAATGCAGCCATCCATTCGGCAACGCGCGACATTGCTTCCGGAGTGTAGCGGGAGGCGCGAAGATCCGGAACAATGCCCGATGCCTCCAGCCTTTCAACGAACTGATCAAGTGTCAGGATTTCTTTCCCTTCGGGAAAATATGTCTCGGTCATGCCGCATCCCCGTCCATCGTTCTTGCAAGGGTTGCTCGCGCCGCTTCGCGAAGCGACGCATCGCGGTCGCTGTGCGCCATTTGGTGCAAGGCGGTGAGGGCCTGCTGTGGCGCACAGCGATGAAGCAGCTTCAAGGCATCCCAGCGTGCAAATCCCGCCATGTTCGAATGCACCATTTTGGCCAGTGGTTCTTCAAGTCCGTCGATCTGTTGCATGGCCTGAAGCAGTTGGAGAACCATCTGCATGCGTGAGGCATGCAGATCGGTACTGACCTGCTGCAGTGGCTCCAGTGTCTCGCGGTCGAAGGTCCAGGTGCTGTGGGCCCGGGGTGGGGAATGCACGATCAACAACGGCGCAATCGGCGTGGCGGCTGCAATGTCGATGATGTCGCCGAACGCCGGGGCGTCATAGACGTCATGTGCCTTCAGCACGAGGTCGCTTTCCCGGCGCTTGAGGCTGGGCGGGCGTTGATGAAGGTTGTTGCGATCCAGCCCGCACTCCAGCCGCGGTATGTGCACGTCATTTGGTGACAGGTTCAACACGAAGGCATCAAACTCGTTGGCGGTGTAGACCGGTTGCCGGCCACCTTGTCCACTGAAGCGCAGCATCAGGCTGAACTGATCGGTCCGGCACAGGTAGACGTTGCCTTCCCGCTGTGCCGGCAAGCTGCCGCGTTCGCGCACAACGTGCAGCAGATCCAGCAACAGGCCGTTTATGCGTTGCGGATCGAGTGACCGCAGAATGCTGCCCAATTCGATGAATGAATCTATTTCGCCAGAAGGTGGGGTAAGGGCCTCGATCAAGTGTTGATATGGATTGTCTGTCTTCATCATCACACCTCCGCGTTGTTTCAAATGACGCTCAGGGGACGGATCTCCGGAAGCCGCCTTCGAGCAAAAGCATAGGATATCAAACCCTTGCCCGCCAAGACCAAACCGGTCACGGCGGCCATGCCGTTGTATGAAAAGAGGTAAGTGGCGATGAACCCGCCCCCGAGCACGATAACGAGACTGACCGTCGAGATGCGGGTCGCGACCTGTTCGTGCCCCATGGTCTGCAGCATCACGACGGACTGCCGCGTCAAGGCTTCAATGAAGGCTCCGGCAGCAACCATCGCGAGTGCGGTCGTTGCTTCGGAGAACCCCGGGCCAAATGCATTCAGAATGAAATGTCCACCGATAAGCATTCCGGCCAGGAGCAGCGAGCAGGCCCCCAGGACGACGGCATTCGACTCGTTGATTGCCTTTTGCAATTTGGGACATTGCGACCGGTCATCGGCGGCAGCACCGCACAAGGGGCGGATCATGAAGGATATGGTGGTCGGGACAAGCTGCATGATACGCACCACCAGCAGGACTGCCGCATACAAACTTGTGGCGGCTTCGTTCGGCGAGGCGATTTCGACGATGAAGAGGTCGAGGTGCCACAACATCAGTGAATTGACCCGCATGATCAGCATTCGATTGCTGGTCCGTGACCAGGCCCTGTGGTGTTCGGGGGATGCGCCCCGCGCCGGTGTCCACCATGCACCGTATATCTCGGGCTCAACGGTCCGAAAGATGACGGCATGCAGGAGCCCCAGGAACACAAACGATACCACGAGGATGCCGATCATGACGCTGCTGCTCGAGACCGACAGCCGCAGCCCGTACACTGCCGCGGCGACACAGAAAAGCAGCACAAGATGAAGGACCAGCGAGCCCAGGATGCTCCCGGTTCGCGGGTACCCGCTGGCAACGAGATATCGGTCGGTCAGAAGCGACAGTGCGGCAATCGGGGCAATCCAGATACTGTGAAAAGCCAGATGGTACTCTTCGAAGCGCTTGTAATCGGCCAGGTGTGTTGCAAGTGCGATTGCCAGAAACACTGCATAGAATGACAGGATGATTGAAAAGCCGAAGCGTATCCGGCTGCGGTTCCAGGCACAGTAAGCCCGAATACCCTCGAGATTCACCGCCCGGCGCATGGTGGGAAGGTAGCGCGAAGCCACCATATCCGTTCCGGACAGTGACAGGGAGGCCAGCAGGGACAAGAGGGCGAATGCAACCTGATAGTCTCCGAAGAGCTCTGTCCCGAGTATGTTGGACAGAAGCAGGTTCGTCAGGAGAGCCAACCCGTAGCCGGCTATGCTGATGACGGCCAATTGCACCGGTCTCGATGTCATGCAGAGACCCGCCATCTCGGCATCCACGCCAAAACGTGCCGCTTTCGTTGAAATTCGAGCCCGTCAGTTGCCTTCGACACGCAGTCTTCCTGTTGATCGTTTCCGGTTGCAGATTATCAGTCTATCGCCGCCTGACAGCTGAAGTCGCTTTCAGAAAATTCACCACATCGCGAGATCGCTCTGGACAATCTAGTAGGTATGAGTGCAGGATTGAAACTGCAAATTGCAAACAAGGAGCACTAGATATGTCTGAAGCGAAAGCAAATATCGAGCGCAATACCGAAGTTGAAGCCGACATCGAGTTTGTCGATCCGTCGGAAACCGTTGCACTTGCCGGCTCCACGCCGCGCCAGTTGACGGGGCAAGAAGCAGGTCGTGTGGTCGGATTTGGCTGCGACGAGGATAAAACCACAGGTCGCTGATACCGGGCCCGCCGTTTTGGCTTCCCGGTTGAATCAGTACCAATAAACGCATGTCACGAATTTTGCTGACAGGCGCAAGTGGTCGGGTTGGGCGAGCGTTGATCGAACGCCTTGCCAGCCCGGAATTCGAGTTTGCCCTGGTTGGGCGCAGTGCGGAGTCTCTTCGGCAATTGTCGGATGAGATACACGCCAGGGGCGGAACCGCCCATATCATTGAAGCAAATCTCTCTTCAAAAACCACACCCGAAACTGTTGTCCAGCAGGCGGCAACTGCAATGGGCGGGCTCGACGTCCTGATCCATGGTGCGGCTACATATGGGTTCCAGCCCTTCACTCCGTCTTCACCGGAGCTGCTGCTGCGCGTGCTGGAAACCAGTCTTCAGTCCGCTATCCTTCTGACCCACGCCGCCATTCCGGCGTTGAAGCTTTCAGACAACGCCGTCGTCGTGCAGATCGCCTCTACCGCCGGTGTTCAGCCCGTTACTGAAGCCGTTGTCTACAGCGCAGCCAAGGCGGGAATGATCGCGTTCGGCCAGGCCCTGCGGCCAGAGGTGGAGGGACTGGGTATTGCCCTGCACACCGTCATACCGGGCCAGTTGCAGCTTCAGCCCGGTGGCGCCGGGCTTCCGCCCGCACATGTTGCCCAATGCATTCATGAGCTGATCCTGCAGCGGGCAGCCGGTTGCGCCGGATCCGATGTCATTCTGGACGAGACGCCTTCCGAATAATCCTATGGATCGTCGCAACCGTTGTATTTGCCACCTTTTCTGGCCTCGACGAATGTCTTCCAGTCGCGCCAGCCCTGGGTACAATGAAAGCCCCATTCCCTGACGCGGGGCCCGGTGATGAAGAGGGTCCAGGCCGGTTCGGTGAGGACAGGAGACAGACGGTGCGCGAAGCGGGATTTACGGAGTACGACATCTCCGGCACGCAGTTTGCGCACCTTCTCGCCTTTACGGGCAGCGAAAGTCTCGTCGATGGTGCCGGCCAGCATGATCGACACGCTCGGCCAGGGGTGGTCGTGCAGGGCTGCCTCGTCGTCAGCCCGTACGACATTGTGTAAATACGCGTTGATGAGCGGGTTCTTCGGCCACAAGCGCCAGCGGAAAATATACGGGGCGTCCGGATCACCCACTAACTGATCAGGCGGCCTGTCGACAGGCAGGAGCCGCCTTTTTAGCCGGGAGGCTAAAGCAGACATTCGGATCATCTGAAAATCCTCGCCGACCTGACCGTCGGTGTCAATCCAGATCCCTTCCCGGGTGTAATGGTCTGCGTTTCTTTTTCCGGTTTGTGGCCCGGCATCATCAGCCGCCAACAGCGACACGCCGAATGATGCCGGGCAGGACTTACAGGCTGGTTTCGCCGTTGATCAGATTGCTTCGTTTACGGGGAAAATACCTGCCCCGGCCCTTGCCAAGAACGGGCACACCTTTTTCCATCACCAAATCGCCGCGCAGAAGAACCTTCACGGGCCATCCGGTCACCTCCATGCCTTCGTAAGGCGTGTAGTCGGCGCCATGGCCGAGGTCATCGTTGGTGATGGTTTTCCTGAGTTCCGGATCCCACAGGGTCAGATCGGCATCCGAACCGATCGCGATGGTGCCTTTCTGCGGATAGAGACCATACAGCTTGGCATGGTTGGTGGACGTCAGCGCAACGAAGCGGTTGAGGTCGATACGGCCGGTCTTGACGCCTTCGGAGAACAATATCGGCAGTCTGGTCGCAACACCCGGAATGCCGTTCGGGATCCAACTGAAGGATTGCATTCCCTTCTCGGTCTTCTTGCCGCTGGGGTCGTCAAACCGGAACGGGCAGTGGTCGGAAGAATAAAGATCGAACACGCCGTTTTCCAGACCGGACCAGCAGGCGTCCTGGCTTTCCTTGTCTCTGGGAGGAGGCGAGCAGACGAACTTCGCACCTTCGAAATCCTCAAGATCCAGATCGTCTGCCGTCAGAACGAGATATTGCGGGCAGGTTTCACCGGCGATCTTCTGGCCTCTCAGCCGTGCGTGCGATATTTCCTCCATCGCTTCGCGGTTCGAAACATGGACGATGACGATCGGGGTATCGACGATTTCGGCCAGAGACAGGGCCCGGTGTGTTGCCTCTCGCTCTGCCGCGATCGGGCGAGACGTGGCGTGGTGGTACGGGGCGGTGTCGCCATCTGCTTCACGCCGTCCGATGAGATAGCGGATGGCATCTTCGTTTTCGCAATGAACCAGCACGACCTGTCTGGAGCGTTTGGCCGCGTCCAGCGTGGCCAGGATCTCGTCATCGCGAAGGCGCAGGCCTTCGTAGGTCATGAACACCTTGATCGACGTATAGCCTTCTTCCGCAAGCGCCGGCATTTCCTGGCCAAGCACATGGGGCGTCGGGTCGGAGACGATCATGTGAAAACTGATGTCGGTGAAACAGTTGCCCTCTGCGAGGGCATGATATCCCTTCAACGCCTCGCGCAGGGTGTCGCCTTTCTGCTGAAGGCAGAAAGGCATTACCGTCGTGTTCCCGCCAAGAAGCGCCGACCTTGTTCCGCTTTCAAAGTCGTCCGCCATGACAATGCCTTCGCCTGACGGCTGCGCGATATGGACGTGACTGTCGATGCCGCCCGGCATCACGAGCAAGCCGGTCGCATCGATGGTCGTGGCTGCTTCCCGCAGATCACGTCCGATCGCCACGATCTTGCCATCCGTAATGCCGATGTCTGCCTGATAGACATCGGCTGCGGTGACGATGGTGCCACCGCGCACCACTGTGTCGAAGGAGGGTGCCGTCATGCCGATGCTTTCACAGGTGCTGTTCCGGACGCTTTTTGACCGAGGGTTTCATCCAGGGCGTTGGTCAGGCGATCGACTTCTTCAAGCGTGTTGTAATGGACCATGGACAGGCGCACGACGCCTCCGGCTTTGGCCAGCCCGAGGTCTTCGACCAGGCGCCGGGAATGGAAGTCACCATGGCGGATCGCAACATGATATTCGTCGATCTTTCGGCACAGTGCCTCCGGCGCCCAGCCTTTTGCCGTGAAGCTGATGGTTGCGATCCTGTTGCCGTTTCCAACCGTGTCACGCCCCACGATCGTGATGTCCGGGTGTTGCTTCGCCCAGTCGAGAAAGCGCTTGGTCAAGGCAATCTCTTGCGCCGCGATGGCAGAAAAGGCGGTCTCGATCAGGGCGCGCGGCTCGGACGAGGCAGGAGCTCCGCATCGTTTCCCGAGTTCCTGCAGATAGGCTGTGATGGCTGTCAGCGAATAGGCAAGTTCATAATTCGGATTGCCTGCTTCCAGCTTTCCCGGGACTTTGTCCTTGCCATAAAAATAGTGGTAGAGCGTGTCCAGCTCCAGAAGGTGATCATATTTGCCGTACATCATCGCGATGTGCGGGCCGAAGGTCTTGTACAGGCTGAAGATGTAGTAATCGACGTTCAGTTCCTGCACGTCGATCGCCCGGTGCGGCGCATAGGCGACCGCGTCGACGCACAGTCTGGCACCTCGCTGGTGAACGTAATCGGCGATTTCGCGGACGGGATTAACTTCACCCAGGATGTTGGAGACGTGGTGGACCGCAACGAGCCTGGTGCGTTCGTTCATCAGTTTGCCGAGATCATCCAGGTGCAGGGTGAGGCTGTCCTTGTCGAGCTGCCAGAAGATCACCTTGATGCCGAATTCCTCTAGCCGCAGCCAGGGGCCGATATTGGATTCATGGTCCGCGTTGCTCACGATCACCTCGTCCCCCGGCGCCAACTGGCGGCGCATGGATTCGACGAGGTTCTGCATCAGCACGGTGGTGGAATGGCCGAAGACGATCTCTTCGGGACGGGAGGCGTTGACCAGAAGCTGACCGGCCTTGCGCGCTTCCAGGAGAGCTGCCGCCGCGGCCTTCGAAACTTCGTAGCTACCGCCGATCTGAACGTTTTTTTCGAGCAGGAACTGTTTGATCCGCTCGACTGCCTGGTTGAGGATCTGCGATCCGCCGGCATTGTCGAAAAAGACCCAGTCCGATTTCAGTCCCGGAAATTGATCCCGGACCCAGGCGATGTCCAGTTGTGCATTGTTTGGCATGGTTGGCTCCAGCAAAGGCAGTAAATTTCAGTGGTTGAGGACCGCGCTTAGAAAATTGCGGGTTCTTTGTTCTTTCGGGGTGTCGAAAATCTGCGCCGGCGTTCCGGTTTCCACGATCCGGCCGCCATCCATGAAGATCACCCTGTCGGCCACCTGGCGGGCAAAGCCCATTTCATGGGTGACCACGACCATGGTCACGCCGGTTCCGGCAAGCTGGCGCATGACGTCAAGAACTTCGCCCACCATTTCCGGATCGAGCGCCGAGGTCGGTTCATCGAACAGGAGCACCTTGGGTTCCATTGCCAGTGCGCGGGCAATGGCAACACGTTGCTGCTGACCGCCGGACAGTTGGCCGGGAAACTTGTCTGCCTGTTCGGCAATGCCGACGCGGGCCAGGAGTTCGCGAGCCTTCGCGGCAGCCTCCCCAGCCGGCGTCCTGCGCACGCGCATGGGGGCCAGCATCACATTCTTCAGGACGCTCATGTGCGGGAAAAGATTGAACGACTGGAACACCATGCCGACTTCGGCGCGGACCTGGCCCAGTGTCGGTCCGGGCTGCACCGGAATGCCGTCGACCCGAATGCTGCCCTTGTCGGAATAGCTCTCCAGAAGGTTGATGCACCGGATCAGCGTGGATTTGCCGGACCCGGACGGGCCGATGACACAGACGACCTCACCTTCGCCGATCGCCAGGTCTATATCGCTGAGCGCGGCAAAGGCGCCGTAGTGCTTGGTAACGTTTTCGATTTCGATGATGTTTCGCATCACGCACTCCTCCGCCCGAGACGGTTTTCATAGCGCGAGACCAGGGCAACCAGGGGCCACAGGAACGCGAGATAGATGATGGCAGCGCCGATCAGGGGCGTGGGGTTGGCGGCAAGGGCCTGGGCTTGCGTTGCCTGCTTGAGAAGGTCCGGCATGGCAACGACGGAGGCCAATGCGGTGTCCTTCATCACGTTGATGCAGTTGTTCGTCAGTGGCGGGATAACGATCTTGATGGCCTGCGGCAGCACGACGTCGACCATCATGTCCTTGTAGGACAGGCCCAGTGCGCGCGAGGCTTCAAACTGTCCGACGGGGATCGCCTGAATGCCGGCACGAAAGATTTCAGCGGTATAGGCACCGGACACGAGCGTCAGCGCGAGTGTGGCGGACAGGAATGGCGACAGTCTGATGCCGACGAATGGAAGGGCGTAGTAGACGACGATCAGGAGTACGAGCAGCGGGATCGACCGGAAGATGTCGATATAGATGGCGGCCGGTACACGCATCCAGGGTGATCCGTACATGCGCACAAGGGAAAGGCAAAGCCCGAGAACGAGGCCGGCAACGATACTGGTTGCCCCGATTTGCAAGGTTACGACAAGGCCGCTCATGAGGAGCGGAAACGTTCGGATGAAGACCGGAACGTTGAAGAACGTTTCGAAGAGGTCCATGAAAAGTCCGGAAGAATGGCTGGAATCAGGGAAGGCGCGGGCCCTCCCGAAGGCGGCCCGCGCGTGCTTTGCTTACAGCTTGGGCATGTCGAGGATGGTAACCGTCGAGGTGGTTTCTTCGGCGCGAGAGCCGAACCATTTCTCGTGCAGGTCAGCCACGACGCCTTCCTTCTTCAGTTCGGACAGGACGTCGTTCACCTGGCTTGCCAGTTCCGCGTCCTTGGCAAACATCATGGAGTACTGTTCGCCGGTGGTGATGCGTTCGACGACCGCAAGGTTCGGCTTGTCCTTGGTGTAATAAAGCAGCGCCGGGATGTCGCTAATGTAGCCGTTGATACGGCCGGCCGTCAGGTCGAGCATGGCCGGGGCCAGGCCTTCGTAGCGGCGGATTTCACCGAAGCCGTATTTCTCCTGATTTTCGGTGGCCCAGATGTCGCCGGTAGAGCCCGTGTCGACGCCGATGACCTTGCCTTTCATGTCGGCAACCGATTTCAGGCCACTGTCGGCGGCAACGGTGAGGGACTGGTCGCTGTCATAGTAGGGCTGGGCGAAAGTGACCGATTCCAGACGCTTCTTGGTGATGGTGATCGAGGAAACCGCCATGTCGATCCGGCCCGACTGGACCGCGGAAAAGAGCCCGTTGAACGGGATGTTTTCAAACTCGATCGATTTGCCGAGCCTGTTTGCGACCTCGGTTGCAAGATCGATTTCAAAACCGACGGTCTTGCCCGACTCATCCTGGAATTCCCACGGAACGTTGCCGATGTTGGCGCCGACTGTCAGGTCTGCGGCCATGGCGGTGGTCATGGAGGAAAACGTGAGCAAGCCTACGGTTGCAGCCGTTTTGATGAAGGAGTGAAGAGACATTTTATTCCCCTGGTGATTATTCTTGGTCTAACTGGTATGACTGGTCTGACCAGTTAGACCAGTAAACAGATCGATCAAACGGGATGCAAGCGTTAAAATGATGCTGATCGCGTTTCGGCGGGCTAAAAGAAGGCAGAACGGCACACGCGCCGTACGAACCATGAAAGACACAATGATTACACGTACGCCGGTTCCGCAGAGCATCGCCCGCAAGCTTCAGGAGATGATCCTCAGCGGAGCGCTCAAGAGCGGGGAGAAAATCCCTTCGCAGCGGGAAATGTCGGAAGAGTTCGGTGTCAGCAGGGCCTCATTGCGCGAAGCCCTGCTGACCCTTGAAACCATCGGCCTGATCAAGACCGAAGCGGGCAGGGGGACGTTTGTCGTCGGCACCGGTTCGGGCAAGACCATGTCGGACTGGAAGTTCGCCGAGGAACGTTCCCTTCTGGAAGTGTTCGAGACCCGGCTTGTCCTTGAAGGCGAGATTGCGGCTCATGCAGCGGGGCGACTGTCGGAGGAAGATCTCGACCGGCTCTCGCAACTGACCGACCTGATGGAACAGGCCTGGTCCAATCGCGACTTTCTCAGCAACGTGGATGCCGATCTGGAGTTTCACGACCTGATTGCCCGGCGGTGCAGGAACCGCATGATCGCGGGCCTTTACGATCAGGTCCGGAAACTTCTGACGGAGACCCAGCGCCAGCCGATCCCGATCACGGATCCGCTGCGCATGCGGGCCTCGCTGGCTGAGCACCGGGTCATCGTTGCCGAACTGCGCAAGGGCGACGCGGAAGCCGCCCGAACCGCAATGCGCAGCCATGTCGCCAACACCGCGCTGTGTGCCGGGTTCGAGATCGCTTGAAGTGCCAAACGCCTGTGCCGTTTCCGTCTTGTATCGGAGCGGCAGGGCGCGAGGCGGTTGGCGGAGTGGAGCCTGTTACCGCTTTCCACCCACCTACAACTGACCTTCGACGGGAAGCGTTGCGATGATGCCGGAAGTGAAGCGCTGGCCCCGTGTCGATCCCGGGTCCGAGGTGAAGGTGACGATCTCGCCATTTTCTTCGCTCTTCCAGAGGATCCTGCCGTCGTCGTCCAGTTCGAGCCGGTAGCTGTTTTTCAGTGAAACGCCTTCATTCAGGAACGCTGTCAGCCGGTGGGCCAGTTCCGGGCTTTCCACGTAGAGGCCGATCTCCGTATTGAGGTTGGCTGAACGTGGGTCGAGATTGAAACTGCCGACGAAAATCGAGGCTCCGTCGAAGACCGCCGCCTTGGTGTGCAGCCCGGCCTTGGATTCAGTTGAAAAGAGCGTTTGCTGGACCCTGGCGGAATCGGCCCTGACTTCATGCAGCTCTATGCCGGCTTCCAGAAGTTCCGCACGGTATTTCGAATAGCCGGCGTGAACCGCAACCACATCATTTGAACTGAGCGAGTTGGTGAGAACGCGGACCTTCAGGCCGCGCGCCGTGAGTTGCTTCAGCTTGTCCGCGCCTGCCTGTGTGGGAACGAAATAGGCGTTTTCCATCAGGAGTTCGCGTTTCAGTCCGTCCACCTTGCCGGCAAGTGCCTTGAGGATCTTGCCGCCGCTTTTTCCCGCGATGAAATCGGCCGGATCGTCCCATACGACAAAGGCCGGTGCCCAGACCAGTTGCCTTGTAAGCTCCGACATCGACTGGCGGACGGCAGTAACCCTCTGGCGGAAAGGATAGGGATATCCTTCGGTGTCGATGGTCTCTTCCAGTTTCACCCGGGCCACTTCCAGGTCGGTTTCGCCAAAGGTCCGGTTGACGCTGGCCGCGACAGGCACCGACCAGTTCCTGTTCCAGAAATAATCGAAGACGCTCGAGGCATCCCGCACCACCGGGCCAACCGCGGCGATGTCCAGGTCGCGATAGTTGGATTCCTCGGAGACGTCGAAATAGTGGTCGCCGATATTGCGCCCGCCGAGAAGCGCAACCGCGTTGTCGGCGATCATCAGCTTGTTGTGCATGCGGTGGTTCAGGCGGTCGAAGTCACCGATCAGGTTGAAGACCCGCGAGGACCGGCTCACGAAGGGGTTGAACAACCGGATCTCGATATTCGGATGGGCGTCCAGACTGGCGAGGATTTCATCGCGTCCGTTGACGTTGATATCGTCGATGAGAAGGCGGACGCGCACGCCGCGATCCGCACTGCGCAAAAGGGCCTGCTCGAGGATGCGCCCACTCTGGTCCGCATCCCAGATGTAGTATTGCAGATCAAGGCTGTGCTCGGCGAGCTCCGTCATGGCCACCCGGATGGCAAAGGCGTTGCGCCCCGTCGTCACGAGCGAGACACCGGATTTGCCCGGGTGGCTTTTTTCCGCGGCCCGGAACAGGCGGCCCAGAGAGGTGCTGCGATAGGCCGTAAAGGCACTCGTCTCGACGCGCGGGTAGTCCGTGTTCAGCGTCGAACAGCCTGCCAGAAGCAGCGTTGCAAGACAGAGAAGGCAGGCCCAGCTTCGCATCGTTCACCGCATGACAGACACAGGTTGCCAAGGGCCCCGCGTTCCCGCCCGGCGTCAAGGGTCGACGTTGGTGACTGAGGCAGGGACCGGGGGTATCGGCAACTACCCTGAATTGTTACTTCATGCCTGAACGCCGGTCCATTGTGCAGATTGACAGGCGCGCTCCGGCGCCTGTCGTGCGGTGCTTCTTTTTCATGAGCGCTTCAGGACATGACCTGCAAAGACGCACGGTTCGAATTGATGCTTCCGCGCAGGAGGTTTCCCTCACCGAGGCGGCAGAAACCTGTCCTGTGCAATTGGGGCGAAGATCGAGGGAGCCGCGCACACCAGACGTAGGGGAGACCTTTAAGGAGCAGGCAGCGCTTCAGGCATCCAGTGCGTGGAGTTGCGGCTGGCCTTGAAGAAACACTGTCCGTATTTCTCGAGGGTTTCCTGATTGATCTCGAAGCCGAGGCCAGGTGTCTGCGGCATGGCAAACCAGCCGTTTTCGTGCAGGAACGGCTGCGAGAAGATCTGGTCGCGGCCTTCCGGTGTCCAGCCCGGTGGTGAGAGCGGATATTCAAACAACTCCTCACCGGCAAAGCCGCTGGCGGCAAAGACATGCGCATTTGCAATGAAACCGAAGCCGTTCGACCAGCAATGCGGCGTGAACCTGATACCTTCTTGCCTGCAGAGCGCGGCAACCTTGAGGCACTGGGTAATCCCGCCGGCCCACATGGCATCGGGCTGGAAGATATTGTAGCAGCCCATCTTCATCATCCGGGCGAGTTCCCTGTAGCCCATGACATGAAGTTCGCCACCGGCGACAGGAACGCGCGAATAGGTGGTCAGTCTGGCGATTTCCTCGTGCCATTCGCCAAACAGCGGTTCTTCCACCCAGGCAAGGCCGACATCCGCAGCGGCATCGACAAAGCGCTTGGCCCTGTCCAGCGACCAGAGCGGCGCATCGCCGTTCTGCGTCAGGCGGAAGGCCTGATTGCAGTCGACCGAGATCCTCATCCGTCCCTGCATGTGGCGGGCGATATCGGAAATATGGTCGATATCAACGGCCTCATCGAAGTCATGGACACGGATTTTCATCGTGTCGAACCCTTCGGCAAGCCGGGCTTCGGCTTCCTCGCGCCGTGCGCCCGGGTCCCGAAGTTCGCCGGAGGAAGCATAAAGCCTGATGCGGTCATCCGTTCCGCCAAGCAGCTTGTAGAGCGGCAGTCCCGCGCTCCTGGCCTTGATGTCCCAGAAGGCAGGCTCAAGCCACCAGTTGAAATTGCCGCCCGCCGCCATGATCTGGATGCGCTCGGAAAGCTTATCAATGTCGCCTGCATCCTGGCCGAGAAAGAGACCGGCCAAGAGGTCGCCCAGTCCGGCGCGCTCGCGTCCCGCAGCCGGAAACCCGCTCCATCCTTCAACACCGTCATCGGTGATGAACCGGACGATGCACATGGAGACATGGGTCCGGATCGTTCCAGGGATCCACGAGGGCGCATGTGGCGCGGGCAGGGGTGTTTTCACAAGGTAGAGTTCAACGCGGTCAAGCACTTGCATGTTCGGTCCATTAAAAAGGGCGCGCTGCTGAAGGATCCAGGAGCATCAGGAGAACAGTCGGCCGTTGCGTGAACGCTAGAAAGGAATTGGTCTGGCCAACATATCCAATTTGACAATTTTCAGAGTCCAATTGGATGAGGGGGCGGTCTCTATAGAGGCAGTGTTTCGGCCTGAATTGCTAAGCTGCCGTTTGTTAACGACGAGTGTGGGTCTATTGAGGGCGGGGAGCTGGTGTTCGCGGCGCGATGAACAAATGGTAGCATCGGTGATGAAGCGGTCGTGCACTGCAAAAAAGATGATCTAGATCTAGGCTTTCATTAAGTGGTCCATGAGGAGCAGAGCGAGAAGCCTGGAGTTACCAAACACTTCAAATCAACAACTCCTTCTGCCTCATTCGGAGGGTCGAACTGCATGAGCCTCAAAATAGTAACCGCCGAGATCATCGACACGAACCTGAGTGGAGACATTCTGACTATCAAAAACACCGGCGAGGGAAGTTCTGTTCGATGTTGAATAATATCGTTTTAGATCGTTTGACATTCCTAATTCATTCGGAAAGTCGATAACGCCCCCAACTTGCTGAACATCAGGAAGAGTTGAAAGATGTCTGGAGATCGTTTCCGCTAACCCCGGCCTTTCTGAAACTACCGAGAGTGAGCAGTGCAGAAAATCATTCTCTACGCCTGCATGCCTTATCGCTGTAAATTGCATTTTCTCTCCGGGAGGAACTGAGAAATACTCAAAGAAACCGGTGTTTGGTTCCTCGCGGATAATCCATTTCCAATTTGGAATATTTCTGTCCGACCGATCTAAAAACTCACTGGGATTATCGAGAAACTGCTGACATTTTTGAGTGAACACTTCCCATGCGGATTCAACTTGCTCGGCTTGGGCGCTGCTGACGGGAACAGACGCTACATACATCAGAGAGAGGGCGTACAAGGTTTTCATCACATTCAAATCCCCCCCAAATATCTTGCAATCAAAATACGAGTTGTTTCCGGCGGGACAAAAAGAACCCGTGGCCGTCAGCATTGGTACATGTGAACCCGGTTTTTTCCGAACGGCAGTTCACACTTCCGAATTCTCCTGACACTCCGTAGTGAGCGATGTCTGTGTAGTCCACGGTTTCAGGTCGTTGGCTACAAAGCATTTTCACTCGGCCGAATGCCTCTATGTAGAACTCGTGTCCCCAGTATCCATTGCATGAAGCGGGCTTCGGAAGAGGTGTGGGGCCGCTGCGATTGATAATCGTGCAGTACAAATGACCGCCGCCAGTTACTCCTCCGTTACAGTAAATATTTTTCGAGGGTGTCATGAAGCCCAACCCGTCGGCCTGGACGGATGCTGGAAGAACCAGAAAAAAAATAAACAGAAATATTCGCATTAAACTTCTCCTGTGAAATCACTCAAAAGACATGCAGCTGATAATGTAAGCGGTCGACCGGTAGCTATGAGTTCTTCCACTGGCATCCAGAAGCTCACCTCGTACGATGCCGTGCCCAAGAAGTTGCTCACCGCCGGATCCCAGAACATGTCCGCGAAAATGAACAATATCGCCGTAGATCTGGATCATTTCGTTGGCTTCATGGCCCTTAAGTCGCTGGTTCTTGGCAGTGAAGGAACCGCTAATCGTGAACTCACCATTACCTGAAAACTTAACAGCTAGTCCGCCCTGAGCTTCTCCGTAGTTGTATCCAGCGCCTTCGATTAGGGAAACTGAGCCATCGGCGCCGGTGAAAGATCCGTCACCGTAAATGTCTCCAAAACCGTTTGTGATGAGCCCATTGGGGAATGTGTTCGAACCGGTATCTGCTTGAGTTATGTTCCGAATTCCAAGCAAGAGTTTGGCTGTCGGCTTCATCGGGGCCGGACTTGTCACTGGAATGGTGTACCCATTAATCCAGGCAGTTCGTTGGCCCGGCACCAGTTTCACCGAAGAATCGTTTGCCCAGAACTGGAAACTTTCAACGTTGTCTTGAGTGCAATTCGGCGCATTTTGATCTCCAGTGATCTCAATACGATCCCTTTGATACTCATTTGCACCAGAGGCAAGGTCTTCAAACTTACGGCCGTTTCTGCTCTTTGCCGTCAACTCGAGGTCATACAAGGTCTCGGCAGCAACGGCTGTTCCGGTTTCTTCATTCAAACAGAGATCGCTAAGGCGCAGCAATCCGGCGGGCTCATATTTGAGCCAGCCAAAGCCTCTTGTGCCTTCACAGTTGTCTATCTGATAATCGATCAGCGGATCACCCGGAACGGGAGCAATGGGACTTACCGTCTGCGAAACGGCCGGAAACTGAAAACCAACAAAAAACAATAAAAGTGAGATCAGAGTTTTGGAAATTTTCATGTCTTCTCCAAGAAAGTCATTTTCTGAAAACTAAAGTCGATGTTGCTGAATGTTCCGGCAGCGGAAGCAAGAATATCTGTTCCTCTTAAGGCTTGCATCAGCACTTTAAAAAATCTTAGCTTGCGGAAGAGCTTACTTTATGTAGCCTGCATCACATGATTGGCTTTAATGTCACCGTTGTTGAACACAGATGGTCAAGATATCTATGGGTGTTCGAGATTATTCATTTGGAAACTTGATATGCGAAAAATCATTTTGTTGGCAGCTCTTGTCGTCGCAACCTCGGCACAAGCCGAGGAAATCGTTAAATGCAATGAGCACGGAGCATCGGTTACGCTTACGGACGGCACCGTTCTGTATCTGGGAAAACAATGCGATGCCGCCAGAGAAGGTGGTGGTGCCGGTTATTGGTGGAATGCAGCATCTTTCCTTGGGGTGGAAATCGACGGAAAAGCGTACATGGTTGCTGAGGGTAGAGGTATAGATTGCCTGCCATTTTGCAGTCTTCCAGATTGACGATGAAGCAGCCTTACGGCGTCAAAATCATCTTCCTGATAATTGCATATGTTTCATTCTTCGTCGTCGGGCTTTAACCAAGCGCGAATTTCACTTGGCAAGTTCGAAAGACAATAAACCGACGATTGTCGATGAGCGTGGCAATGACCTTTTAGGGCCGAAATCGCCAACGTGGCCGGTACTGGCGAATAACTGCTTCGCTCGGATCAACCGTCACAAACAAACCGTCTCCAGTCGGTCTCACATAGGACGTTTGTAGTTCCTGATGAAAAAATGGGTTGTGATCAATTCGGCGGGTTTAGAAACTAAGCCATTGGCTGCGATGAGTGGACACAAATAGCTGAGAAATTGCTTTCGCGCTCTCGCTGGCCGCGAGCAGAGTTCGCCTGTGATCATGTTGCGAACACGATGCGGGGATTACATAGCGGTCCAACCCATGACAGAGAGAACAGATCATTCCGGACTAATGGGTGGCACGTTCCGTACTTCACGAGGTGTTAGTGCCGAGGCAATGGTTCGATCAACTAGCCGACTCGAGATGTTGTTTGTTTCAATTCCAACTGTAGAAATAGAGGTTTAGGGAATTTAACCTATGGCGAGCTTTTTGGGAGGCGTTAAAGCATTTCTTGTTCTTGGAATACTGCTCGGTTTCACATCATCAGGGATTGGGGCGGAAAAGAAGAGCGGTTCAATCAGACCAATAAGCGCATCGGGTCATATTGAGGATGAACACGTTCAAAGCTTTATGAAGTCTGTAATACAAGTATATTTGCTCTACGGAGATTACTCGACTGAACTCGATGGGGCTCCCAATTTTCTTTTTCTCTCGGGTCCGGATTTTTTGATAGACGGAGCTATTAATCTTGAAAAGGCTCAAGATTTTTTGCCTGGAATGACGCGGGAGGAGGCGGACTATTTTAGGGGTGGGTCTGACAGCTGTTTGGTAATAATGCTTCCTCTGAAGGAATTTGATGTTGTTTTGGGTGTGAACGACACTGCAAAATCTTCTGAAGACATGAATTTTCGTTGCGTATTGGACGCTGTATCCTTCTTTCTGGATGTAGACAGCCATAAAGCCATCGACGGTGACAGCGTTCGAGAATATTTTCGAAATCTGATCAACGCATTGAACGCGCGTTACTCAGAAAAGACGCTGTGACCACAGTCCACATAAAATTTGGAAGAGGCTTTGAGAAAATTTGGTAGCGGAGGAGGGACTCGAACCCCCGACACGCGGATTATGATTCCGCTGCTCTAACCGGCTGAGCTACTCCGCCATCCCGTGCGATCCGGGCCTGGGCGGCCCGCGCGACGTGGGGTGCTTATAGTGAGGCGGCGGGCGGGCGTCAAGCGTTGAATTGGCGTCCGGCCGCAAAGTTTTTTGTCTGGCCTCAGGCCGCGGAAACCGGGGCTTTGACCTGTGGAAAATCGATCGCCCAGTCGCCCGTGCGTTCGGTCTTGTGGATCCAGCCGCCGCCCAGAACGCGGGCTGTTTCGTCATCCGTATCAAAGAAGACGCAGGCCTGGCCCGGGGCGACGCCGGTTTCGCCGTTGGCAAGATCCACGAACGCCTTGCCGTTCAGGATGCGCAAGGTGGCCGGTGCCGGCGGCCGGGTGGAGCGGACCTTGGCGAAGAGCTCGATCTCGTCGCCTTCGTCCAGCGGCTGATCGCCGATCCAGTTCATTTCGCGCAGCAGGATGGTGCGGGTCGCCAGCGCCTCGCGCGGGCCGACGACGACACGGCGCTCGTCCGGGTCGAGCCGCACCACATAGAGCGGATCGCCCGTGGCAACGCCAAGGCCGCGGCGCTGGCCGATGGTGTAGTGGATGATGCCGTCATGCTCACCCAGCACGCGGCCGTCCATATGGACGATCTGGCCCGGTTCGGCCGCATTGGGGCGCAGCTTGCGGATGACCTCGGCATAATCGCCGTTGGGCACGAAGCAGATGTCCTGGCTGTCCGGCTTGTTGGCGACGGTCAGGCCGAATTCGGCTGCAAGCTCACGCACCTTCGACTTGGGCATGCCGCCAAGCGGAAAGCGGATGAAATCGAGCTGGTCCTGCGTGGTGGCGAACAGGAAATAGCTCTGGTCACGGTCAAGATCGGCCGGGCGGAAAAGCGCGCGCTTGTTGCCCTGCTGGGCGGAGCGGACATAGTGGCCGGTTGCCAATGCATCGGCGCCAAGATCCTTCGCGGTCTTCAGGAGATCGGTGAACTTGACCGTCTGGTTGCAGGAGACGCAGGGGATCGGGGTTTCGCCGGCGATGTAGCTGTCGGCGAAACGGTCCATGACCTGTTCCTTGAACCGGCTTTCATAATCCAGCACGTAGTGGGGAATGCCGATGGTTTCGGCCGCGCGGCGGGCATCATGAATGTCGACGCCCGCGCAACAGGACTTTGCCTTGCTGACTGCGGCGCCGTGATCATAAAGCTGCAGGGTGACGCCGATGACGTCGTAGCCTTCGGCCTTCATGAGGGCGGCCACGACCGAGCTGTCGACCCCGCCGGACATGGCGACGACAACGCGAGTGTCTTCCGGGCGGCCGGGCAGATCCAGACTGTTTCGCATCCAGTGTACTTCCAGAAGTTTTTGGCCGATCGCGCAGGCGGGGCGGTTGTCCGTCCCGAGCCTTCCACGCCCTGCCGGGCGGGCAGCGATCAAGGGCCCTATTCAAAGTTGGCGGCACTATACAGATAAGGAGAGCGGCTGCCAATTGCTTCCCCCGCATGGCAGGCACGCTTTGCCGGACCGGCAAAGCTTGCCGCCCGAAACCCGAGGTGGTTTCGCTCCACCTTTGAAAAAGATGAGCAAAATCAAAGGATCTGGCAGAGTTTAACGTTTGGCCCGATGTTTGCTTTCTATTCCGGTGACGAAATATGCCCGCCGGTGCGGGCCGGGATCTGGGGGCAAATGTGCTGCCATTTGGACTGACAACGGATGTTTCTGCCGGGGCGCTGGCAGCGGGTGCGGGCAGCGCACTTGCTGGCGGGCAGGCTTCTGCAGGTGCGGCTGCTTCCTCTGTTGGGGGCAAGGCAAACGGATTTGCCGACGAGCTGAGCTCGATCTCGGGGCAGGGCGCCGCGAAGGGCGCAGGGCAAGACAAGGGTCAGGTCAGTGCCGTGGTTTCCGCCAAGGCCGGCCGCGCGGCCGATCCGGTGAAGCCGGGGGTGGTTGCCGCGCAGATCCAGACCTCTGTGGTGACAGGCGAACTTGCATCCGCCATTGCGGTGGATCCGACGGTCCCGGTTGCCGATCCTCTTCTATCCGGCGATATCGTGGCCGGCACTCCGCCACTCGATGCGGGGCAACCCGGTGATACGGATCAGGGTCTGCTTCCCTCTGAAGGAGATGAAGCGGCGCAAACCGCCGACGTTGCCCTGGCTGCGGAACTTGCGCCGGTTGCACCTGTTGTTCCGGCTCCTGCTGGCGAAGGTGCGGCTACCACGCCAGCCTCCGCCGATGCCGGCGTGCCCGGTGCCGCGTTTTCGGGAAGCGCAGGTCTTGCAGGCAGCGCTCCAGCGGTGCCTTCAGCTGGTGCCCAAAACGGGGCTGCACCTGCTCCTGTGGCAGATGCCGGAGCCGGTACCGGTTCCGGAGGTTCTGCACCGGCTACAGCACCGAGTTTTGCCGGCGCTTTGAACGGTGTTGAGGCAGGTGCCGCGCAGCCTGAAAGAGCCGGGCTGACAACGCCGGCTACAGCGGCGGAGGCGCAGGCGGCAGTTGCCCGGCCAGCGCCTGTCACGACAGAGCGCCGCTGGCAGAGCGAACTGCCGAAAGAATTCCGGGCGTCGGTAACGCCCGCTGCCCAGCCAGTCGGCCAGCAGCCGGCCGTGACGTTGCCTGTCCAGGCAAGTGTGCAGGCCGGCGCGGTGGTTGGCGGTCAGGCGCCGGGGCAGGGGCCTGGTGAAGCACCTGGTCTCCAGGTTGCCGCGGCAACGCCTGCCGGAACTGTTGCTGCGTCTGTCTCGGCCGTCGCCAAGGCCGCTGCGGCATCTGAAGGCACACAGGTTCCTGCAGTGCCTGCCGCACCCGTGGTGGATGGCGAGACGTCAGCCCAGCCGGTAACGACGAACACGCAAACGGGTGAGGCGAGCGCACAGGCCGGAACCGCGATGAGCGCAGCCACCACGCAGGTCGCGGCCGCCGTGAATGCGGGTGCCGTTCCTGTTCAACAGCCGGTTCAGGCAACGCCGCAGCCGGTGTCGTCCGAACAGTTGCTGGCTGGTGAGCCTGTTGCCGAGGAAGGTACGGGTCTCGTCAAGCCGGTCACGGGTGAGGCTTCCGGTCCGCAGGGGGCAGGCAATACGCAAGATGCTGCTGCCGGACCTGCTGCCAAGGGCGCGGAGCAAACGGGACCTGAGCCGCGCGGAGCGGCCCTGGCTGGTCCTGTCGCTGCTGCGGCGCTGTCGAATATTGCGGCTGACGAAGCGGATATGCCTGCTGAATTGCAGCACACCAGCATTTCCGGCGAGTTCGGTGCGGCAACGGTACGCGGCGGCGATCTGGCAGGGGCAATGCGGACAGAGAGCCTGCAGATGCCGAGCCAGAGCCAGTCCGGCCAGGTGGCTACCCAGGTGGCCGCAGAGATTGCGCGCAATCTGAAGGATGGTCAGACCCGTTTCCAGATGCGTTTCGACCCGCCGGAGCTCGGCCGGGTCGAGGTTGAGATGAAGGTTTCTCACGATGGCAAGGTCCAGGCCCATCTGCGTGTCGACCGGCCGGAGACGCTGGACATGTTCCTGCGTGATCAGCGCGGCCTGGAGCGCGCGCTGGAAGCGGCAGGGCTCAACCCGGATTCAGACAACCTGCAATTCTCCCTGAGACAGGACGGCGGCCAGCAGTTCGGCTCCGAACAGGGAGGGGGTGGACATCAGCCGGCCTCGAATGGTGGCGGAGGCACGGTTTCCGCGGAAGCCGATCCGATGCTTGAAGACATTGTCAGAATGACCATCGCGGAACAGCGCGGCGGCCTGGACTTGAAAGTGTAACGGGGCGAGTTGCTGCCTCAGGAGTGAAAAAATGACAACCGTTTCTCCAACTTCCTCTGCATCGTCGCAGACCGGCTCGGCAACCAGCCAGGCCGGCCTCATCGCCGATTACGAACTGTTCCTGAGCATCCTGACGACGCAGATCCAGAACCAGGATCCGCTGGATCCGCTGGACTCGGCCGAATACACCAATCAGCTGGTTCAGTATTCGAGCGTCGAGCAGGCCATCAAGCAGAACCAGAACCTTGAAGAAATCATTGCCTCGCTGACGAGCAACCAGAGCATGAGTTATGTCAGCTATATCGGCAATGAAGTGACTGCTGATGCTTCCACGACAACCCTGTCGGGCAGCCAGGCCAGCTGGAGCTATAATGTGGCGGAAGATGCGACTGGCACCTTCGAGATCCGCAACACCAGCGGGTCCATCGTCTATAGCGGCGACATCGAGCTGGCAGCCGGCGACGGCACCTTCTACTGGAACGGGCAGACTGATTCCGGCCAGCAGGCCGTGAACGGGCTCTACACCATCTCCTTCGATGTGAAGGACGCCTCCAGCCGGCCGGAAACCGTCAAGACGACCGTATCGGGCATTGTCGACAGCGTGGACTGGTCGAGCGGGGAGGCGGTGCTGAAGGTTGGCAGCCAGGAGTTTCCGGTCAGTTCCGTGGTGTCGGTCGCCCGTCCGTCCTGATCAGTCCTGCAAACACATTTTTGAAAACCGCTCCGGAGGACACCGGGGCGGTTTTTTCGTGTTTTCTCGATGTTTCAAGGGGCTGAGGGTAATCCGCGGGACATTTGCCGGCACAAAAAACAAGAATGAAGTGTGGCCGGAGGAGGGATGCAATTTTCAGGTTAATCGAATTGCCTTGCAAATTGCACGGTCAGGTAAATATGGTTAACGAATTCATATAATACTATTTAGAATTGGACCCTTTATCTTTGTGAAATCCTAAATATCATTCACTAAATTTAGATTTTATAGTTAATAAAAACACAATTTTGCTTTAGGCGTTTGTTAAGCGTCATCTTGTAGTCTCAAATCAGCCTTGGTCATGGTTAGTGTGAGAGTACAATGACCGAACACATTCGTTCGCGTGTAAAATATGTCATCGGACCGGACGGGAGCCCGCTTACCATTGCGGACCTGCCTCCGACTTCGACAAAGCGGTGGGTCATCCGCCGCAAGGCAGAGGTGGTTGCCGCAGTTCGCGGTGGCTTGTTGTCCCTTGAAGAAGCGTGCCAGAGATACACTCTGACAGTTGAGGAGTTCCTCTCCTGGCAAAGCTCGATTGAAAAGCACGGTCTTGCCGGGCTTCGAGCGACCCGGGTCCAGCAATATCGAAATTGATCCGGAATACGGTTTCTGCAATGCGCTGTTGGGGCGCAATCAAAAGGTCGGCTCTGCCGGCCTTTTTATTTGTCTTGCTGTCCGTACGGAACTTATCCAAAAATTAATGAGGTAGGCAGTTTTTCCCCACCTCAGTTGCAGTTTGCATTAATTGAAATGGCGGAAACCCGCCGATCCGCCCCTATTGGAAAGGTTTTGTTAACCACTTGTTAACCACCTGGGCGGCAAATTTTGCCCATCGAAGGTGTGGCGTGCCCAGCCGACTCCAATAATAACGGCAGGGGCATGTTTCAAATGCGGGCGGGCATTCGTGAACGGACTTGTAGAATTCATCAGAACCTTGGGGGCGGCACGCATTGCTGCAATGGGGGCAGTTGCCGCCATCCTCGTCGGCGTCTTCGCCTTCATCATCTTCCGGGTGACGGCGCCCCAGATGACGACGCTCTACAATGAGTTGACCCTTGAGGATTCCGCATCGATCGTTTCCCAGCTGGAAAGCCAGGGCGTGCAATTCGAGATCGCCCGTCAGGGTGCCTCCATTCTCGTTCCGAACGAGCAGGTCGCCCGCCTGCGCATGCAGCTTGCCGCTGAAGGCCTGCCGACCGGCGGCTCTATCGGCTACGAGATCTTCGACCGTTCAGACACTCTCGGCGCCACCAGTTTCGTTCAGAACATCAATCACCTGCGCGCCATGGAAGGCGAGCTGTCGCGCACGATCGGCTCCCTCGACCGCATCCGCGCTGCCCGCGTTCACCTGGTTATCCCGGAGCGCCAGCTGTTCCAAAAAGACCGTCGCCCGCCGTCCGCGTCCATCGTGCTGAACGTTCGTGGTGCCCTCGGCCCGGGCGAAATCCGTGCGGTCCAGCATCTGGTTGCCACAGCGGTTGACGGGCTTGAGCCCGACCGCGTCTCGATCGTCGACGAAAGCGGCCGTCTGCTGGCTTCCGGTGCGGGCAACGACGAAGACGGCCTGATGACGAATTCGCTGCAGGAGCGGACTGTCGAGGTCGAAGGCCGGCTGCGCAACCAGATCGAGGAAATTCTGAACTCCGTCGTCGGCCCTGGACGGGCACGGGTTCGCGTCAACGCGGAAGTCGACTATAATCGCCTGACGGAAACCACCGAGACTTTCGATCCGGACGGACAGGTGGTGCGTTCGACCCAGTCCAAGGAAGAAGCTTCTTCCGCTGTGTCCCGGAACGGGCAGGTTACTGTTGCCAACCAGCTTCCGAATGCCGATGCTGGTCAGGGGCAGGCAGAGCGCGACACGTCGTCCATTACCGAGGAAATCGTCAACTACGAGATTTCCCACTCGACCCGGACCGAAGTTGTCGAAGCTGGCAAGATCAAGCGTCTGTCCGTTGCGGTGCTGGTTGACGGCACCTACCAGCCGGACGGCAATGGCGGCAGCACCTATACACCGCGCGCCCAGGAAACCCTGGACCGGATCGCTGTTCTGGTGCGCTCCGCAGTCGGTTTCGATGCCGAGCGGGGCGACGTTGTGGAAGTCGTGAACCTGCAGTTCGCCCTGCCGCCGCAGGATGACCTGCTGGCTGAAAGTGACAGCCTGTTCGATTTCACCCGCAACGACATCATTCGTTTTGCCGAGCTGGGTGTGCTGTTCCTGATTGCCGTGATGCTGCTGCTCTTCGTGGTTCGCCCGCTGCTGCGCCGCATCGTGACACCGGAAGAAAAGCAACCGCAGGAGCTGATGATCGGTCCGGATGGGACGCTGGTAGTGGAGACGGAAGTGCCACAGGAAGAATCGGCTGAAGACGAATTCGTGATCGAATGGCTGGAACAGGCCAAGCAGGAAGGGGCCATGCAGGCAAGCTCGATTGCCAAGGTGGGCGACATGATCAAGGACCATCCGACCGAAGCGGTGACCATCGTTCGCGGTTGGCTGGATGAACAGGCGGCCTGACAGTGAGCGATCAACTCCAGAAACAGCTGCAGGTCAGCGCGGACGAAGAAGAGCGCGAGCTGAAGGGAGCGGAACGGGCAGCCGTTCTGCTTCTCGCGCTTGGCGAGTCCCATGGCGCGCCGATCTGGGCAAAGCTTGACGAGATCGAAGTGCGCCAGGTTTCGGCTGCGATGGCCAACCTCGGTCCGGTCACGCCGAACATGCTGGAGAACCTGTTCAAGGATTTCGTGCGCCGCGTCAGTTCCAAGGGATCACTGACAGGGAACGTCGATGCGACCGAGCGGCTGCTGGCCAGCTTCCTGCCGGGCGAGAAGGTCTCCATCATCATGGAGGAAATCCGCGGTCCCGCCGGGCGTAACATGTGGGAGAAGCTCTCCAACGTGCAGGAGAACGTTCTCGCCAACTATCTGAAGAACGAATATCCGCAGACGGTCGCGGTGGTGCTGTCGAAGGTCAATTCCGACCACGCGGCACGGGTGCTGGGCATTCTGCCGGAGGAGCTGGCGCTGGAAGTCGTCAGCCGCATGTTGCGCATGGATGCCGTCCAGAAGGAAGTTCTGGAGAAGGTGGAGCAGACGCTGCGCGTGGAATTCATGTCGAACCTCACCAACACCTCGAGGCGCGACAGCCACGAGATGATGGCGGAGATCTTCAACAATTTCGATCGGCAGACCGAAGCCCGCTTCCTGGCGGCCCTGGAAGAAGACAACCGGGAAGCTGCCGACCGCATCAAGACCCTGATGTTCACCTTCGACGATCTGTTGAAGCTGGACGCAGCCAGTGCACAGACACTGCTCAGGCACGTCGAAAAGGACGCCCTGGCCATTGCGCTCAAGGGCTCCACGGATACGGCAAGGGAATTCTTCTTCGGCAACATGTCGTCGCGCGCCGCAAAGCTTCTGCAGGACGATATGGATGCACTCGGACCCGTGCGGTTGCGTGATGTGGACGAAGCGCAGACCGGCATGGTGAACAAGGCCAAGGACCTGGCAGCCAAGGGCGAGATCATGATCTCCAAGTCCAAGGGCGAGGATGAAATTATCTACTGATGCGGCAAACAGCAGGCACTTACAGCAGAATGGGACGCATGACCAACCCATCGAAATTTCTGTTCAACGTCGACTTTTCCGAGCCTGAAGAGCCGGAAGAGGTCGCTCCCGTCGAGCCGGAGATACCGATGATTCCGGTCGCCCAGCATGAGGAATTGCTCAAGAAGGCAAGGGCCCAGGCCTTCGAGGAAGGCCGGGTGAAGGCGCTTCAGGACCTGCAGACCAAGCAGGAGACCTTGCTGACGGCGGAAGTCAATCATCTGGCCGGGGCGGTTTCGCGGGTGCTGGAGACCCTGGACGGGCAGGTGGCGGAACGTGAGAAAGATGCCATCAGTCTCGCTTTTCTTGTGGCCAGGCGTCTGTGTGCCCATCTGATCGCACGCCAGCCGCTGGCCGAGACGGTGGCTTTGGTGTCAGAATGCCTGGGACCGCTGCGCAAGGCGCCGCATCTCGTCATCCGCATCGCCGAGAAGGATGTCGAGGCGCTGAAGGCCCAGGTGGATCCGATCATTCACGAAAAGGGCTTCGAGGGGCGGCTGGTCATCCTCGGCGAGCCGGAAATCGGCCGCGGCGATTGCCATATCGAGTGGGCCGACGGCGGTATCAGACGCGACCGCAAGGCGATCGAGGCCGAAATCGATGCCAGCATTCGTTCCTACCTGCGAGGGCGCAGCGCGGAAAGACGCGGCAAAACCTCCGACACGTCGGCGGAAAAGGAAACTGACGCATGAGCGACGAGCAAGATCACAATATCCCGCTCGACGAGCTCGAGGCGCCGCAGCGCCGGCTCGACGATGGCGAAATGCATGTACCGCAATCCGCGGCTGACCTTGAGGCCGTGTTCGATGTTCCTGTGCGCATTTCCGCCGTTTTGGGGCACTCCAGAATGCATGTCTCGGACCTGTTGAAACTGGCATCCGGAACGGTTCTGGAACTCGACAGGAAGGTGGGGGAAGCCATCGATATCTACGTGAACGACCGGCTGGTCGCCCGAGGTGAAGTCGTCCTGGTGGAAGACAAGCTCGGCGTGACCATGACTGAAATCATCAAGACGGATCGATAGGGAAAGTAACGGATGCGGCTGTTAATTGTCGGAACGCTCGGCGGTCAGCTGACGACGGCTTCCAAGATCGCGATGCAGGGCGGGGCCCAGGTCACCCATGCGGACGATATCGAAGGTGCCCTTAGGGTGCTTCGGTCCGGTCGCGGAGCGGACCTCCTGATGGTCGAGGTTCATCTCGACATTGCCGGGCTGATCCAGAAACTCCAGAACGAACGCGTGCATGTGCCGGTGGTGGCCTGCGGCGTGGAAACGGATGCACAGGCCGCGGTGTCTGCCATTCGGGCGGGCGCGAAGGAATATATCCCGCTGCCGCCCGATCCGGAGCTGATCGCAGCCGTTCTGGCGGCTGTTGCCCAGGAACGCGGCGACCTGATCTACCGGGACGATGCCATGGCATCGGTGGTCAAGCTTGCCGAACAGGTCGCGCCATCTGATGCCTCGGTGCTGATCACCGGTGAATCCGGCACGGGTAAGGAAGTCATTGCCCGCCATGTGCACAAATGCTCGAACCGGGCTTCGAAGCCGTTTATCTCGATCAACTGCGCGGCCATTCCCGAACATCTTCTGGAATCCGAACTCTTCGGCCACGAGAAGGGCGCCTTCACCGGCGCGGTCGCCCGTCGGATCGGCAAGTTCGAGGAAGCCGATGGCGGCACGTTGCTGCTTGATGAAATTTCGGAAATGGACGTTCGCCTGCAGGCCAAGCTCCTGCGCGCCATCCAGGAGCGTGTGATCGACCGCGTCGGCGGCACGCGCCCGGTTCCGGTCAATATCCGCATTCTGGCAACGTCCAACCGGGATCTTGCCGAAAGCGTCCGTCAGGGCCATTTCCGCGAAGATCTTCTGTTCCGCCTCAATGTGGTGAACCTGAAGCTGCCGGCTCTTCGAGAGCGGCCGGCGGACATCATGGAACTCGCCCTGTTCTTCATCAAGCACTACTCGGAAGCCAACGGTGTGCCGGTTCGGCCACTGTCCGTCGAAGCTCGTCAGGCGCTGATGTCCAATCCGTGGCCGGGTAACGTGCGCGAACTGGAAAACACCATGCACCGCGCGGTGCTGCTGGCTTCGGGTGGTGAAATCGGCGTCGAGGCGATCCGCATGCCGGACGGCACGCCGCTGAGCGTCGCCAAGGGCGCTGCGGAGCGTGCGGCGCAGACGGCGGAAGCCGTGACGCGATCCTTCGTTGGACGCACGGTTGCCGATGTCGAGCGTGATCTCATTCTCGATACGCTGGATCATTGCCTGGGCAACCGGACACATGCTGCAAAAATTCTGGGTATTTCAATCCGGACGCTGCGCAACAAGCTGAATCAATATACCGATGAAGGAATAAGCGTTCCGGGACCGGGCGAAGCCCGGGCCTGATCGCACCGGCAGGAACCATAACGAAGGCCACGCCCGTTGATTGACCCGGGCGGCGGTTACAGGAAACCAGACCACAAATGTCGGACACGGCAGCAGGCGAACAACGCAGACCGGAAGGCCCCGCAGCGGAGCAGCAGACGGCTGCGCCCGCCGCAGCCACCGGTCTTGCAGGTTTTCCCGTCCTTCAGGAGATTGTAGATACCCTTCGCCGGGGTGACGTTGGTCTTGCGACCGGCATTCTCGTCATCCTGACGCTCCTGATCCTGCCGATGCCGCCGATGATGCTGGACACGTTCCTGGCGGTCTCCATCATCTTTTCCGTCATGATCCTCATGACGGGCCTGTTCATCCAGCGGCCGCTGGAATTCTCGTCTTTCCCGACGGTTCTGCTGATTGCGACCATGCTGCGGCTGGGTCTCAATATCTCCTCCACCCGGCTTATCCTGGCAAACGGGCATGAAGGCACTGCGGCGGCGGGCAACGTCATCCAGTCCTTCGGCAATCTCGTCATGGGCGGGAACTTCGTCATCGGGATCATCGTCTTCGCAATCCTGGTGATCGTGAACTTCGTCGTCATCACCAAGGGTTCCGGCCGTATCGCGGAAGTCGCGGCACGCTTTACCCTGGACGCCATGCCGGGCAAGCAGATGGCGATCGATGCGGATCTGTCCGCAGGCCTCATCGACGAAGCCGAAGCCAAGTCTCGCCGCAAGGCGCTCGAAGACGAAAGTGCCTTCTTCGGGGCCATGGACGGTGCGTCCAAATTCGTGCGCGGCGACGCCATTGCCGGCCTTTTGATCACCTTCATCAACATTCTCGGCGGCATCTTCATCGGTGTTGCACAGATGGAGCTGACCTTTACCGAGGCCGCCAACAACTACACGCTGCTGACCATCGGCGATGGTCTCGTCTCCCAGATTCCGGCACTGATCGTTTCCACGGCAGCCGGCCTCCTTGTTTCCAAGGCAGGTGTGCATGGCGCCGCCGACAAGGCGCTGACCAGCCAGTTCACCGGCTATCCGAAGGCGCTCGGCATGTCGGCGGCGGTTATGGTGATCCTGGCGCTGCTTCCGGGCATGCCCATGGTCCCGTTCTTCGGTCTTGCAGGTCTTGCCGGTTATCTGGCCTTTTCCGTCGGGTCGAAGAAGAAGAAGGCCGCGGCAAAGGCCGAGATGGTCAAGGCCGTGGAAGACGCGCCGAAGCCGCCGCCAGAGCCGCCGATTACCGACGCCCTGAAGATGGACGAACTGCGCATCGAGCTCGGCTATGCCCTGTTGCCGCTGATCAACGGCAAGGCAACGGGAGACAACGATGTTCTGACCGAGCAGATCAAGGCATTGCGCCGCCAGATCGCGGGCGACATGGGCGTGATCATGCCGCCGGTGCGCATCCTCGACAACATTCAGCTTGGCGCGAACGATTACGTCATCAAGGTGAAGGAGGTCGAAGCCGGCCGCGGCGTGCTTTACCCGAACCACTTCATGGTCATGGATCCGGCCGGTGGGCAGGTCAAGCTGCCGGGCACGCACACCACGGAACCGACGTTCGGCTTGCCGGCGACCTGGGTGGAGGCCCAGTACCGCGAGGATGCTTCCTTGCGTGGCTACACCGTGGTGGATCCGGCAACCGTTCTGTCCACGCATCTGACCGAGACGATCAAGGCCAATATCAGCGAACTCCTGACCTATGGCGACGTGCAGAAGCTGCTCAAGGAGCTGAAGGGCGAGCAGGCCAAGCTGGTCGAGGACCTGATCCCGTCTCAGATCACCGTGTCCGGTGTCCAGCGCGTGCTGCAAACCCTCCTGGGCGAGCGGATTTCGGTTCGCGATCTCGGAACCATTCTGGAAGGCGTGTCCGAAGCAACCGGCATGACCCGCAATACGGACACCATTGCCGAGCACGTGCGCACCCGTCTTGGCAGGCAGATCTGCGCCGCCAATCTGGCGCCCGGTGGCTATCTGCCGCTGATCGCGCTGTCGCCGCAATGGGAGCAGGCTTTCCTGGAATCCATCATCGGCGAGGGTGACGACCGCCAGCTGGCAATGCAACCAAGCAAGCTGCAGGAATTCGTCGGCAGGGTCCGTGATGCGTTTGAGCAGGCTGCGCAGCAGGGCGAAGTTCCCGTGTTGCTGACATCGCCGCAGACCAGGCCGTTCGTTCGCTCCATCGTCGAGCGTTTCCGCGCCCACACGACGATCATGAGCCAGGCGGAAGTTCACCCGCGGATCAAGCTCAAGACAATCGGTTCGATCTGAGATAGGGCAATCATCAGTGCGTTCAACAAGCCTCTGTTGAACACCCGCTGATGTCATGCCCGGTGTGCTACACGACCACGTTAATCCTGGCCATGGCGGCGGTCTGACTGGCGTATGTGCCCAGCCGGCCCTGGTTCTGCAGGACAAACAGCGAATTGGCCTGAGAGGCCTGCGTGTTGATCGATTGCATCACGTAAGCGAGGTTGTTCAGCTGGTCGATACGCTTTGCGGCTGTCTGACGCCGCTTTGTCCAGGCCTTGTTGTAGTCGGCCAGGGACACCTTGCGACTGGAGCTGAAACGTTTGGAATAATCTCGTTGGAAGTAGTTGCTGACCTTGGCCATGCGTTTGCCTTTTCAAAAGACTGAAACAGCATAGCTCCCGAAGGAATGAACAAGCTCTTAACGCGCGTTTCTCCGGAAAACGCTACGTAACTTTTTTCGAGAAAATATCATCTTCCCGGGCCTTTGCCCGGCGGTTCACCCGGGAAAATCTAGACAAGCACGTTGATGCGGGCCATCGCGGCGGTCTGGTTCGCATAACCACCCAGCCTGCCTTGGTTCTGCATGACAAACAGCGTGTTCGTCTGAGCCGCTTGTGTATTGATGGTCGCGAAGGTGGATGCCAGGTTCCGAAGCTGCTGCATTTTCTGCGCCGACGCCTGACGGCGCCCGTTCCAGGCCTTGTTGTAGTCAGACCAAGTCGACTGCCGCTTCGTGCTGAAAGTTTTGTGGTAGTCCCGCTGGACGTAGTTTCCGACCTTTGCCATGGCAGCTCCTTCCTGGAGATCTGAACAGACTGTGTGCGAAGATGGTTAACAAGCCCTTAAATCAGCGCGATGTGCACACGGCGGCTTGGCGACAAACGTTCCAGCTGTTAAGCCCGGAAAAACACGCGAGATTCTGGAGGTTTTATGTCGACGCAAGCGCTTAACCTCGATGGCTACACGGATATTCCGGAGGGCAAGGTTGCCTTCGTGGTCACGTTCCTGGAAATGCTTCAGGCGCCTGAGAAGCCTCTTGCGCCGTCACGTGGCGACGTGACTTTGCAGCGGTGGCAGACGCCGGATCTCGACAGCTATCGCAAGCTTTTCCGGGAGGTCGGTGAAGACTGGATCTGGTTCGGCCGGCTGGTTCATGACGACAAGACGCTGGAGCAGTTGCTCGCCGAGCCTGCCCGCGAGAACTACCTGCCGATCATCGATGGCAAGCCGGTCGGTACGCTGGAGCTGGATTTTGCAAACCCGGAAGAGCCCGAACTTTCCTATTTCGGCCTGGTCCCCGGCGCGATCGGTGGCGGGCTTGGCCGCTGGCTGATGGCCCAGGCGCTGGACATCGTCTGGTCACGCCCGGAAACGAAACGGCTCTGGGTACACACCTGCACCGGCGACAGCCCGCAAGCGCTGATCTTTTACCAGGCCTGCGGTTTCAAGCCCTACAAGCGCGCCATTGAAGTTGCCGAAGACCCGCGTCTGCAGGGGCTACTCGGCCGCAAGCGCGCGCCGCATGTGCCTGTGATCGAGTGAGGACGCGGTTAAGCGCGATCTCGAAGGAATGGGGCTGCCTGCTCGCAAGCACACCCGTCTAGGCAGTTGCCCGAACCCGCTCCGGAAAGGCATCTGCGATGGCCTTGCGGTTTGCTTCAAGCACGCCGCGCTCGGTGATGAGGCCGGTTACGAGACGGGCAGGGGTGACGTCAAAGGCGGGATTCCCGACAGGAGATCCGTCTGCCACGATGTCCACCGTTTCGATCTCGCCGGCGCTGGTGCGGCCGGTGATGCGGCTGACCTCTTCGCCGCCGCGTTCCTCGATCGGGATCTGCCGGATACCGTCCGACAGGGAAAAGTCGATGGTCGGTGACGGCAGCGCGACGTAGAAGGGCACACTGTTGTCCTTTGCCGCCAATGCCTTCAGATAGGTGCCGATCTTGTTGCAGACATCACCGGTGGCCGTGGTGCGGTCCGTTCCTGTGATGACGATATCAACTTCGCCATGCTGCATCAGGTGTCCGCCGGCATTGTCGACAATAACCGTGTGTGGCACACCATGCTGACCGAGCTCCCAGGCGGTCAGGAAAGCCCCCTGATTGCGCGGTCGGGTTTCATCGACCCAGACATGAACGGGAATGCCGCCGTCATGGGACATGTAGATCGGCGCCGTCGCAGTGCCCCAGTCGACGGTGGCCAGCCAGCCGGCATTGCAATGAGTGAGGATGTTGACCGGCTCACCGGCGCGTTTCAGCCGCGAGATCGCGGCAATCAGCTCCATCCCGTGCATGCCGATGGCCATGTTGATGGCGATGTCCTCGTCGCAGATGTCATTGGCCAGCTTGAAGGCGGCTTCCTCGCGGATTTCAGGTGCCAGCCGGACCAGTGTCCGACGCGCCTTGTCGAGGGCCCATTGCAGGTTGACCGCTGTCGGCCGGGTTTCCAGCAGGGACGAGCAGGCGGCATGGAGATTGTCGTCTGAAGCGTCAGTCCGCATGGCAAGCGCGACGCCGTAGGCGGCTGTTGCACCAATCAGAGGTGCGCCGCGCACCTGCATGAACCGGATCGCATGGGCGGCGTCTTCCATTGTATGCAGTCGGATGGTCTCGAACGTGTGCGGAAATCTTGTCTGATCGATGATCTCGACCGAGCCGCCATCTTCCGCCAGCCAGATCGTGCGATATTTCTTGCCGTCCACGTTCATGAGCGAAACTCCGCAATCGCAATATGTTTTTTGCATAACCCATGAACAGGCTTCAGACCAGTCGCGCGTTACTGGCGCGACTGTCAAAAATACCTTAATCTCCGTTAACCATGTTTGGATCATTGCCAGTGGATAGCTCGCAGGTGGAGGCCATGCGGCTGTTTCACTCGGGATAGAGTCAGTTAAGACTTGATTCACCAACGGCAGTACAACGGAGTCACGTGTACCCCATGTCTGAAATGCAGGATAACGTTGTCCCACATACGCGCATGCGGTCCTTGCGCGATGCGATCCGGAAGGTTCAGCTTGGCGAAGTCGAACGTTCGGACGTGGTTGTTGAGCTCCAGGAAACCGAGCGTGCCCGGCTGGACATGCTTGCAGACGAACTCAAGGACGTTTTCAGGGAAATCCCGGAAGACGACGACCAGTTTTCCCTTCAGATCATCTCCGGTTCCACGCCTCGGCTCTGGATCGATGCGACCAGTCACGTGGCCGTTGGCGGTGACAGGCGCACCTATCGGTTCCTGAAGGACACGCGCCTCGGCCGGGTGGTCATTCTGGAAACGGCCAACATCGATGACATGGCAGACTGCCTGACCGAATATATAGCCGAACGCGTGCTGGAGCGGGAGAAGGCGCTGGAAGGCGACTGGCTCAACAACCGGCTGCGGCAGGTCGCGCTCGACAGCAAGGTCGTGCGTGTCAAGGAAAGCCGTACACCCTGGATGGCCGTCGCCGGTGCCTTCGGGATCGGTCTTGCGGCGGGCGTCATCGGCCTCATCGTCTTCGCCTGGTTCGCCAATCCGCTCTAAGGCGGCTTTTGTGAACGACGTCCAACACTCTCCAGTATCGGTCCTGGTTGCCGCAAGCCTGTGAGTGCCTTTCTGGGCAACTCGTCAGGCCTGCAGGAAGGGCCTCAGGGCTTGCTGCCCGGAATGGCGACTTCTCGTTCCGCGAGCAGTTTCACCGGCTCGTCTGGCGCGGCAAAGCCGTGCTCTTCCATCTGGCAGGACCAGCCCTCGTTTGTCTTTTCGATCCGGAACAGGTTGTAGCGCGCCGCCGGTTTCTTGCCGCCAGGCGCGCTTGTGGCAGATGGCACACCAACCACCGGGACGAGCCCGTCCGGTCCCTCGATATGCTCGAAACTGTCGACATGGGTGTGGCCGTGCAGGATCAGCTCGGCACCGGCTCTCTTGACGACGGCGCGCACCCTGGAGGCGTCCGACAGGCGCTTGTGCCAACGGGTGGCATGAGGGAACGGCGGGTGATGCAGCATCACCACGCGGAAGAAACCATCCTGGCCAAGGTCGTCCAGAATTGCCCGCAGACGCTTGCTCTGCTTGCTGCCGACACGGCCCGTAGCGAACCAGGGGCCGCTGGCGCGACCGGTCGTCACGCCGACAAGGGCGATGCCGTCCCGCTTGCGCACATAGGGAAAGGTTGCTTCCGAGTTGGTGCCGTTTGACGGCACATTGCCTGCGCCATCGCCGCGCATGTACGGCCACCATGCCGCGCGGGCCCTGCGCACGGCTCCAGGCACATAGGCGTCGTGGTTGCCCGGAACGACGGAGACATCCTCCGGCGGGCCGATTTCTTCAAGCCAGGTCCGCGCACCGGAAATTTCCAGGGGCAGGGCGATGTTCACCAGGTCGCCGGTGACGGCAATATGGTCGGGAGCCTGCGCCTGCATGTCATCGACGAGTTGTTCGAGATAACTGCCGCCCATGATCCTCGACCGGTTGCGGCGCCAGTTGAGGTAACCAAGGATCCGCTTGGAAAAAAGCTGCAGCAGCTTGGGGTCCGGAAGCGGGCCGAGATGGGGGTCGGAAAGATGGGCGAGCGTGAATGTGGACATGGTCGCGCATCTTCAAAACCAAAAGCGCCGCGTCAAGGGGAAATGACGCGGCGCTTTCAAGTGAGTTCAGGAACTGCCGGGAAACCGGTTACTTGACCGGTTTGACTGCCTTTGCGGCTTTCGGCGCTTTCTCGGTGTTATTGTCTGCGGAGCGCGTGGTTTCGCGCAGCGTCGCGCCAACAACATTCACGAATCCGAACATGGGTCTTCTCCGTACAGGTTCCTTCGACCGACCTTAGTTGGTCGGGAAAGTGGTTAGGGTTGCGACGATGCGCGGGTTGGTCAGGTCGATAGCCGGCTTCCACTGGTAATTGTTGCGGTTGCGGCGGCGTTTTCCAAACAGAGCGTTCAACATTTTATTTTCCTTCAGGTTAGGGCGGTCAGAAGGGCTGCCCTCGAATTCATCAACTTGCCCGATATATATGCATGCTGTGCACAAAGGAGGAGCGTTATTCTCACGGGTCAGCCCTGCGGGGATTGCATGGGTTAAAAAAGTTTTATTTCCCCTCTGGATCCGGTAACGTCCTGAAAATGTTGAAGATATTATCAGTCTTGCCGACGTCGGTGACCACACGCCTGATCCAGGGAATTGGACTTGTCCGAAACCCGTTCACGCTTGGGGTGCGCGTGATCGTTGAAGACCGCAACAGCCGGGTCCTTCTGGTGCGGCACAGTTATGTCACGGGCTGGTACCTGCCGGGTGGGGGCGTGGACAAGGGCGAGACGATGGAAGAGGCTGCCTGCCGGGAGGTTCTGGAAGAAGCAGGTGTCGTCTCGGTCAGCCGTCCGCAGCTTCTCAATATCTTCCTGAACCAAGAAGCGACAGGCCGGGATCATGTCGGGCTTTATCACATGCCCGAGTGGAGACAGGCGGACACCTTCCTTCAGCCCAATGCGGAAATCGAGGAGGCGGCATTCTTTGAGCTGGAAGCTCTGCCGGAGGGGCTTACGCGGTCCACAGCCAGGCGGCTCGACGAGTTTCGCTCCGGCCGCGAACCGGAAAGCGGCAAGTGGTGAGGCCTGCCACCCCCAGGTCGGTCATGTCGTCTTCCGGGTAAGCCGGAGCCGGCTCACCTGGAAGTTTCGTATCTGATCAGGCAGCTGCCTTGAAACGCTCGCGGTCGTGAGGGTGGGTGAAATCCAGGGCAGGCCCGACAGGGACGATCCTGGTCGGATTCACACTCTCATGCGAGCCGTAGTAGTGCTGCTTGATCGTTGTCATGTCGACCGTGTCTGCAACACCCGGGACCTGATAAAGCTCCCGCAGGTAGTTCGACAGGTTCGGATAGTCGTCGATCCTGCGGATATTGCATTTGAAATGCCCGACATAAACCGCGTCGAAGCGCACCAGCGTCGTGAACAGTCGCCAGTCGGCTTCCGTCAGCTGGTCTCCGACCAGATAGCGCTGACGGGACAGGCGATCTTCCAGCTCGTCCAGTGCCTTGAACAGTTCCGTGACTGCTTCTTCGTAGGCTTCCTGTGTGGTCGCGAAACCGGACTTGTAAACACCGTTGTTGACGGCGTGATAGACGCGCTCGTTGATACTGTCGATTTCGGTGCGCAAGGCAGTCGGATAGAAATCAAGGTGTGAGCCGGTCAGGTCGTTGAACGCCGAGTTGAACATCCGGATGATCTCGGAAGACTCGTTGCTCACGATCGTGTTCTGGTGCTTGTCCCAAAGGATCGGCACGGTCGCACGGCCGCTGTAGTGCGGGTCGGCCTTGGTGTAGACGTGCCAGGCGTATTTCGCACCGGTCAGCGGATCGATCTCCGGAAACTCCCAGCCGTTCTCCAGCATGAGCGGCTGTACGGCGGAGACGGAAATCAGGTCTTCCAGTTTCTTGAGCTTTCGGAATACCAGAGTGCGGTGCGCCCAGGGGCAGGCAAAGGAAACGAACAGATGATAGCGATCCGCTTCAGCCTTGAAGCCGCCGTTGCCCGTGGGGCCGGCAGTCCCGTCCGCGGTGATCCAGTTCCGAAACGCCGCGTCCTTGCGGACGAAGCGTCCACCGGTGGATTTCGTGTCGTACCATTTGTCTTTCCAGACGCCGTCGACCAGCAGTCCCATGATGCGCTCCCTTGTTGTGCTTCGTCTGGTTAGGTTGTGCACACGGGCGGAAAATCAATCAATTGAATGCTCTGTTCCGGCTCGGTGAACAATCAGCGGACTGGTGAGAACGGACAAAAAAGGCTGGACCGAAGCAGCCATTGCGTGGTAACCGCTTCTCCTCTTTCTGGAAATATCGGCTTTCGAACACGCTGATATCGCAACGAGACTGGGATAGATGACCGCAGGTCTTACGCTTCGACGACGAACCAGCCGACGAGATAACTCTCGTCCGCACCGTCGCGGCTGACCTGATCCTGGATCTTCCTTACGTTTTATCCAGGCACTGGCAGGCGCGCATTTCTCCAAAGACTGCATGCTTGCTGGAACCAGCCAAATGAAACAGACCACATGGGTCATCCGGCCCGAAGACGCGACCGACACCTCCGCAATTGACGATCTGCAGGCCGAAGCTTTCGGCCCCGGCCGGTTCGCGCGAACCGCTTTCCGGATCCGCGAAGGCGTCCCGCATCGTCCGGATGTCTCTTTCGTCGGCCTTGCGGGTGAGCAGGTGGCGGGGTCAATCAGACTGACACCGATCAGGATTGGCGACACCGACGCCCTGTTGCTCGGTCCGTTGACCGTATCTCCCGACTTCAAGAACCGGGGTCTCGGCAAAGCGCTTATGCGCACGGCAATGGAAGCGGCGGCGGCTGCCGGAGACAAGGTCGTGCTGCTGGTCGGCGATGCACCTTACTACAGCCCCTTCGGCTTTCAGCAGGTCCCGTTCGGACGCATTACGCTGCCCGGGCCCGTCGACCCGGCGCGGCTCCTCGTCGCGCTGTTGAATGACGGCGACATTCCGAGCGGAATGGTGCACGGCGGGATATCTGCTGCGGTCGCTTCCTGAGGTTGTTTCTGCGTGACGCGGGGCGGGTTGACGGTGGGTGTGGCCCATCCTTCGAGACGGCCTGGAGGCCTCCTCAGGATGAGGAAGAGAATATTGATAGGCCGGTAGCTTCCCTTCGACCTCATCCTGAGGAAGGCCGAAGGCCTGTCTCGAAGGATGGGCCCCAAACACAACAGATCGGTTCGTACTTAGCTCAAGCGGATTGCCGACCGCCGCGAGGGCGGTCGGCACAAAAGCTACCGTCCTTCGCGATACCAGGTCAGGGACAGGGCACCCAGCAGGAGCGCAAGACCAAGCAGTCCGATCATCAGCGGATAGCGGTCGATGCCGTTGAGGACGCTCGCCTCAGTGGCCTTCAGCCCCAGCCAGCCATTGCCGGCGTAGCTCGCTGACGGACGCATCGAAACAATGCGTGGGACGGTCAGGTCTCCGCCCACATCCCGCAAGCGCTCAGAGGCACCGCCCGTCGCTTCGCTGAGCGGTGCCAATGGCTCGGTCGTGGACAGAACGTCGGTGTATTCGCGCGGGTTCTGGGGCCCAACGTGGATCAGCGCGCTCATGTCGCCTTCGGTGACCGAGAACAACCCGGTTTCGCCGGCAGGCATGCCGGCACGCCACAGGCCTGGTTCCTGTTCGGTCAGAACGATCTGCGACCGGTCGCCTGTCGGCGAGACAACCGTGACTTCCCCGACGGTCTCGCCCAGGGTCTGGCGTTCGATGACCAGTTCCGGTCCGCGCATGGAGACATTCAGCGCTTCTTCTTCCAGATCCGGTTCCTTCATCAGCCAGTGGGCCAGACGGCGCAGCAGCGGAACATGCGGACCACCGCCTTCATAACCACGTGCCCAGAGCCAGACGTGATCGGACAGCAGCATGGCCACTCGGCCTTCGCCTTCGCGGTTGAGAACCAGCAGCGGCGTGTCGCTCGGGCCGGACATCAGCGTCTGGCCGGCGTCGAGCTCGGTGTCGACCACGCGGAACCAGCGGCTCCATGCGGGCGGGTCCTGTTCGGATCCGGGAAGCCCACGGGTGACCGGGTGGCGCTTGCCGAGGTCGGCGAGGGACGCGTGGTAGGGTTGTTCGAGAATGGTGCCGGTCGGACGAGCCGGAAGGATCGGCGCCAGTGGTGTACGGTAAAGGCTGCCACCTTCGGCGTAATCGGGACCGCCGGCCAGCAGCATCGCACCGCCATCGCGCACATAGCGGGCGATATTGTCGAAATACAGCATCGGTAGAACGCCGCGGCGCACGTAGCGGTCGAAGATGATCAGGTCGAATTCGTCAATCTTCACCGAGAAGAGTTCCCGGGTCGGAAAGGCGATCAGCGACAGCTGGTTGATCGGCGTTCCGTCCTGTTTTTCCGGCGGGCGCAAGATGGTGAAGTGAACCAGATCCACCGAGGCATCGGACTTCAGAAGGTTGCGCCAGGTGCGTTCACCGGCATGAGGCGACCCGGAAACAAGCAACACCCGCAGATTCTCTCGGATGCCGTCGATGGTCACAACGGCCCGGTTGTTGAGTGTCGTGAGTTCGTCGGTCAGCGGCTCGGCGTCGAATTCGAAGATATTGTTGCCGCCATGGGCGATTTCAACCGGAATGTCGATCTTCTCGCCTGTCCGGGCCGTGCGTTCGGTGACGACATCGCCATCGCGTTTGACGGTCAGGCGCACCTGGTCGCCAGGTCCCGTGCCACGGCCCTGGTCGACGACGGTCAGGCTGACGATCTGCTCGGAATCGACCAGGCCGAACCGTGGGGCCTTGTCGAGTACGATGCGCCGGTCCCGTTCATCAACCGTACCGGTGATAAGGCCATGAACCGGGGCGTCGAACCCCAGGGCGCCTGCGTTGCCGGGGATGTCGTGGATCTGCCCGTCGGTCACGATGATCGCACCACCAACCCGATCCGGCGGAACGTCAGCAAGGCCGTTTGCCAGGGTCTGGAACGCCTCGGTGCCATCACCCGAACCGGAGTTTCGCGCTTCCAGAACGCGCAGGTCAAAGCCATCAAGGGTACCGATGCGGCGGGTCAGTTCTTCCACGGCCTCATCGGTTGTCGACTGGCGATCGGAAAGGCGTTGGCTCTGGCTCTTGTCGACGACAAGAGCAACGACGCTTGACAGCGGTTCCCTGTCTTCCCGCTCAACAGCGGGGTTGGCCAGCGCCAGCAACAGCAAGGCCATCGTCAGGGTGCGCAGCAACCAGCCACGCAAATTCAGAAAGCCGGAAAAGGCGGTGAGAAGAACAGCGATAACGCCGCCTGCCACAAGGGCCCAGAGCGGAACGAGGGGATCGAAGGCGAGTGACCAGACCATCTAGTCTCCTATTGTCCCAAACGCTCAAGCAGAGCGGGAATGTGCACCTGATCGGCCTTGTAGTTGCCGGTCAGGCTGTACATGACGATGTTGACCCCGGAACGGAAGGCGTAGTCCCGCTGCATGGGATTGTTGGGCACCGTCGGATACATGAACTCACCTGCCTCGGTGATTGCCCAGGCAGCGGCAAAATCGTTGCCGGTAATGAGGATCGGTGACACGCCGTCACCCGCCCGCACTGGCCGGTCGCCCCGGGCGGCAACTTCTTCCAGGCTCTCCACCCAGAGCGGGCTGGTCGCATACCGTCCCGGGAACGAATCCAGCAGGTAGAAAGCCTTCGTCAAAACGTGATCGGGCGGCACCGGCTCAAGCGGGGGAACATCCAGGTCTTCCAGGATTTCACGCAGCTTCAGCGTTGCCGGTGTCGAGGCGAAGCCATTGGCCGAGGCATTGATGTGATCGCGCGTGTCGAACAGGATTGTTCCGCCGTTGCGCATGAAAGTGTCTATGCGGGCAATTGTCTGATCGTTCGGTTTGTCGGCAGCCGCATCGATCGGCCAGTAGAGCAGGGAATAGAACGCAAGTTCGTCGCGCTCGATGTCGATGGCAATCGGTGCTCCAGGTTCAAGCGCGGTGCGTTCCGACAGGAACTGGGTAAGTCCCGAAAGGCCCGCAGAGCTGGCATCGTCGATCTCCGGATTACCCGTCAGCACATAGGCAAGGCGGGTTTCCAGGGTCGATTCCAAGGCCAGAAGATCTTCCGAGCTCGATTGCGCCCTGGCTTGATCAATGCCGGCAGGGGCGAGGAGGCCTGCACCGAAAGCCAGAACAAGAGCCGTGGCGGCGGTGCGGCTGCGCAAGCCGAGACGGCTCAGGCCACCGGCCAGCAGGAAGACGGCAATCGTATCGAGGATCATCAGCAGGAAGGCCAGCGTGAAGAACAGGGCTCTCAGATCAAAGGGATCGGAGGTCGGGTAGGCAGTTTGCACGGTTCGGTCGCCCAGCGCCGAGAGGTCGAGCGGCAGGAGCTCGTCGTCCCGCTGCATCAGATTGAGCGCTCGGAAGCCGTCTTCCGTGCCGTAAAGACCGGGAGGTGTTCTGCGGCTTGCTTCCGCATCTCGGAAAACGGACGCGTTCACGGGCGTGACTTCTACCGGCGGCGGGCCGAAACGGCCATAACCGTCCAGCAGGCGCAAGGGCGGCAACACGCTCGTTGCCGGCGTGCCATCTTCGGCGGTTTCAGAGGCGGAAGCCACGTTCGAGACCGACAGGATCCGCCGCAGCATGTTCAGGAAGTCGCCAGACAGCGGCAGGTTCGACCAGGAGGAATCCGCTGTGACGTGGAACAGCACCATCGACCCCGCGCCGATGGGAGCCGCCGTCACGAGAGGAGTGCCGTCTTCGAGCATGGCCCAGGTGCGTTCAGGCAGATCCGATGTCGGCTCGGCCAGTACCTGCCGGGTCACAGTAACTTCCTGCGGAACCCGCAAGCCAGCGAAGGGCGATCCTTCCGGAAAGTCTGCCAGGTGTTGTGGCTGTTTCCAGCTGAGTGAACCACCAAGGGACCGGTCGCCTGCGCGCAAACGCACGGGGATGAGATCGTCACTGCCACCCGCAGTCCGCGGGCCAGCGAAGCGGACAAGCGTGCCGCCGTTTTCAATCCAGTCGCGAAGCGTCTCGGTCGTCGTTTCAGGCAACCGGCCAACGTCGGCCAGAACCAGCAAGGAAATGCCCTGTTCGATCAGCGAAGGTACAGCGTCGGCAATATCCGCATCACGCGGGCGGCGTATGTCCGAGAAGGGCGCAAGGGCGCGCTCCAGATAATAAAGCGGTGACAGCAGCGGCTGATCCAGATCGCCCGACTGGCCTGAAATCAGTCCGACCGTGCGCCGGCGCCAGCTGTCATCCACCAGTTGGACGGCGCCTGCGGCGGCCTCACCGGTGACTTCGACCCGGGCAATATCGTTGCGCAATTCACTTGGCAGTTCGAAGCGCGCCTGTGTTTCGGTCGCACCAGCGTCAAAATTCGCTTGCACTTCGCCAAGGACAAGTCCCTTCAGATCGAGAGCCTGAAGTGTTGCGGAGCTCAGTCTCTGGTCCGGGTGGCGCACAACGGTCAACGACAGGGCGTCGGCGTCGTTATTGAGGTCCTTCAATCCCATGGGCGTGTCCAGACCTGTCAGGACCGTTATCGGAGCCGTGCCGGAAATCTGTGCGAGATCGGTTAGAAACGAACCTTTGGTGCTGGTGTTGTCCGACAGCCAGATCACGGCACCAGGCGGTGTCTCCTGGGCTGCCTTGCGCAGGCCTATGCTGAGCTCGGCGCGCTGCGGCGGATAGGGACGCGGTTCAAGTGCACGCAGTTTTTCCAGAGCGGTTGTTGCTGCCTCCGGTGTGAAACTCTGGCCCGGGCCTTCGGCGGAGGCTGCAAACAGGATTGGCTGACCGCTCTGTTCTGCTTCGCTCAGGATCTGCTCGGCGGTATTGACCTGCGCGGTCCATCCCTTTGCGGATGTCCAGCCGTTGTCAACCAGAACCCATAGGACACCCTCGCCGGTTTCAAGCGGTTCGCTGGAGCGCCAGATCGGTCCGGCCAGGGCAATGATGAGGATGGCTGCCATCAGCAGTCGCAGCAGTGTCAGCCACCAGGGGCTGCGCTGCGGTGTTTCCTCATGCTGATCGATGCCGATCAGCAGCCGGGTCGGCGGAAACCGGATTTCGCGTGGGCGCGGCGGTGTCAGGCGCAACAGCCACCAGATAACCGGAAGCAATGCCAGCGCGGTCAGGATCCAGGGGACGGTGAATGTCAGAGGCAATCCTGCGAACACGGGTCAGATGCCTCCTTTTGGCAGTACGTCCAGCGCACCGGACAGGGCACTGTGAAGCACGAGCAAAGGTTCGGACGCCGGACGGTCGGTGTGGTGCAGGACATATGTCCAGCCGGCACGCCTTGCGATGTCACGAATTTCCGCGCGGTGGGCTTCCAGCCGGTTGCGGTAATCCTCGCGCCACTTTTCCGCGCGTCCGGCGGTCAGCCGAAACCCCTTTTCCGGATCGGTGAATTCGACCCTTCCATCAAACGGGAAGGTTTCCTCGATCGGATCGAGGACCTGAACCAGGTGGCCACGCGCACCCGTGCTGGCAACGCGGGCAACCCATGCCGCGACTTCCTCGATCGGGTCCAGGAAATCGGACACAAGAACCACATCGGCAAACCTTTGCACGGCCGTGGTGTCCGGATAGGCGATCGGTTTGGAAAGATGGGTGAGTGCATCGGCGAGACGTTCAGCGGCACGCCGGTCGGAAAAGGCTCTTGTCAGGCCTGGCAGTCCGATCCGTTCGCCTGTTTCAGCCAGCATGTCGGCAAGTGCAAGCATCAGCACAATGGCGCGGTCGCGCTTGGCGACACCTGCAAGGCGGGAGCGGAAAACCATGGAGGGCGAAAGATCTGCCCAGAGCCACACCGTGTGCGCGGCCTCCCATTCGCGTTCGCGAACATAAAGATGATCATCGCGTGCGGAACGGCGCCAGTCGATGCGCTTTGCCGGTTCGCCCATGTTGAACGGGCGGAACTGCCAGAAGCTTTCCCCCGGGCCCGCACGCCGACGGCCATGCCAGCCGGCGATGATGGAACTGGCAACATGGCTTGCCTCGACCAGCAGATCCGGCAGGGCATCCGCGACCGACCGGGCCTCGCCGATGACGTTCGGCCAGGTATCGGCATCAATGCCTGTCTGGTTGCTGCCCTGAGTACTGCTCGAATCCATGCGGTCGGCTTCCTGGCTGGTTAAGGGGAGGGGATCAGGCGATCAGTTCCTTGACCCGTCGAATGACGTCGCGAACGGTGTGACCGTCGGCTCTGGCTGCGAACGTCAGCGCCATGCGGTGCTGAAGGACCGGTTCGGCAAGAGCCAAGACGTCATCGACGGAAGGTGCGAGACGTCCGTCGACCAGCGCGCGGGCCCTGACGGTCAGCATCAGTGCCTGGCTGGCACGCGGTCCCGGGCCCCAGGCGATCAGGTTGGTGAGATCGGAAGGTGCGGAGCTGTTGTCCGGGCGTGCGGAGCGCACAAGCTTCAGGATTGCTTCCACCACGGATTCGCCTACCGGCATGCGCCGAACGAGCTGCTGGTACTCCATCAGTTCTTCCGCTCGCATGGCTACCTGGGCCTTGGCCTGATCGGCACCGGTGGTTTCCAGCAAGATCCGGCGTTCGGCCTCAAGATCCGGGTAATGCACGTCGATCTGCATCAGGAACCGGTCGAGCTGGGCTTCAGGCAGCGGATAGGTACCTTCCTGTTCGAGCGGGTTCTGCGTGGCAAGCACGTGGAAGGGGCGCGGAAGGTCATGCGGGTGCCCGGCGACGGTTACATGATACTCCTGCATGGCCTGCAGAAGCGCCGACTGGGTGCGGGGACTGGCACGGTTGATTTCGTCAGCCATCAGCAACTGAGAGAAAACCGGACCGGGAATAAAGCGGAACGAGCGGCTGCCGTCGGCACCTTGTTCCATCACTTCGGCACCGAGAATGTCGGACGGCATCAGATCTGGCGTGAACTGGATGCGTCGGGCGTCGAGGCCCAGAACGGTGCCGAGCGTTTCCACCAGCTTGGTCTTGGCAAGGCCGGGCACACCGACAAGAAGGCCGTGGCCGCCAGCCAATATGGTGACGAGCGACTGCTCCACCACATTTTCCTGACCGAAGATGATCCGGGCGATATCGACCTTGGCATCGCTGATCCGGTTGACGGCGCGTTCGGCTTGTTCGGCGACGGCGGCGAGATCTTCTTCGCTTGGGCTGGAGGGAGAAATAACGCTCATGGATCACCTTTCCCGCAATCTACGTTTCGACTGCCTGTCCGGCCCTGGGGCTAACAATACCCCTGACCTTTGTTGCTGCGACTCAAGCAGTCTGACACCATATAAATCAGTAGATAAGGCGCAATTGTGCGCCATACAGTGGAAAGGTCCAAGAATCTTTCCACGCTTTGGGGAAAAGGTCGGGCCTGCGGGAAGCTGGGAGCAGGCGAAGACGATCCGGGCGGTAGCGGAATTGTCAAAAATTCCGGTACCTTGATGACGACGACAAGGGCGAAACATCCATGGCGGAGGCAACCGCAAAAACGGACGGGGCACTACCCGAAGGTTTAAAGGCACTGATGAGCCGGGCGGACACTGGCGGCAAGGGACCACCCCCGGTCGAGAAGTGGAATCCGCCGTTTTGCGGGGATCTGGACATCCGCATTGCCCGTGATGGCACGTGGTATTATCTCGGGTCGCCGATTGGCCGCATGCCTCTGGTGAAGCTGTTTGCCTCTGTGCTGCGCAAGGACGAGGACGGCCGGCATTATCTGGTCACGCCAGTCGAGAAGATCGGGATCACCGTGGAGGATGCCCCGCTTCTGGCCGTCGAGATGGCGGTGGAAGGCGAGGCGCAAGGGCAGCAGCTCACGCTGCGGACAAATCTCGGTGATCTCGTTGCCGTCGGTGCCGACCATCCTCTTCGATTTGAAAAAGAACCGGACAGCGACGGTTTGAAACCCTATGTTCACGTCAGAGGGCGCCTGGAGGCCTTGTTCACCAGAGCGCTGATGTATCAACTGGCGGATCTTATGGAAGAGCAGGAAACAGATGACGGCACCCGGATGGGGGTCTGGAGCGGTGGCCGGTTCTTTACGGTAGATCCCGCCTTCCTGAGCGTTCAGGACTGACCGAATGAACTGTTTCGTACGACCGGAAACCCCGATTGCATGACTGCATTCCTGACCAAACCACCTGCGGATTCCGGGCACTGGACTTCCCTGTTCAGGACGCGGCTGGATGATGCGGCGCTTCGCGACATCGAACGCGAGACCGGTGACCACATTCTCAATCCCGACCTTGGACCCTATGCAAAGTGGGACGGTCCACCGCGCGATGCGGCCGTTCTCATCGGTATCGTCGAACGCAGCGACGGGCCTAATGTGGTGTTGACGCAGCGAACCGGTCACCTGAAATCTCATGCCGGACAGGTTGCCCTTCCCGGAGGCAAGATCGATCCGACCGACAATGGACCTGTTGAAGCGGCGCTTCGGGAGGCGGACGAGGAAATCGGCCTTGCTCCGGAGCGCGTCGAGTTGATCGGCAATCTTGCGCCCTATCTCACCGGTTCGGGATACCGGGTTATTCCGGTGGTTGGCACCATTCAAGACGGTGCAGCCTTCCGGCCAAATCCCGGTGAGGTCGAGAGCGTCTTCGAAGTGCCATTGGGCTTTTTGATGGATCCCGCGAACCATCAGAAACTCAGCCGCGAGTGGCAGGGAAAACGCCGCTACTTCTACGCAATGCCCTTCGGAGAACGTTATATCTGGGGCGTCACCGCGGGCATTATCCGCTCCTTGTACGAAACGGTCTACCGCTGATGGTTCGTGTGTTCATACTGCATCTGTTACTTTTCCTTCTACCTTTCATCACCTACGGACTCTGGCTGTGGCTGAGCAAGCGCAACACCGAGCCTGGCCGCTGGTCTGCCAAGCCGATGGCGTGGCTCACGCTGGTGGGCCTCGTTCTGGTCATTACCGGTCTGGTCGGCATGGCATCCTTCGATCACGCACCGGATGGGGCCAATTGGCGGCCGTCGGAAATGCGCGATGGGGTGTTTGTTCCGGGCCGGTACGAATAACGCGATGACAACGACTGCCGATCAGATCCTGCAACAGGCGGACTGGCTGAAAACACCGGGTATTCAGGCGGTGTTTGCGGCGATCGAGCAGGACGGCGACGAAGCCCGCGTTGTCGGTGGAGCCGTGCGCAACACCTTGCTCGGTCACCCTGTTCCCGACGTCGATATCGCAACGACTGCCTCGCCCCAAACGGTGATGGAACGCACGCTGGCCGCGGGCTTGAAGCCGGTTGGAACGGGCATTGACCACGGTACGGTGACGGTGGTCAGCAACGGCTATCCCTACGAGGTCACGACGCTGCGGGAGGACATGGAAACCTTCGGCCGTCAGGCCCGTGTCGTTTTCGGCAGGAACTGGACGCGCGACGCCGAACGTCGCGACTTCACTCTCAACGCGCTCTATGTCGACTGCAATGGCCGATTGCACGATCCGCTTGGTGGACTGGACGATTGTCTGAACCGGCGTGTGCGTTTCATTGGTGAGCCGGACAAGCGCATACAGGAAGACTATCTGCGCATCCTCCGTTTCTTCCGGATCTACGCGGCCTATGGTGCCGGAGAGATGGATGCGGACGGGCTCGGGGCGTGCCTGCGCCAGCGGGACGGCTTGCGGCATCTGTCCGCCGAACGTATCGGACACGAGATGAGGCGGCTGCTGCGTGCGCCGCTGGCCGGATCCGCACTGAAAATGATGAACGATTGCGGCCTTTGGGAAATCGCTACGGGCGGCCTTGCCCGCATCGACGATTACCTGGCTCTGCGCAGCCTGGAAGCCACCGCCAGTGATGTGACCGATCCGGAGCTCGGGCTGGTGGTGCTTGCCGGTTTCGTGCGCGAGGATGTGGAGCGCGTTAGCGACCGGCTTCGGCTGTCGAATGCCGAAAGGGACCGGATGCGGACCGCCTGGGCGGCGATGAAATGTCTTCGCCAGGCCGATGGTCTGCCCGAAGCCGAGCACTTGGTGTATCAGTTCGGCCGCCAGGGCGCGGTTGACGGCCTTTTGGGGCGCTGGGCCGGCTTGCGTGCGCAAGGATCAGATCCAACGGAAAGTTTTGGCGGGCTGCTGGAGCGGTTGCGGGAAGTTGCCGTACCTGAATTCCCGGTCAAAGGCGCAGATCTGATTGCAGCCGGGCACTCACCCGGGCGCGCGTTGGGTGACAGTCTCAAGGCTCTGGAGGCCGATTGGCGCGACAGCGGTTTCTCGCTCTCCAAACAGGATTTGCTGACGCGGGCAGGCGCTGCGACTTAATGAAATCTTATTGACATTGCGTCACATCGTGATGGTGATTTCCTGTTGGTCGGGTTTTCCGGTTAACTTGTCGTGAGAAGGCGTGTGCGGAATACAATGAGGCGATGAATGGAAATTGTCCTGATCTCAGACGGCCCGCTTCCACTCGATTCTCCGGTCAGAAAACTCCCGTTCTTCTTTCCCGCGCGCCTGATCGACATGTCCAAGGTGTCTGCGAAGACGGTCGGCGATGGCCGTGTCGCTGTTGTGGAGTTGCTGGACGCGACTGATGCGGGGCTGACCGCGCTGAAGAAATCCTGGGCCAGCATTGCGGAAATCCCGGTGATCTGCCTGGTGTCCAAGAAGAACCGGCGTGAGGTGATCCAGGCGGCAGCACTCGGCAAGACCGACATCATGGAGCGTGACACGCCACTGGCAATTCTGGTGCGCAAACTCAAGGCAATCATTCCCGACGACCCGCTTGCCAACGTTCCAAAGGGACTTCCGGCGAAGACACTTGAGGCCTACAGGAAAGGCAACTCCTTCCTGGAAAGCATCGCGCTGTCTGCAACGGAAGGGTCCAACATCCAGATCAGCCTGATGAACGAGGGGGCGGCGGAGATCCTGTCGTCGCTGTCACTCGACGGGCTTTCACCCTGGCTGGAAGCCGTGCAATCTCACCACAGCGGAACCTATTGTCATTCCCTGATGGTGGCCGGGCTCGCCGGGGCTTTTGCGAGGCATCTCGGCTGGAGCAAGGCGGATTGCCAGGAAGTGATTGCCGGCGGTCTGCTGCATGACATCGGCAAGATGCGCATCCCGCTGACCATCCTGGACAAGGCCAACAAGCTGACGGACGCCGAGCGCGCCATTATCGACAAACATCCCATGTTCGGTCGCGAGATTCTGAAACCGCGGCTCGAAGTGTCGGTCGACATCAAGAAGATGGCCATCCAGCATCACGAATTTCTGGATGGATCAGGTTATCCCGATGGGCTGAAGGGAGACAGGATCTCGCCAAAAGTCCGCCTGATGACCATTTGCGACATATTCACCGCGCTTACCGAGACGCGGTCCTACAAGGATGGCATGCCGGTTCGCGCCGCCATTGGCGTCATGCTGGAGATGGGCAAGAAACTCGATCAGGTCATGCTGAAGCAATTCGCCCAGATGGTCCTCGATCGGGATTTCGGTGAAGTCAGCCGGCAGCCTCAGAAGGTGAAGGGCACTTCGGCCTTCTGAGCTAGGGCCATTTTACAACGGGGGGCATGGACGAGAGGATCGAGGCAACGTTGCCGCCGGTCTTCAGTCCGAAAATCGTCCCGCGGTCGTAAAGCAGATTGTACTCCACGTAGCGGCCCCTGCGGACCAGCTGTTCCTCACGCTCCGTGTCGCTCCACGGCTTCTGGAAATTGCGGCGGACGAGTTCCGGATAGATGTTCAAGAAGGCCAGGCCGACATCCTTGGTGAAGGCAAAATCGTCTTCCCAGGTTCCGCTGTTGAGATAATCGTAGAAGATGCCGCCGATCCCGCGCGCTTCGTTGCGATGTTTCAGGAAGAAATAGTCGTCACACCAGGCCTTGTAGGCGTCATAGTCGGCAACATCATGTGCGTTGCAGGCAGCGCGCATGGCTTCGTGAAAGGCAACGGTATCGGGGTCGTCCTGCGTTCGCCGTGCGTCCAGCACCGGCGTCAGATCTGCGCCGCCACCGAACCACTGACGGGTGGTGACCACCATGCGGGTGTTCATGTGAACGGCGGGGACATGCGGGTTCTGCGGGTGAGCGATCAGGCTGATGCCGGAGGCCCAGAAGCGCGGATCCTCGTTGGCGCCGGGGATCTGACCGCGAAACTCGGGCGAGAATTCACCGTGTACGGTGGAAATATGGACGCCGACCTTCTCGAAAACGCGGCCATGCATCATGGACATGACACCGCCGCCGCCCTTTGCCCCGGTGCTGTCGGTGCGCTCCCAGGGCGTGCGTTCGAAGCGCCCGGCCGGCTGGTCGGCCAGCGGACCGGCGAGATCGCTGATCTCGTCCTCCAGGTCTTCAAAACCCTTGCAGATACGGTCTCGCAACTCCTTGAACCAGGCCGGTGCGGTTGCCTTCTTGTCCTCGATGCCGTCCGGGATGGGACCGCCGCGGTTTTCAGGTGTGGGTGCGTTCATGTGACTGCCTGGACTGGTTGAGGCCTGCCGGGCCGGCGGGCATGCAAGTGATTGCTATTTTTGAGTGTACCCTGGGCTTTTAGGAAATGTGCCTGATTGCCGCAAGGCTTCACCCAGCACCATGCCTGTTGAGACGGCGACGTTGAGCGAGCGCATGCCGTCGGCCATGGGGATCGTCAGCCGGGCATCGGCAAGCGTGTGCACGTCCTCCGGTACGCCCGAACTTTCCCGGCCCATCATCAATATGTCGTCTGGCTGAAACGCGAAATCCGCGTATGGCACTTCCGATTTTGTCGTCAGCAGGATCAGCCTGCGCTTGTTCGAACGTCGCCAGTCATCGAATGCGGCAAACGAGATGTGGCGAACCATCGCGGCCCTTTCCAGGTAATCCATGCCGGCCCGCTTGAGCGCGCTGTCGGAGATCGGAAATCCTGCAGGTTCGATCAAGTGCACAGTTACGCCCATGCAGGCAGCAAGACGCAGGATCGTGCCGGTATTTTGCGGGATGTCCGGTTGGTAAAGGGCAATGTCTGGCATGGGTATCCGCACTGGTTTCGGGAGACCGGCTCAATAGCAGCAGGCATAACATTTGTCACAGGAAGACCAGTTTCTATGCCCGGCAAAAGGCCGGGAGCTGCGGGTTTGGGGCAAATCGTTACATATTTTCATTGGGCCAATTTCGCGTCCGGCGCGTAGGATGACATGAAGAATCGCTCCAGCCTCCATGGAGACGCCACGTGTCCCCGCTCTTTCGCGCTTTTGAATCCTGGATAGATCCTTTCCGGGAGCCGTCCAAATCCGACATGCCCCATGACGGGTTTGCCTTCCTGATGTATTTCGTCACGCAGGTGCGCTGGCCGTTCATCGCCATGCTCGCCATCGGCGGGGCGACCGCCTTTGTTGAAGTGGCGATCTTCAATTTTCTTGGCCGCATCGTGGATCTTCTGGAAGAAGGCAATCGCGCGACATTCTTCTCCGATCATTTCTGGACACTCATGACCATGGCGTTCGTGGTGCTGGTCGTACGCACGCTCACCAATTCGCTGATGGCGCTGGTGGAAGAGCAGGCGATCGTGCCCGGGTTCTTCAATCTGGTGCGCTGGCAGTGCCATCAGCGGGTGATGAAGCAGAGCCTTTCCTATTTCCAGGACGATCTCGCCGGGCGCCTGTCGCAGAAGGTGATGCAGTCGGGCATGTCGGCTGGCGATTTCATGACCAACCTTTTGCAGGTGGTCTGGTTCATTGTCGTTTATGCCATCACGACGCTTGTGCTGGTCGCGGACCTGAACCTGTGGCTGGGCGCACTCGTGGCCATCTGGCTGCTTTGTTTCACCGCAACCGCCATCATTTTCGTGCCACGGGTTCGCGCAGCGGCAAAGGATTCGGCAAATGCCTACTCGGGCGTGACCGGACGTCTGGTGGATACCTACACCAATATCCAGTCGGTCAAGCTTTTCGGATCATCGGAAGAAGAAAGCCGGGGAGCGCGGGCCTCGGTTGAGACGATGATTGCCAAGATACGCGTCTTCACCAGGCTTTTGACCACAATTCGCATGATCATGACGCTGGTCAACGGAGTGATGATCGTTTCGATTGCGGGCCTGGCGCTGTCCATCTGGCAGGATGGCGGCATCAGCGCCGGTCATGTGGCCTTCACGCTCAGTCTGATCCTGCGACTGAACATCCTTTTGAACCGGCTGTTCAACCAGCTCAACGGCCTGTTCCGCCACTTCGGATCGCTGCAGGACAGCATGGAGACCATCGTCAAGCCAGTGACCCTGACAGACAAACCGGCGGCGCCGGAGCTGGAAGTGACTGAGGGGGGAGTGCGGTTCGATAAAATCCGGTTCCACTACGGCAAGGCGGGCGGTGTGATCGATCATCTCGACCTGACGATCCAGCCGGGTGAGCGCGTCGGTATCGTCGGCCCGTCGGGGGCGGGCAAAACCACGCTGACAAGCCTGCTGCTTCGGTTCTTCGACGTGGAGGCGGGGCGTGTTCTCATCGACGGACAGGACGTGCGCGATGTGAACCAGGAATCGCTGCGCCGGTCGATTGGCATGGTGACCCAGGATCCGTCCTTGCTGCATCGTTCGATCCGCGAGAACATCCTCTATGGCCGTACGTCGGCCAGTGAAGAAGAGTTGCTGGAGGCGACGCGCAAGGCCCACGCCTTCGGTTTCATTCAGAGGCTGGAAGACAGGCGCGGCCGCAAGGGGTTCGACGCCTTTGTCGGTGAGCGTGGTGTCAAACTGTCCGGCGGGCAGCGTCAGCGCATTGCAATCGCGCGTGTGCTCCTGAAAGACGCCCCGATCCTCGTTCTGGACGAAGCGACCTCGGCCCTCGATTCGGAAGTCGAGGCCGCCATTCAGGAGAACCTGCAAGGATTGATGACAGGCAAGACCGTGATCGCGATCGCACACCGCCTGTCGACCATCGCGGCCATGGACCGACTGATTGTCATGAACAGGGGGCGGATCGTTCAGCAGGGGACACACGAGACGCTCCTGGAAGATGCAGACGGCCTTTATGCGCAGCTCTGGCACCGCCAGTCCGGCGGATTTCTGGAACCGGAAAGCGAATTCGCCTGAGTTGAAGTTCGCCGCAGCAGCTCAGCTCAATTCCTGCTGATCCAGTGCCTTTGCCGAGGCGTAGAACCGACGAAACAAGGCAGTGCAAAACCAGGGGGCCAATCTTGAAATACGTCACGGCATACATCGCAACAGTGCTCGTTTTTCTTGCCGTGGACTACGTCTGGCTGACGCAGGTATCCACCCGGTTCTACCTTGATCGCATTGGCCACCTGATGATGGAAAAGCCCAACATCGCTGCCGCGAGTGTTTTCTATCTGGTGTATGTCGTCGGCATAGTGATCTTCGCGGTTGCCCCCGCGCTCAAGGCAGACAGCCTCACGACCGCCATTGTTTTTGGAGCGCTGTTCGGGTTTTTCACCTACGGCACTTACGACGTCACCAACTACGCAACGCTCAGGGAGTGGCCGGTTTCCGTTGTTCTCGTCGACGTTGCCTGGGGGACGGTCCTGTCCGCGGTTTCGGCTGGTGCGGGCATCACGATCACCCGGCTGATGTCCTGATCTGCTAGACGCGAAACGCAGCGCACAACAGTCTCGTCAAAAATATCAAGACTACGTAGTTCTCCGAGGACTGGCCGTTACTGAATTTTTACGTGCAGAGCGGTAGTGTTTCATCTTGCGATAACGGCGCTGATCAACAGCGGCCGTAAGCGGGGCTGAAAAATTACTGTCGGGGTTTCCACGTGACGCTTTCAATCAAGGGCCGGTTCGTCGCCATGGTTCTGACGGCTGCCGCCATCATGATGGCCGGTACCGCATTTGCTTTCTATACCTTCCGCCAGGCCTTCATGGAAAAGATCGGCACACCCGCCGGTGCGCAAGACTTTCTGACAGGCAATGTTGCCGGCAAGATCGACGGGCTTATCCTGGATCAGATGATCACCATCGGTTTGGTCGTGCTGCCGGTCGGTCTGGCCTTTCTGGCATTTGCCGTCATTCTGGCCGTGGGGCTCGCCCGGCCGATGAACCGGTTGCAGACTGGTCTCGACATGCTGTCCGAAGGCAATCTCGATATCCAGATCGACGGTGCCCATCGGAGCGACGAAATCGGAGCCATTGCAAGGTCCGTGACCGCTTTCCGGGCCAACCTCGCCGAACGGGCCAAAGAGCAGGCGAGGCAGGAACTTGCCCACCAGGAAGCCCTCAGCGAAGAGCGCAAGGCGCTGATGCAGGATGTCGCCGATGATTTCGAGAAGTCCGTCATCGGTGTGGTGTCTGCCTTGTCGACGGCAGCCAGAAGCGTTGAAGGCAATTCGGCGGATCTGAACAGGGCGGTGAACTCGTCCATGCAGGCCGTCCAGGAAGTACATCAGGCAACATCGGAAGCCAGCAGTTCCGTCGCTTTCGTGACGAGTTCGGCTGACCGGCTGTCCGGTTCGCTGAGCCGTGTGCGCGAGGACGTCGACCAGGCAACGGACATTGCCAGCACCGCGGTGGCGGAAGCCCGGAAAACCGACGAGATTGTCGGTCGGCTTGCGGAAACGGGCCGTGCCATCGGCGAAATCGTCGAGTTGATCAGCCAGATCGCGAGCCAGACCAATCTGCTCGCGCTCAATGCGACCATCGAGGCCGCAAGGGCTGGCGAAGCCGGGCGGGGATTTGCCGTCGTTGCGAATGAGGTGAAGGCCCTTGCCGAACAGACGACCAGGGCGACCGAAGACATCTCCGCGCAGGTGACAGCGGTGCAGGAAGTCGCGGAGCTTTCCGAAACCGCCATCCGTTCGATCGCGGAAACCATTGGCCGCGTCAGCGAGATTTCCGGAAAAATCCGCGAAGCGGTCGAGGAACAGACAACGGCCACCCACGAGATCAGCAGCAATGCACTGACGGCGCGGACCAGTTCCGATCAGGTGGCCGAAAACGTCGACACCTTGAGCGATGTTATGGAAACCAGCCGGACGGCTACCGATGAAATGAACGGTGCTGCTGCCGAACTGGGGCAATTGTCAAACAGCCTGCAAGAACAGGTTCGGCAATTTCTGCAAAGCGTGCGGGCTGCCTGAGAGGGCGCCGCGGAACGCTTTGTGTATTGGTATAAATGACAGTAACCCAATAAAATAACTTGCAGTTTAGAGATTGGTTCAGTTTTGCTCCCGTAGAGTAAGCGTAACGAATATCTTGGCTGAAGACGGAATATGGCAGAATTCTTAGCGAATGTGCCGGGTCAACATCTCCTGCTCGCATTGGGAGCCGCTCTGGTTCTCATGGCCGTATGCTATTTATGCGGCCGAAAGCAGCGGGACGGCTCGGCTCCTTCCAACGTTTCCAGATTTGGCAATGATGCCGCAATCCTTCAGCTTGTCGTGGAGCATGCCCATGAAGGACTGGTCATGCAGGACATCGACGGGCACATCGAATGGACGAACCCGGCCTATTCACGCATCACCGGTTTCAGCGCTGAGGAAATTCGCGGCCGGCGGCCTCAGGAATTCATCTTGCCGCCGGAAAACCAGCTCTCCCCGGACGAGATCGAAAACTTCCGCTACGACCTGACGAAGTTCCGGTCGGGAACCGAAGAGCTGATCCTCAACCGGCGCAAGAACGGCGAATTGTTCTGGAACCAGCTGACCTTTGCTGTCGTCGAGGGAAAGACGCTGGAAGAAACCAAGATCATTCTGATTTGCCGGGATGTAACCAGCCAGGTTGAGCATGTGAAGGAGCTGGAGAACGCGCGCATCCGTTTGAAACATCAGGCGGAGCATGACGACCTGACCGGCGTTGCCAACCGGGCCAAGCTGAATGCCTACCTGAAGGAGCGCGTTGCAGAAGGTACGGCCGGCAACGCTCAGATCGGGATCATTCATTTTGATCTGGACCACTTCAAGGACATCAACGACAGCCATGGACACGGAGCAGGCGATGCCGTGCTGCGCCATGTGGCCATGGTGATGAGCCGTGTGCTGGGCGACAAGGGGGTGGTCGCACGTATCGGCGGGGATGAATTCGTCGCGGTGGTCGCGGACCCGTCCGGACCAGGCGAAATGGAAGATCTGGGCAACCGGATCCTTGAGGGACTGGCCAAGCCGGTGAGAGTGGACCGTCACGAGTTGCGGGTTGCCGGCAGTGTCGGGCTAGTGCTGGCGAAAACGGCGACTGCGAGTGCGTCGGAGCTGATCAATTGTGCCGATATTGCTCTTTATGCCGCCAAACGTTCGGGCCGTAGCCAGATCTCCTGGTACACGGATGCGCTTGGAGCGGCACATCGCCACCGGCGCATGATCCAGGCACAGCTGGACGAGGATCTTGAAAACGGCGGTCTGTCTTTGATGATGATACCGCAGTACGACCTGGAGAGCCGGCGGATCATCGGATACGAAGTTACTGCCTGCTGGCTGCATCCTTCCGAAGGGCTCGTGGACCCGGTCAGCCTTCTGTCGACGCACGAAGATGCCAAGAGAATCGCCCAGATCGAGCGTTTCGCGCTGCTGGAGGGGCTTTCCCAGGTCAGGCGACTTCGAGAGCTCTCGAATACGGCGTTCTTCCTGTCGGTGAACCTGAGCGGAGCCAGCCTGAAGGAAAAGGGCTTTATTGAACAGCTTCATCAGGCTACCTGTGAGGCCGGTTTCAGGACCGACGACATCGTGGTCGAGCTGGACGAAAAAATCATCCGTTTCGACGAACCGGACGGCCTCGCCGGATCCGTCGACCTTCTGAGGGAAATCGGCTGCAGGGTTGCCCTGGACAAGTTCGGCGGCGGACATGGCGGCGCCGGTCAGCTTATCTATCTGAACGCGGATCAATTGAAGCTGTGCCCGATGCTCATCGCGGGGCTTGAGGACAGCAAGGAAAAACGGCAGCTGGTTCAGTCGGTCATCCGGCTTGCCGGCAATCTGGGGCTGAAGATTTCCGCGGCGGGTGTCGATACGACAAAGCAGGTCGATCTGCTCAAGCAATTCGGCTGCACGACGGTGCAGGGCAAGGTCATTGCAGATCCGTTGTCGCCGCATGAAGCGGAAATTCACATGCGCGAGTTCGAGCTGCTGGAGTATCAGTCCTAACCTCTCTGCCGCGGGGAGAGGTTTGGGGGTTCTGTGGCCGATGGGCAACAGATCGATATTTCGTGCTGCAATTTGACGCATTTTTGCTTTTCAAGTTCTCCGAAAGCAGGTACCAACATCCCCAGTCAACTCATGGTGGTTGGCTTTGTTTCCCCAGCAGCCGCCCGGCTGCGCAACCAGGAGGGCACTAAATGACAGATCGCTGCATGATCCACCCATATGCCGCTCTCCAGGCTTGCCCAGGTATCACTGTCCGCTTCCGCTAGGAAGCCACAGACCTTCTTCAAATTCCTGACTTTTGCGGTGACCGGCTGAAGCCGTTCCCATTGAGCTGCATGCGTTGCCGCGCATGTCTGCCGTCACCACGTTTACGATCCCATTTCGGAGATGATCCGATGTCATTCCATTTCACGCCGGACCTGTCCCCAGCGACAGGCCGTCCGGATATTGAAGTGTCTTTACCAGAAGAGCCACGACAGGCTTTTCCCCGCCGTGCGATGCGTGCCGCTGTCGCCGCCGGCGTCTTTCTGGGAACCACTTTTGCGATCGCCGTCGTGTTCTTCATTCCGGTCATCGTCTTCAATCTGAGCCCGATCGAGGCTCTGGAAATCGCCGGCCGTCATATTCCGGTGACGCAGTTCGCCGATGAACTCGGCGCGCTTTTCTGGGGCACCTTCATCGTGGCTCTCGCCTTTACAAGTTTCATCGCCAGTCTGCTGCTGTTCGCGACTGGCCGCATAATTCGCCCGCATAGAAAACCTGTGCGCACTGACGATGCCCTGGTGCATCTCAATGTGTTACGGTTGAGCGGGGCCGAGAGGTAATCATGTTCGAGCGTTTCGAAAAACTCGTGGACCCCTTCGAGAAGACTGTTCTCGAAGTGCCCCCGAAGGGCTTCTGGGCCTTCTGTTGGTACTACACCAAACCTGTCTGGCCGATCCTGGCCGGTGTGTCGCTACTCGGCACGCTGGTTGCGATCGTGGAAGTCTATATCTTCACGTTCCTGGGCGACCTGGTCACCTGGCTGGAAAAATCCGATCCGGATACATTCGTCAGTCAGAACTGGCGCACGCTCCTCTTCATGCTGGTGATCCTGCTGGTGCTGCGCCCGCTGCTGGAGGTTATCTGGCAGCTGCTGTTTCACCAGGGACTGATGGGCAACTATCCCATGTCCATCCGCTGGCGGGTGCATCGATACCTGCTGCGCCAGAGCGTGTCGTTCTATCAGAACGATTTCGCGGGCCGGATCGCAACGAAACTGATGCAGACGGCGCTTGGCGTGCGTGAAGTCGTCTCGCGCATGGCCGATATCATGGTCTATGTCGCGGTCTATTTCACCGCGGCCGTGATCGTGGTCGCGGGAGCCAATATCTGGCTCAGCCTGCCGTTCCTGGTGTGGATCTCTGCTTATCTGCTCACGATCCGCTTCTTCATTCCAAAGTTGCGGGACGTGTCGAAGGAGCAGGCCGATGCGCGCTCCCTGATGACCGGTCACGTGGTTGATGCCTATACCAACATCACCACGGTGAAGCTGTTCTCCCATGCTGAGCGCGAAGAAGCCTATGCGCGTACGTCGATGCTTGGCTTCCTGAAGACGGTCTTCCTGCAGATGCGGCTGGTGACGGGACTGAATATCGTCCTGGTGTTCATCAACATGCTGCTGCTGACCTCCATCGGTGGTCTTTCGATCATTCTGTGGCAGGCCGGCACTGTGACCATCGGCGAAGTCACCATTGCGGTTGCCTTCGTGCTGCGTCTTCAGGGGATGTCCCACTGGATCCTGTGGGAGCTTGCAGGATTGTTCGAGAACATCGGCACCGTGCAGGATGGCATCTCCACCATTTCGCGGGAACGCGAGGTGATGGACGTCAAGAACGCCAAGGCGCTCGAGGTCGGGCAGGGCGAGATCCGTTTCGATCGCATCCGGTTCCATTATGGCAAGGAAGCCGGCGTGATCGAGGACCTCAGCCTGACGATCCATCCGGGTGAGAAGATCGGTCTGATCGGCCGGTCGGGTGCAGGCAAGTCGACGCTGGTCAACCTGATCCTGCGCTTCTACGACCTGGAAGGCGGCCGGATCCTGATCGATGGCCAGGACATCGCCAATGTCCGTCAGGACGACATCCGGGCCGAGGTTGGCGTGGTGACGCAGGATACATCGCTGCTGCATCGGTCGATCTTCGACAACGTGGCCTATGGCCGTCCGGATGCGACGCGGGAAGAGGTGCTGGCAGCGCTTGAAAAAGCACATGCACTGTCCTTCGTCGACGAACTGGAGGACATGGAGGGCCGCAAGGGTCTCGATGCCCATGTCGGCGAACGGGGCGTCAAGCTGTCCGGTGGTCAGCGCCAGCGGGTGGCCATTGCCCGAACCCTGCTGAAGGATGCACCGATCCTGGCTCTCGACGAGGCGACATCCGCTCTCGACAGTGAAGTGGAGCTGGCCATTCAGGAGAGCCTGTTCGATCTGATGCAGGGCAAGACGGTGATTGCGATTGCCCACCGTCTGTCCACGATCGCGGCCATGGACCGGCTGATCGTGATGGACAAGGGTCGAATCATCGAGGAGGGGTCCCATCAGGAACTTCTGGAGCGAGGCGGACTTTACGCACAGCTCTGGGAGCACCAGTCGGGGGGCTTTCTGTCCTCGGTTCAGGCCGCCTAAATCCAAAGACCAATGGCAAGAGCGGGATTCAATCGGATTCCGCTCTTGCACTCATTCCCCAAAAAAGGGCAGAAAAGCGGCGCGGCGGTTGTTTTGCCTGCGACATATGCGTTTCGAGGCGTTTGTTGAACTGGACAAGCGTTTCGAAGGGTGCAAAAAGACAAGCCGCTTGGCCGGTGCGGAATAGCCCGTATCCGGCCCCCGATGAGCCCGGCATGGTTCCGTTCCCTTCTTGGGCAAAGAAGGGGTCCCGGACGTGATGCGGGCTTTCGGTACAGGTTGAACAGGTTTCGAGAGGACGCGACCTTGGCACATACGGATCAGGCGGAACCGACCCGCCGCGATTTCCTCTATATTGCGACCGGCGCCATGGGCGTCGTTGGCGCTGGCGCGCTGGCATGGCCGTTCATCGATCAGATGAACCCTGATGCCTCCGCATTGGCTCTGGCTTCCATCGAGGTGGATATCTCTGCCGTGGAAGAGGGGCAGTCGATTACAGTCAAATGGCGCGGTAAGCCGGTATTCATCCGCAACCGTACCGAAACGGAAGTGGAAGAAGCCAAGGCTGTTCCCCTGACTGATCTTCCCGACCCGCTTGCACGAAATTCTAACCTGCCGGCGGACGCGGAAGCGTCTGACGCCAACCGTGGCGTCGAAGGCAACGAGAAATGGCTCGTCCAGGTTGGTATCTGTACCCACCTCGGCTGTGTGCCGATCGGCAGCTCCGGCGACTTCGGCGGCTGGTTCTGCCCGTGCCATGGGTCTCACTACGACACCGCCGGCCGTATCCGTAAGGGCCCGGCTCCCGAGAATTTGCTGATTCCGCCGCTCGAGTTCGTCAGCGACTCGACGATCAAGATCGGCTAACGGCATAGATTTTTAGGAGACAGCCATGGCTGGACATTCAAACTATGTACCGCAGAGCGCTCCGGCAAAGTGGCTGGAAAGCCGCCTGCCGGTCATCTCGCTCGTTCGCGGCTCTTTTGTTGATTTCCCGACGCCGAAGAACCTGAACTACTGGTGGACCTTCGGTGGCATCCTGTTCTTCGTGCTGATCTCGCAGATCATCACCGGAATCGTGCTGGCGATGCACTACACGCCAAGCACCACTGCAGCCTTCAACAGCGTCGAGCACATCATGCGCGACGTGAACTTCGGCTGGATGCTGCGTTACCTGCATGCAAACGGCGCGTCGATGTTCTTCATCGCCGTGTACATCCACATCTTCCGTGGTCTTTATTACGGTTCCTACAAGGCACCGCGCGAGATCTCCTGGATCCTCGGCGTGATCATCTTCCTGATCATGATGGGCACCGCCTTCATGGGTTACGTGCTGCCGTGGGGCCAGATGTCCTTCTGGGGCGCAACGGTTATCACCAACCTGTTCTCGGCCATTCCGCTGGTCGGCGAAGAAATCCGCACCTGGCTGTGGGGTGGTTTTGCGGTCGACAACCCGACCCTGAACCGCTTCTTCTCGCTGCACTACCTGCTGCCGTTCATGATCTTCGGTGTCGTTATCCTGCACGTGTGGGCGTTCCACACCACGGGTAACAACAACCCGTCGGGCGTTCAGCCGAAGACCAAGCAGGACACGGTTCCGTTCCACCCGTACTACACGATCAAGGATCTGTTCGCGATCATCGTGTTCATGATCCTGTTCGCATGGTTCGTCTTCTACGTGCCGAACTACATGGGTCACCCGGACAACTACATCGAAGCAAACCCGCTCGTGACCCCGGCGCACATCGTTCCGGAATGGTACTTCCTGCCGTTCTACGCGATCCTGCGCGCTGTCCCGGACAAGCTCGGTGGTGTTGTTGCCATGTTCGGTGCCATCGCGATCCTGTTCGTCCTGCCCTGGCTGGACACGTCCAAGGTTCGCTCCGGCACCTACCGCCCGCTGTTCAAGCAGTTCTTCTGGATCTTCGCTGCCAACGCCGTTGCGCTTGGCTACCTCGGCGCCATGCCGGCCGAAGGCACCTATGTTCTGCTCGCCCGGGTCTGCACCGTCTACTACTTCGCCCACTTCCTGATCATCCTGCCGATGCTCGGGTTCCTGGAAAAGCCGCGGCCATTGCCGGCCTCGATTTCCGAAGCGGTTCTGAAGGGCGGAGCCGGCAAACCGGCTGGTGCGACTTCAGCACCGGAAACGAAGTAACGCGGCCCGGATCAGGAGTTAATTGAGACAATGAGCACCATGATCAAAATGGTTCGTTCCTTCGCTGCGGTGGCGGCTGTCGCCATCGCGACCCCGGTCTTTGCAGCAGGCAACGCTCCGCACATCGAGCGGCAGCAGTGGTCCTTCTCGGGTCCGTTCGGTTTCTACGACCGTGGCCAGCTGCAACGCGGCTTCAGGGTTTACCGGGAAGTCTGCGCTTCCTGTCACGGCCTGAAGCAGGTTGCCTTCCGCAACCTTGCCGAATTCGGCGGCCCAAGCTTCACCGAAGATCAGGCAAAGCAGATCGCATCCGAGTACACTGTCGTTGACGGTCCGAACGACGACGGCGACATGTATGAGCGTCCGGGTATCCTGGCGGACAAGTTCCCGTCTCCGTTCCCGAACGAGCAGGCTGCACGCGCCTCCAACGGCGGCGCTTACCCGCCGGACTTCTCGCTGCTGGCAAAGGCCCGTGCGGCGCACCGCGGTTTCCCGTGGTTCGTCTTCGACGCCTTCACCCAGTATCAGGAGCAGGGGCCGGATTACATCTACGCGCTTCTCACCAGCTATCCGGAAGAAAACCCGGCATGTCTGGGTGAGGACTTCACCGGCAACTTCAACCCGGCATTCCTGGGTGGTTCCGTTACCGCTGAAGCTTGTGCGCACGAGCATCTGACAGGTGGTCCGATCGGCATGGCCGCACCGCTGTCCGACGAGCTGGTCGAATACACCGACGGCACTCCCATGACTGTCGACCAGTATGCGCGTGACGTTTCCGCATTCATGATGTGGGCCGCCGAGCCGCATCTGGAAGAGCGCAAGAAGATCGGCTTCCGGGTCATGATCTTCCTGATCGTCTTCGCCGGTATGCTCTACTTCACGAAGAAGAAACTGTGGCGCAACGTTGAGCATTGATTGATTGCCGCCTAAGTGCATGATGAAAGCCGCCGGACCTTCCGGCGGCTTTTTCTTTGAGGGGTAATGCAATGCGCCGCGCATTGATGTTTCTGGCAATTGTCCTGCTTCCTGTCCCCGCAAATTCGCAATCGGCCGCAACCCACATGGTCGAGGTTCTGGACATGCATCTAGCCATGCGCGCCGCACTGCGCGCGGTCGAGGTCTGCAACGAGGCCGGTTTTCAGGCTGGAGCTTCCGTGGTGGACCGTTTCGGCGTCGAGCAGGTGACACTGCGCAGCAACATGGGCGGTGCGCATGTTGCCGAAACCGCCCGTCGCAAGGCCTGGACCGCCGCTTCTTTCAATCTGCCCAGTTCGGAACTTGGTTCGCTCGCCGGACCGGGCGAAGAGACCAGTCTTGCAGCTATTCCCGGAGCGTTGCCTCTGGCTGGGGGGCTGCCCATCGTCTCGGCCACCGGAATGCTTCTCGGAGCGATTGGCGTTGCCGGGGGTGGTGGCGGTGAGAACGAGGCGAAATGCGCCAAGGCCGGGCTTGACGCCATCGCGGATCAATTGAAATAAACCATCGCTGATGCGGGCCTGTGTCCCGCAGGAATTGATTTTGAACCTGTTTGGAGTGGTTATGGCAGACGCAGTATTGGGCATTATCGGCGGGTCTGGAATCTACGACCTTCCGGGTCTGGAAAACTCCGAATGGATCGCCGTCAACAGCCCGTGGGGCACGCCGTCCGATGAAGTGCGCATCGGCACCATTGACGGTCTCAAGGTGGTTTTCCTGCCTCGCCATGGGCGCGGACACGTCTATTCGCCGACAACCATCAACTACCGCGCCAACATCGACGTGATGAAGCGCTGCGGTGTCACCGATCTTCTGTCTGTCTCTGCCTGCGGATCGCTCAAGGAAGAACATGCTCCGGGCACCTTCGTATTGGTGGACCAGTTCATCGACCGGACGTTTGCGCGGGAGAAGAGTTTCTTCGGTACCGGCTGTGTCGCGCATGTGTCCATGGCGACCCCGGTCAGCCCGAAGCTGGTTGATGCAGTGGCGGCAGCCGCGCAAGCGGAAGGCCTCGCCTATGCCAAGGGCGGCACCTATCTGGCCATGGAAGGCCCGCAGTTCTCTTCTCTTGCGGAAAGCCAGCTCTACCGGTCCTGGGGCTGCGACGTCATCGGCATGACCAACATGCCGGAAGCAAAGCTTGCCCGCGAGGCCGAGATTTCCTACGCCACCATCGCGATGGTCACCGACTATGACAGCTGGCACCCGGACCACGGCGAAGTCGATATTCAGGCCATCATCAAGGTTCTTCACGAGAACGCGGAAAATGCCCAGAGGCTTGTTGCCCGTGTCGCAAGGGATCTGCCGCGCGAACATCAGTCCTGCCCGGCCGGGTCGGATACTGCGCTGGAGTTTGCCATGATGACCGCACCGGACAAGCGCGACCCGGCGCTGGTGGCGAAGCTCGACGCTGTCGCTGGACGGATCCTGAACCGGACCTAATCGGATTGCCGGCCGAAAGAGCTGCCGGCATAACCCCTTGAGACAAAGCGAAATTGCTTCGACCGGCAGGTCAAACTTGCTATAACCACCGGCCGGGGCAGATGCCTGGAACTATTTTAACAGAGAGATATCCCGATGACCGCACAGACCATTCAGGATGAACTTGTCAGTGCTATCCGCACGATCAAGGACTATCCGAAAGAGGGCATCCTGTTCCGGGATATCACGACACTGCTCGGCGATGCCCGTGCGTTCCGCCGGGCGGTCGATGCCCTGGTACAGCCCTGGGCCGGCTCCAAGGTCGATCAGATTGCGGGCATCGAGGCGCGCGGTTTCATTCTCGGGGGCGCGGTGGCGCACCAGGTGTCCGCGGGCTTTGTGCCGATCAGGAAGAAGGGCAAGCTCCCGCACGAAACCGTCCGGATCGCCTATTCCCTGGAATATGGCCTGGATGAGATGGAAATGCACAAGGATGCGATCAAGCCGGGTGACCGCGTCATCCTGGTTGACGACCTGATTGCTACCGGAGGCACGGCAGAGGCTGCCTGCAAACTGTTGCGGTCCATGGGGGCCAACATCGAGTCGGCGTGCTTTATCGTCGATCTACCAGATCTCGGCGGGCGCAAGAAACTGGAAGCGATGAACGTTCCAGTGCGCACCCTCGTGGAATTTCCGGGTCACTAGGTCTGTCATGGCGGGAGGAGCCGAGGGCAGGGACGCGATACCGGACTTTTCAGAGAAATTTCAGAAGGATTTCGAGACCCTTCTGAAATGGCGACGGGACGTGCGCCGTTTCAAACAGGAGCCGTTGCCGGAAGGTGCTCTCGACCATCTTCTGCAACTGGCGGACCTCGCGCCCTCTGTCGGCAACAGTCAGCCCTGGCGAATTGTTGTCGTCGACAGTGCTGAGGCGCGCGGACGGATCATCGCGAGCTTCGAAGCCGAAAATGAAGAAGCCGCCAGGACCTACAGTGACGACAAGGCGCTTGCGTATCGCCAGCTCAAGCTGGCGGGGCTGAAGGAAGCCCCCGTGCATCTGGCGATTTTCTGCGACGACGACCCGGAACAGGGCCACGGACTGGGCCGGCTGACCATGCCGGAGACGCTGGCCTATTCCACGGTCAGCATGATCCATACATTCTGGCTGGCGGCTCGTGCCGAAGGTGTCGGGGTTGGCTGGGTGTCGATCCTTGATCCGGACGCGGTGACAGAGGCACTGCAGGTTGACGCCGGTTGGCGCCTCGTGGCTTATCTATGCGTCGGTTATCCGGAAGAAGAGCATGTCGATCCGGAGCTGGAGCGAGCGCGTTGGCAGGCGCGCACGCCTCTGGCATCCCGCGTCATTCACCGATAGGGCATCCTGCGGCCAGACGACCGCAGAAAGGATGCTCGCAAATTATGGAAGCGATCGGCAGATGGCTGTTCAATTGGCGACGATTGAATGGCGGCTGATCTGGAGGCAGGGCAGACCATGAGCGTGATCATCCGACGGATCAACGATGAAGACAAGGAAGCTGTGTTCCAGCTTCTGGCGGACCGATGGGCAGGGCCCGAAATGCTATTGGACGGCGAGATCGTCGATGCGTCGAGCCTGCCGGGGTATGTTGCCTACGCAGGCAATGATCTTGTGGGGCTCGTCACGCTGATCAAGCGGGAAAGCGAATGGGAAATCCTCACGCTGGACTCGCTCAGCCGCTGGGGTGGCACCGGAACACTGCTGCTGAACGCGGTGGTCGATGAAGCAAAGGCGTCCGGCATCAACCGGTTGACCGTCCGCACATCCAACGACAACCTCGACGCCTTCCGCTTCTATCAACGGCGCGGTTTCCGTCTGGAGCGGATCGCGCAAGGTGTCATCGACGCCGAGCGCGAAAAGAAGCCGGAAATCCCGCTGCGTGGCGACTACGGTATCGAAATCCGCGACGAAGTCCTGTTTGCCCGCAGCCTTTGAGGGGCTAGCGACATTCCCTTTCCTTTCCACCTTTTCAGCATCAGTCTTGCCAGCCCGAACACTCGTCCGTGCTTCCTGTTATTGCCGGACGATCGAGCCGACAGCGTTGACCAAAAGTCTTGAGGCGGTCAGCGCAGTGAGGCCGTCGATATCGTTCGGCGGGTAGAATTCGACCAGGTCAAACCCAACAATCCTTGCGCGCCTGCCCAGGCCCGCAATCAGATCGATCACCTGCGTGTAGGTGAGGCCGCCGGGCGTGCGCGCGGCCACGCCGGGCATGATGGCCGGGTCGAGGCCGTCACAGTCCAGCGTGACGACGCAGCGCGCACCTTGTGGAATATGCTTCAACGCGGCCGAGATACCTTCTGCGTGGACCTCGCGCGCTGTGACAAAGCGGCTGCCGTAGGTTTGTGCAGCCTCGATTTCGTTTTTGCCGGCACTGCCGACGGCACGCAGGCCAACTTGAACGAGGCCTGCAACATGCGACATCTCGCTGATGCGGCGCATCGGGCTGGAGTAGCCGTAGCGCTCGCCGTCGACCTCGTCGCGCCAGTCGATATGGGCATCTATCTGCAGTACCCATAGGGGCCCCTGATCAGCGAAGGCGGCAAGGAAGGGGATCGGTAGGGAATCATCACCGCCAAGCAGGATCGGAACGGCTGGCAGTGCCAGGATCGAGCGTGTTTGTGCCTCGATCCGTGCCCGGTTGCCTGCGTTGTCATGCAGCCGGGTGTCGATATTGCCGATGTCGATGCAGCATACCGGGTGACCTTCGAAAAGCGGTCCGCCGAGATCGAAGTCCCAGTGGCCGACGAGACCGGCATCTTCCTGACTGGCTGCGCGAATGGCATCGGCTGCCCCGGTGTACCCGCTGCTGTCCTTGCCCGGGTAAGTGCTGCCATGTTCGGCACCGAAGATCACAGCACGCGGTGTCCGGTTCTCCGGAAGCTGTGCGGGAAAGTCGAGAAAAGGCACTCGGTCGGTCCTGTTCGGTTTCTTGCGGGCGGTATGCTGCAGAAAGGTAAATTGCCAGGCGTTTGAGAACGCTTTCGATGCCTTACAGCATCGGCCTCAGCTTAATCGAAGACCGGGTTCTGCCAAAGTTCAAGGACAAAAACCGGCTCCCGCGCCAGCTCTCGCCGGATGGGGAGCGGAATTTGCATTGCGGCGCACAATAGTTATACTTGCTCATTCCCAAGTTCATTTTTCCTGAACGGAAAAATTCCGCACATTTGTGCTCAGAATTCCTGAGGAGGATAATTTATGCCCGTCGCCAGGTCCTTGGAAACGGCTGAGGAAATTTCAGATATTGCTTTCGGATTTATGGGCTCAAAGGCTCTTTTTTCTGCACTTCATGTAGATTTGTTTTCACTGCTTTCCGAAAAGACCTTGACGCCGCAGCAAGTTGCTGAAGAAAGCGAGCTTGATCTTGATCGCGCCACAACACTGTTGACCGCGCTTACGAGCCTCGGGCTGGTGCGCCGGGAGGGAGCAGGCTTCACCAATTCGCCCGCAGCGGAGGCGTTTCTGGTGAAAGGACGGAAGTATGATTTCGGCGACTATCTGCGGTTTCAGATCGACAAGCAGATGTACCCCTTCATGACACAGCTCAACGACGCCCTGACGGATAGTCTTGAGGACGACCAGGTTGCTTCCTACGAGACCTGGTTCAGCGACCCGGAGGAAGCACGGCTTTATTCCCGGTCCCAGCATGCAGGCTCGCTTGGGCCCGGGCGAGGACTTGCCAAGCTTGTGGATCTGTCCGCTGCCAAGCAGTTGCTGGACGTTGGCGGTGGTACCGGGGCCTTCTCGATTTCGCTTTGCAAGGCGTATCCGGGACTGCGATCAACCGTTCTGGATTTTCCGAATGTCGCCAAGGTGGGTGAAGAGTTCATTGCCGAAGAAGGCCTGCAGGACCGCATCCGCTATGCGCCGGGCAATGCCCTGAAGGACACATGGCCGGACAGCGCGGACGCAGTGCTGATGTCCTATCTCTTCTCCGGTGTCCCGGGCACGGCCATTCCCGGGCTTGTGCGCAAGGCGTTCGAGGTTCTGACACCGGGCGGCGACTTCATGGTGCATGACTTCATGGTCGACGAAAACCGCGACGGGCCGAAGCTGGCCGCGCTCTGGCAGCTTCAGCACACCGCCTTCAACCCTGAAGCCCGTTCGATCACGAGTTCCTACGTTGCCGGCCTGATGGAAGCGGCCGGCTTCACGGATATCGCGGTTGAAGTGATGATCCCGGGAATGACGATGCTGGTGCACGGCCGCAAGCCGGAATAGCATCACGCGGCAAACTGCGGCAAACTGCGGCAAATGGGCATGATGTCCGTTTGCCGCAGTGCCTGGAACAGGCAAACGGATTAGGGACAAAGTCTACGTGTTTTCCCTAAGATCCGGAGAAGAGATGTCTGCTTCATCTGCCCCCAAGGAAGTCCTGGTGCTACGGCTGCTTCTGGCCGTGCCCGTCTTGAACCTGTTTCTCAAGGAAGCGCTTTATGGCGCGGAAGATGCCAAATACTGGTTCATCGCCAATCTCGCGATGATCTGGGCGGTGTCGATCTATGCTTTCGGATACCCGGCGATCATCCTGCCGGCGCTGACCATGGTGCCGATGGCCTTCTTGTGGATCCTGGACGTCTGCCGCTGAGGCACAGCTCGCATGCGAGTCACGGCAAGACAGGATTACCGCAAAGCGTGCTGCCGTCTTGAGGACGCAGCACGCTTTTGCGCTTTAACAGGGCCGGCTGATTGTCCGGTTAGCGCTTGCGACGTTCGACGAAGACCGTGCCCTTGAAGGAGAACACCAGCGTGCCGTCCTGATTGAAGGCCTGCATGTCGGAATGAACCAGACCCCAGTCCGGACGGGTCCGGCTTTCGGTCTTGCCGGTGACGACACGCCGGTAGCGCAGGGTGTCACCAACAAAGACCGGCCTGATCCACTTGAGATCCTCGAACCCGGGCGAGGGGCCGATATTGGCTGGTGTTTGCCCTGCTGCCAGCGCTTCTTCCTGAAGAGCCTTATGCCTTGCGACCCAAAGCTTCATGAACACCGCTGCGGTGTGCCAACCGGAAGCGCACAGGCGACCGAAATGGGTCTGCGCGGCGGCCTCCTCGCTGAGGTGAAAGGCCTGCGGATCGTATTTTTCCGCAAAACGCACGATGTCTTCCCGGGTGAAGGTGTGTTCCCCGAGGTCAAGCGTGTCACCCACTTCAATGTCTTCGAAAAAGGCACTCACCGGGCGATCTCCCGTCTCGCGAACAGGTTCGGATTTTCCCAGACGAGCACTTCAATACCCTTCTGGTTCTTGGCCGTCACGCGAATGTTGACGAGCCCAAGGTCCGGTTTCGACCGCAAGTCTCTCGTGTCGAGTATTTCGACCTGGGCCGTTAGGCAGTCACCTGGATGAACGGGACGCTTCCACTGCAGCTTGGTGATACCCGGTGAGCCACGGCCGCTTGTCCTGGTCAGGAGATTTTCGGCAAGCAGGCGCATCACCATCGAACCTGTATGCCAGCCGGAGGCGGCGAGCCCGCCCAGGATGGATGCTGTGCCGGCCTCTTCGTCGAGGTGGAAAGGCTGCGGATCGAACTCGGCAGCGAAATCGATGATTTCGTCCCTGCTGACGGTGAGGGAGCCCAGCTCGAAGACCTGACCAGGTTGGAAGTCTTCAAAATAAAGGAGATCGGTCATGAATTCCGGTGGTGTTGGCACTCCGCGGAAACGCGATGCTCCGCGTTCCCGCCTTGAGATTGGAAGAAAAGATCAGTCGTAATAGATCTCGTTATCATCCATGTAGACGTTGCTGGCTTCGCAGATATCGATGTCGATCGGATCGTCGAGAACTTCGGTATCGTCGTCGGCCAGCCAGCCGACCTGGAAGGTCTGCGCACAGTTGCCGGTGTCGGCGGCGAACTCGGCTTTCGCGCTTTCACCCGGCGAAAGCGGTCCGGACAGCCAGTTGTCCGACCAGCCGTCGCCGTCGTTGGTGTAGAAGCCGACGACAACGTTGTCTTCGGTGTTGTTGTAGATCTGGAAGTACCCTTGCGAGCCGGTTCCCTGTGCGACGGCTGCAGTCGCAGACGCCAGGAGGGCAAGGCCGAGAGTGGCAGATTTCAGTAGCTTCATGGCACGTTTCCCAGGTGGGCAGACTTGCTGCCCGACAGTGTTGCGTTCAGAAGCTAGTCCCAGCCGTATCGGAAGTAAAACTAAATCCGCCAGCCTTCGTTCCTGCCTGGATCGCCGGTTATACGGTCACGTATTTGCGCCAGTTGTGCTCTTCCTGGAAGCCCAGAACCTCGCGGATCTTGCGGTTCGAAAACAGGGCCTCATGCTCGCCGAGTTCCCGGCTCAGCGGCACGTCGGGGAAGAAGCGCTTGAGGATTTCCGCATTCGGAATATCGACGGAATTCGTGTCGTTGCCGGCGTTGAAGACCTGGTAGCCGAGCCCGTCCTTTTCGAGGCAGCGGTCGACGATCTGACCGAGGTCGCGGGCGTCGATATAGCAGAAGATGTTTCTGCGGCGCTGTGAAGGATTGGCAAAGAAATCCGGGAACCGGTCGTATTCGTGCGGCTCGATGACATTGCCGATCCGCAGCGCATAGATATCGAAGCCGGACCGGCGCTGGAAGGCGCGGGCGGTCTGTTCGTTGACCACCTTGGAAAGCCCGTAACTGTCCATCGGGTCGACGTCATAATCCTCTTCCACGGGCAGCACCTTCGGGTCGACCACGCCATCGGCGAAACAGACGCCGTAGGTGGTTTCCGAAGAGGCGATCACGATCTTGCGAATGCCGAGCTTCACGGCGGCTTCAATGACGTTGTATGTGCCGATCGTATTGACTTCGAAGGTTCTGTTGTCCGGATGAATGAGAATGCGCGGCACGGCCGCGAAATGGACCACTGCGTCGAAAGTTGGCACCCCGTTGCCCGGTTCCAGTTCATCGAAATTGGCGTAGCTGGTCATGACGTTGAACATTTCACCCGATGAGGTGATGTCGGCAATGAGGTTGTCGACACCGGGATGATCGAGCGGTTTCAGGTCGACATTGACGACGCGATGTCCCTGCGCCAGCAGGTAGGGAATGACGTGCCGTCCGGCCTTGCCGGAACCGCCGGTGAACAGAATGCGTTTCTGGGTGGTCATGGTTCAACTCCCCTGTTTTTGAGTTGCGTACATCATGGCCATTCCGACGCCGGAGGCCAGTGCCTGTTTTGTCTTTCTGGAAGAAAGACCTTGTCCTTCCGGAATGTGCCGGTGTGAGGGGGGGGAAGTCAGCAAGATTTATCAAAAAGCATGGTGCTAGGGTCCCATCAATCGAACGGGGCCAAGACCATGACCAATCACGAAAAGCTCACACTCTCACCGCGGGACAACGGCTATGTCCGCCGTTTCACAAGGGTGATCGAATATATCTACGCCAACCTCGACGAGGATCCCGATCTGGCGACGCTTGCCGAGGTGGCGGCCCTTTCCCCCTCACACTGGCACAGGGTCTGGCAGTCGACCTATGGCGAATCCATCTTCGCGACGGTCAAGCGTCTGCGCCTTCACCGTGCCGCGGGAGACCTTGCCTATACGGACCTGGCCTTGCCCGTCGTCGCAAAGCGGGCCGGTTACGGCAGCCTTGAGGCCTTTTCACGCAGCTTCAAACAGGCTTACGGCCAGCCCCCGACCGCCTACCGCTCCTCCGTTTTCTCGCGCCGGGTTCAGCCGGCCAACGGTGGTGCACCACTTCCCAAACAGAAAGGACCAGCTCCAATGCATGACGTTTCCGTCAAAACCCTTCCGTCCGAAACCCTGGCCGTGCTGCCTCACCGAGGCGCCTACATGGAGATCGGCAAGGCGTTTGAGACACTTTTCGGCATTCTGGTGAGCCGTCAGCTGGTCGACCGGATCGGTGCGATGAAGGCGCTCTATTATTCCGACCCGACCCATGTTGCCGAAGATGATCTGCAGTCGGCTGCCGGAGCGGTCATAAACGATAGCTTCCCGGTCGATGCTCCGCTCGAAAAGCGGGAAACGCGTGCCGGTGACTACGCGGTGCTGCGTTACAAGGGACCCTACGCCGACATGAAATGGGCCTACGAGTGGCTTTACGGCGAGTGGCTGACGCAGTCTGGTCGTGAACCGGACGATGCGCCCTGTCTGGAAGTCTATCTCAACAACCCGCGCGACACGGCGCCGGCGGACCTTCTGACCGACATCTGCCTGCCTCTGAAGCCTGCTGCCTGAGCTCTGTTTCAGAGCGGCCAGAACAGCAGGATTGCCGGGATGCTGACGGTCAGGACGAGGAGCTCGAGCGGCAGGCCCATGCGCCAGTAGTCGCCAAAGCGATAGCCGCCCGGGCCCATGATGATGGTGTTGTTCTTGTGGCCGATCGGCGTCAGGAACGCACAGGACGACGCAACTGCCACCGCCATCAGAAACGGATCGGAGTTCACCTGAAGGGAATTGGCGATCTGGACCGAGATGGGCGCTGCAATCAGGCAGGTGGCAACGTTGTTCAGGAAGTCGGAAAGGGTCATCGTCACCACCATCAGGATGGCGAGGGTGACCCAGGCCGGAGCCGTTGAGGTGAGGGCGAGAATACCGTCGGCGATCAGCTGTGCGTTTCCTGCTTCCTCGAATGCCTGTCCAAGGGGGATCAACGAGCCGAGCAACACGATCACCTTCCACTCCACGGACTGATAAACCTCCGATCCGCTGATCAGGCCGGCGGCGGCATAGAAAATCACACAGGCAGCCAGGGCCACCGGGAGATAGGCAAGGCCGGCAACGGCTGCTGCAATCGCAACGGCAAAGCCTGCAATGGCCAGCCAGGCCTTGTTGCGCTGCATGACGCCCGTCTTGCGTCCTTCCAGAGGCAGAACACCAAGCCAGGCGCAGGCACTTTCCAGCCGCTCCGGGGTGCCCAGCAGCAGGAGCACATCACCCGGGCGTATCTCTTCGTGGCGAACGCGTTTCTGTACGCGGCGACCCTGCCTGGAAATGCCGAGCAAGGTAACGCTGTGGCCGTAAAGGAGACGCATGTCGAAACTCGACCGGCCGATGATCCGGGCATTGTCCGGCGCGATTGCCTCGATCAGTGACAGGGCGTCGTTGTTCAGGCCGCCCTTGTGCTGTTCTGAGCCGGCGAATTCCAGCTTGGCGGCGCCCATGAAGGCTTCGATGGCCTTGGGGTCGCCTTCCACGAACAGGTAATCTCCGGATTTGATCGCCTCGCGGCGGGCAAACCCGCGTACACGTCGGCCATTGCGGATGAGGCCGATGATGGCGACATCCTTCTCGTCGGCAACGGGGTAAAGATCGCCGACGGTAAGCGGCTTTTCTTCCGAGATTTCCCCGACCTTCAGTTCGGCCGCATAAAGGCTTTCGGCAAAGCCCTCCTGTTTCGGCTTGTCCCGGAAATGGCGGGGCAGCAGGCGCCAGCCGAACAGGGCAACAAAGGCAATGCCTGTCACTGCGACCACGAGGCCGACAGGGGCAAAATCGAACATCGAAAAGGGCGCGCCAAAGGCATCAGAACGATACTGTGCGATGACGATGTTTGGCGGTGTTCCGATCAGGGTGATCATGCCACCGAGGATGGTTGCGAAAGACAAGGGCATCAGGGAGAGGCCGGGCGAACGTTCCGCCTTCTTGGCTGCCTCCATATCGAGCGGCATGAGCAATGCCAGCGCGGCGACGTTATTGATGATTGCCGACAGACTGGCCCCGACAATGGCCATGAGACCGATATGCCGCGACAGACCTCTGGACGCGGAAATCACCACGCCCGCAATCAATTCCACAGCGCCTGAGTTCATCAGCCCGCGCGAGACGACCAGCACGAGGGCAATGATCATGACAGCGGAATGGCCGAAGCCGGAGAAGATTTCCTCGGAAGGGACGAGACCCAGGAACGCACCCAGGATCAACGCGCCAAAGGCAATGAGATCGAAGCGGATACGGCCCCAGACCAGCAGTGCGAAGACAGTGCCGAAGAGGACGAACAGGGCAATCTGGTCAAATGTCACGAACAGGCTCCGGCAACGACTTCAAAATCCGGGTTCGACCTGAACATGGCCGACCCGCAATCTCAAGACCACTTAAAGGACTTGGTCCGTCTTCCTTTGCATTTCCGGCCGAACGGAGCTGGACAGCGCCGTTGTCGGAGAAACCGGGACCACGACTTCTAAACACGGATTGCCACTAAAAGGTTCCGCAGCTTTCAAGGGCGTGAGAAGGCCAATAAGATCGGGCCTGGAAAGTGGCTGCTTTCCGGGCCCTTGCAAAGCGGCAAAACCGGGGATTTCAACGCGAGCGCGCCCACGCCCACCCGGGCCTGTCAAATGACCCTGACGGTCAGCTCCGGCAAGCCGTCGATGGTCGCCAGCATGAGGTCGCCGCGCTGGACGGACCCGACACCCGCGGGAGTTCCGGTCAGGATGACGTCGCCCGCACCAAGCTGGAACAGCTCTGACAGCTTGGCGATGATTTCCGGTATTTTCCAGATCAATTGATTGAGGTCGCCTTCCTGGCGAAGCTCTCCGTTCACGCTGAGAGCAATCCGGCCCTGGTCGAGGAAGCCGCTGTCTGCCGCCGGCATGATCCGGCCGATAGGGGCAGAGCGTTCAAAAGCCTTGGCGGCTTCCCACGGGCGCCCCGCCTTCTTGGCCTCGGCCTGCAGGTCGCGGCGGGTCATGTCGAGGGCAACGGCGTAGCCGTAAACATGTTCAAGTGCACTGGCTGCCGGGATGCTGCGCTTGCCGGACTTCAGAACGACCGCAAGTTCGACCTCGTGATGCACGTCGCTGGATAGGGGCGGATAGGGAAATTCGCCGGAAGGATCGAGGTTGTCCGGGTTCTTCTGGAAGAAGAACGGCGCTTCCCTGTTCGGATCGTGGCCCATCTCCACGGCATGAGCGGCATAGTTTCGACCGACACAATAGACCCGGCGGACCGGAAAACCCTTCTGGCTTTCGCTGACGGGCAGGATCGTGGGGAAGGGAGCCGGAATGACGGTCGACATCGCAGACACTTTCGAGAATTGACGAAAGCCTGCTTGTACCGGGTTCGGCAGCATCCTGTCGAGCAGGAGTTGTGTTCGACCCGGTGGAGCCAGCCTATGCCGCGTGATTTGTTGGGCACACCAGAGGCGGTCAGGCCGGAATGCAGGCGGTCCTGTTGCCTTGAACTAATTTGGAGCCGGCTCCGCTTCTTCGTCCTGGCTGATACTACCGTCCTCCGAAGGCATGAACCAGATGACCACGAAGGCCAGCAGGCCGGCAGCGATCATGTAGAACGCCGGCGCGAGCTGCAGGTGGGTCTTGTCGATCAGATAGGTGGCAAACAGCGGTGCCGTGCCGCCAAAGAGCGCCAGCGGGATGTTGTACCCTATGGAATAGCCGGTCACGCGCACGGACACCGGGAACAGGCCGACCATGGAGGCCATGAGCGGGGCAAAGAAGGCGGTTAGAATAACGGCCATGCCGAGCTGGCCCAGAATGACCATGACCGGATCCGGATGATGCACCAGCCAGAACATCGGCAGGGCAAAGAGGGCGACACCGCCCGATCCGAACAGCAGTATGGTTCTTCGGTCGATCCTGTCGGCGAGATAGCCGACAATAGGCAACAGCAGCATGAAGACGACCATCACGCTGGTATTGATCGTCAGGGCCCGGCTTTCCGTGAACTTGACGTAGTCGACCAGGTAGGACGTGAGATAGACGAACGTCAGATAGAAGCCGACGCCGTTCAGGATGTTGCACGCTATCGTCCGCAGCAGGGCAGGCCGGTGGTTGCGCAGGACCTCGCCAACCGGAGCGCTGACAGGATCGTGCGAGGAGGGCGGTTGATCCCTTTCTTCTGACTTGGTGCCGCTGCGGATCATGAAACCGGTCAGGCCGACCAGCAGGCCGAAGGCGAAGGGAATGCGCCATCCCCAACTTCCCAGATCGTCCGCCGGCAGGAGGCCGGTTGCCAGTGCCGCCACGCCGGAACCGAGCAGAATGCCGAATGTTGCCCCGACCAGGGCCCAGGAAACCGTGAAACACCGGCGCTTGGGCGGGGCGATCTCGTAAAGGTAGACGGTTGAACCGGTGTATTCCCCGCCGACGGAAAGCCCCTGCAGCAACCGCAGCAGCGTCAGCAGCACGGGTGCGGCAATGCCAATCTGGTCGTAGGTCGGCAAGAAGGCGATCAGCGTTGTCGGAATGGCCATCAGGGCGACCGACAGCAGAAGGGCCCGGCTGCGGCCGGTGTTGTCGGCAATATGGCCGAGCAGCAGACTGCCGATGGGACGCATGAGGAAGCCTGCCGCAAAGACACCGAAGGTGCTGATCAGGCTGACGGTCGGATCGTCACTCGGGAAAAACTGTTGCGCAAGGATGGGGGCAAGATAGCCGTAGACGGCGAAATCATACCATTCCAGCGTGTTTCCCACCGTTCCCGCAATGATCTTGCGGATCCTGGTGTCGCTTCGTCCCGCCATATTGGCCCCTCCTGCAGGTCGAATTCCCGTTTGTCCGGGTAACCCTAGAGGGGATGTCTTTATCTTCCGTTTCCGTGCCTTCTGAGGCAGGCGGCTGACCGGGAGGTGGAAGCGGACGGGAAACGCGCAGGCGGCGCCTGGCTGCCTGCGCGGGATTTCGTCAGGTGTTGAATTTGAAGAGCAGGACGTCGCCGTCCTTGACGACATATTCCTTGCCTTCGTCGCGTGCCTTGCCCGCTTCCTTGGCTGCGGTTTCACCGCCAAGACCGACGTAATCGTCGTAGGCAATGGTCTGCGCGCGGATGAAGCCGCGTTCGAAATCCGTATGGATCACGCCGGCTGCGCCCGGGGCCTTGGTGCCTTCGGTGATGGTCCAGGCGCGGGTTTCCTTCGGGCCTGCCGTGAAATAGGTGATCAGGCCCAGCAGGCCGTAGCCCGCGCGGATCAGCCGGTCGAGGCCCGGCTCTTCAAGCCCGATGGTCTCCAGGAACTCTTCCTGTTCTTCCTTGTCGAGCTGGGAGATTTCCGCCTCGATGGCAGCGGAAATCACGACGGCGGCAGCACCCTCTGCCTTCGCCTTTTCGGCGACCTTGGCGGAGAGGGCATTGCCTTCGCCTGCGGATGCCTCGTCGACGTTGCAAACGTAGAGAACCGGCTTTGCAGTCAGGAGGTTCAGACCCTTCAGGATCTTCTCTTCATCCGGACCGGACGCTTCAAGAACGCGTGCCGGCTTGCCGTCCTGCAGCAAGGCCAGGGCGGCTTCCATGACGGGCAGCACAGCCTTGGCTTCCTTGTCGCCGCCGGAGGCCTTTTTCTTCAGCGGCGCAATGCGGCGTTCAAGGCTTTCCATGTCGGCGACCATGAGTTCGGTCTCGACCGTTTCGGCATCGGCGATCGGGTCGACGGTTCCTTCCACATGGGTGATGTCGTCGTCTTCAAAACAGCGCAGCACGTGTGCGATGGCATCGACTTCGCGAATGTTGGCCAGGAACTGGTTGCCGAGGCCTTCGCCCTTGGAGGCGCCGCGCACGAGCCCGGCGATGTCGACAAAGGTGATGCGCGTCGGAATGACTTCCTTGGACCCTGCGACTTGACGGATTGCATAGAGGCGCGGATCCGGAACGGCAACTTCGCCCGTATTCGGCTCGATGGTGCAGAACGGATAGTTGGCAGCCTGTGCAGCTGCCGTCTTGGTGAGCGCGTTGAAGAGTGTGGACTTGCCGACATTCGGCAGTCCGACAATGCCGCACTGGAAACCCATGGGAGTTCGCTTTCGGTTGGTCTTGAGACTTTGCAGCGCTAAATGCCCGAGCCGGGTCAAGAGGTCAAGGCTTTGGCGGACTGCGGGCGGGTGTTTGTCAAGAGCATGTCAGGATGAAGCGACAAAAGGAAAGGCGTCCGGCGATGTGATTGGGCTGAAAGCTTCCCTCCGGTTGTTTATCGGTTATAGTCGTGTGGGTGTTTTGGGCGATTGTTTTGGGAATTGGGACGCGATGATTTTCAGTCGCAAGAAACACGGGTTTCTGTGTGCATTTTCCGGCAGCCTGTTTGCCACCCTGGCTGCCGTCACCACTTGTGCCACTGTCTTCTCGGCAAGTCCGGCATCGGCTCAAAGCTTCAATCCACGTGATCTGACGGGCCTTCTGGGCGATGCGCCGATCGATCCTGCGCTGCTGGAAGGCGTCGGACAGGTAAATGTCACGCGGGCCTATATCCCCGACGCGATCGACCTGTCGCCAATGATGCCACCACCCTTGCTGCAGACATACGGCAGCTGTGTTTCCTATGCCATCGGGTATGCCATGCGCGGCTATTACGCTGCGCTTGAAAACAACGTGGAACCCGGCAATCGCACCTTCACGCCAAGTCCGGCGTTTCTCCATTCGCAGATCCGCAACCGGCAGGAGGCCTGTGAAACCGCCGGAAGTCATGCGCTTCTGGCGATGGCCTATTTCAAGGGCAACGGCTCTCCCGACCAGGACGACATTCCGGACGCCGCCATGTGTTCGGAACGGGTGGAAACCGCAACGATGGCCCCCGACAGGTTCCGCATTCGAGACTTCCTGTTCGTGTTCGACAAGGGCCGCCAGCGCCGCAACGCGACGGACCGGGATCTGGATGCGATCAAGCAGCAGCTGGCGGCGGGGAACCCCGTGGCCACGGGGTTCCTGATGGTCGGCGTGGTGCCGTCCTCCCAGACGCCGGACGGGGTGACGCTGCAATATCTGAAATCGGGAGAGATCTACCAGGGATCGCTCGGGCGTCACAGCGGGGCCGCCGGAGGACACCAGATGGTGTTCGTCGGGTACGATGAACGGCGTCAGGCATTCCTCGTCCAGAACTCCTGGGGGCCTTACTGGTCCGGAGACGGGTATGGCTGGATCAGCTACGAAGCAACGAAGGCCGACATGCACAACGCGTCGATCATGCGCACGTCCATCGTGCCGCCGCGGCCGGTGCCCGGGCTGACCAGAACCGACCGGGACAATGAGGTGGCCTTTGCGGGGGATAGCTGCAGCAGCCTTTACGTGAGCGAAGATACGCCGGACGGCATGCCGCTACTCGCAGGTTTCGTGAGCACTCAGGAAGCGCTCCGGAAACTGGAAGCGGAGTTTCCACCCGAGCAGCTTCAGAAAATCGATGTCAGGCCCTGGCCCGTGTGTGAAGCCCTGAAGACCCTTGCCCGGCCACTGGCGGAACCTTCGCGCCCGCGCATTCGGCTCCTGGGTGGCAGCGCGGATCTACGCTACGGAGATTCGCTGGCCTTCGAGGTAACTGCGCCGGACTTCGCCTCGTTTCTCTACATCGTCTATCTGCAGGCCGACGGCACTGTGGTGAACCTCTTGCCGCGTCGCGGTCCGGTGCGCCAGCAGGTGCAATTCGGCGACCGTTTCGTCTACGGCGACGGCCGGCAGGGGCGTCAGAAGTTCACCGTGCAGCCACCTGCCGGATCGGAAGCCATTATCGTGATTGCAGCTCATAGCCCTGTCATCCAACTGGAAGAGCTGGAAAACGGCGGCTCCGGGCAATTCTCCATGCCAGTGAGCGCTGAAGGCGGCGCCGGTACCGCGGACGACAGATATTTCCTGACGGCATTGCGGGCAGGGATGGCGGACCGGCCGGACGAAATGAGCCTGCCACGTGAGATTTCTGCAGCCGTCCTTCATTTGACGATCCGGGAAGAGTGACACTCAAAGGTTTCGACATGCGCTTTCTTATCGAATTTGCGACCGCCCGCCTGGCATTGGCACCCGTTCTGGCACTGCTGGTCCCCTTGATGCTGCCAGCCGGCGTTTCCGCCCAGTCCGTCACGCCGGATCAGATCATCAACGCGTTGTTGCCTGACGCCGGCGCGCCGAAATCCCGGTCCATGCGAAAGCAGGAACCGCACCCGTTTCGCGGGATCAGCATAGAAGGCCAGTTGCCGCCGGAAGTGGAGCTGCCGCGCATCAATCTGACGGTCAATTTCGAGTTCGATTCCGCCTCACTGACCAACGACGGCATTCTGACGTTGCAGGCGCTTGGACAGGCCTTGCAGGATCCGCGGCTCAGGAACATGCGTTTCCAGATCGCCGGGCACACGGACCTGCGCGGCACGACGGCCTATAATCTGGACCTGTCGAAACGAAGGGCCTTCATGGTCGCGGAGTTTCTGGCTGCCTTTTATACAATCCCACGTGAACGGCTTGTGCCGGTGGGCTACGGCGAAAGCCGTCCTGTCGATCCGGGTGATCCGGCCAGCGGCCGCAACAGGCGTGTGGAGATCATCAACGTTCAGCCGCTGTCCTGACCGCCAAATGCAGGCAGCCCGGTTGCGCTGGTGTTCGTGGAGGGAACTGCCTCAGTCGCCGCCGCCGAGCAGCTTTTTCAGCATGTCAGCCATGGGCCCTGACTTGGGCAAGTTGACTGACTTGCCTTGCCGGGCCTGGCGGATATGGCTCTGGCCCTTGGGTTTGGCTGGTGCGGGGGTGCCCTGTCCGGGAGCAACGGCCTTGGCGGCTCCGGTTGTGCCGTCCTTTGCCTTGCCCTCCTGGCTCTTGCCCTTGCGCTGTGCCTTTTCCGGCTCCAGGGCCAGGGTCAACTTGTTGGCAAACTGGCTGTCCTTGCCTTCGGCCAGCAACGGAGCCTGATCGGCGACTTCCGTCAGGAGCGGTTCCAGCCAGTCCCGATCGGCCTTTGCGAAATCACCCAGCACGTAGTTGGACACCAGCTTCTTGTCGCCCGGATGACCGATGCCGAGGCGCAGCCGGCGGTAGCTTTCGCCGATATGCGCCGTGATTGATCTCAGACCGTTGTGGCCGCCGTGGCCGCCGCCGATCTTCATGCGGAATTTCGCGGGCGGCAGGTCGAGTTCGTCGTAGATGACGACAATGTCTGCCGGCTCGATCTTGTAGAACCGCATGGCTTCGCCGACAGAGCGGCCGGATTCGTTCATGTAGGTGCTGGGTTTCAGCAGCAGGACCTTTTCCGAGCCGAGGCGGCCTTCGGAAACCTGACCTTGGAAACGGGCTTTCCAGGGCTGGAAGCCGGAGTGGCGGCGATGGATCTCATCAACGGCCATGAAACCGATATTGTGCCGATTGCCTTCGTATTTGGCGCCCGGATTGCCCAGGCCGACGATCAATTTCATGGTGTGCCTTTCAAGGTAGAGCGTGCTGCATGTAGCGCAATGCAGACCGGCTGGCTAATCCTGAAACAAAAAAGCAGCCGATGGCGGCTGCTCTGCAAGTTTTCCCGCAAGGGGAAGGGAGGCGGAGGCCGCCTCCCGATTTTTAAAGCAAGGCTGCAGCTTATTCAGCTTCGCCTTCACCTTCTTCTGCTTCAGCTTCGTCGTCGGTCTCTTTCATACCGGCCGGAGCAGCGATCGTGGCGATGGTGAAATCGCGATCGGTGATGGTCGGCTGGCAGCCTTCCGGCAGCTTCACTGCGGAAATGTGCAGGCTGTCGCCCGGCTGTGCCTTGGCCAGGTCGATTTCGAGAGCTTCCGGAATGTTGTCGGCCGGAACGGTCATTTCGACGGTGTGGCGAACAATGTTCAGGACGCCGCCCTTCTTGATGCCCGGGCAGGTTTCTTCGTTCAGGAAGTGAACCGGAACTTCAACCGTCAGCGTGGAGCCCTTGGCAACGCGCAGGAAGTCGACGTGCATGACGTCGTCGCGTACCGGGTGCAGCTGGAAATCCTTGGCAATAACCTGATGCTTTTCGCCGTCCACATCGATGATGCCGATGTGTGTAAGGAAACCACCCTTGTGCAGGGTAATGGTGGTTTCTTTCACCGGAATGGTGATCGGCAGTGCCTGTTTCTTGTCGCCGTAGATCACGGCAGGGAGAAGGCCTTCGCGACGCAGTGCCCGTGCGGCCCCCTTGCCCACCCGGTCCCGTGCCGACGCCTTCAGCTCATAGCTGGCAGCCATGGCAAAACTCCTTCGAGTGTATAGGTAACGGACCGGCGAACCACCGTGCCAGAAGACTCATGTTGTCCGGGATCGGTCCAGAAGCGCCTCCTCCAGGGGTGCAGGCGCGAGCGCGGATATACCCAAAGCGCAAGGAAAGTGCAAGTCCGCAGTCGCTCGTTTGTCGCAGGGAACTGCGGAAATTTCAAGCTGGTCACCTGCAAACCGGTCTGTAACACAGATTTGCTGAACCTTCCGGTTGACCGATTGGCTCATCCGGAAGAGGCTGCGATCCTCTGTGCGGTTGTGTCTCCCGCTGTCCGAACCCGTTTTCCTGTCCTTCCCTGTCTGAAAGAATCGACCCAATGGCCATCGATGAAGACCTCAACGACCGCTTGCGCGAGGCGCTTGGAAACAGGGCAGGCATCAGCGAAAAAAGGATGATGGGCGCAATGTGCTTTCTGCTGCACGGCCACATGATCGCGGGTGCCGACCGCACCAGGGAGGGCGAACGGCGTTTCATCTTCCGTCTTGGCAAGTCCAGCCATGCTGCCGGGCTGGCACTGCCGGGTGCTGAACCGATCGTACAGGGCGGGCGCACGTTGAGTGGCATGTTCTTCGTCGGTGAGGACGATTGCACCGACGAAGTTCTGCAAAACTGGCTGGATCTTGCCATCGCCAATGCTTTGACACTGCCGCCGAAAGGTGCCTGACCTATCCGTTGAGCCTTTTCGATGTGTCTTCCTGAAAGGCCGGATCGGCCTTTTTTGCGAAGGAGACACGCCAGGGTTCAGCCAGCTCTTCGAGTTCAGACAGGGCCTTTGCCACCGCCGGATCCAACCGAGGGTTGAACCGTGCGTGGATGACCTCGCGCAGGTTCCAGTCCGGGCAGGGGCGTTCAACGACGGTCAACTCGTCGCCTGCCTGAAACGACCCTTCCTGCAGCACCCGGAAATACCAGCCGGTTCGGCCTGTCTTCTGGAAATGGGCTGCCTGCGTGGGGTTGTCTGTATGCATGTTCAGCTTCCAGCAGGGCTGCCGGCCCTGGGAAATCTGCATGCGGACCGTGCCCGCCGACAGGATGTCGCCGATGCACAGGTCTTCCTCGGTAAAGCCTTCTGAAGCGATGTTCTCGCCGAAACCGCCTGGCTGATAGATTTCCGCCTTTTCCGGAAAGGTGTCCCGCCAGTGGGCATAATGCTCCGAGGGATAGATATGCAGTGCCTTTTCCGGTCCGCCATGAACGGAAAGATCCGCCTGACGGTCGGTGGTGATGCCGGTGGAGGTGACCTGCAGGATACCATCTGCGCGGGTCTTTCGGATGGCAGACGGCTCCTTGCCCTCCCAACGGTGTTCTGGTTCCCCGGTGAAGAGGGAGACGATACGGGCTTTGGCGGTCATGGCTGATGGCTTTCGGCTGGTGTGTGTTCGTGGCAGAGCTGTGCGGCATCGACCGGCGAGAGCGGCACGTTGAGCAGCTGGCAATAGCCCCCCGTTTCCCTTGCCTCGTGATGGCGGCAGGTGCGGCAGAGACCGAACGAGCGGCCACCCCGCTGGTGCAGCATCGTCAGGACAAGTGCTTTCAGGGACGAGGCCAGAGACGCAGCGACGTCCGGCGGCAAGGCGTCGATGACTTTCTCCAGAGACGAAGGGTCCTGCAACAGGTCACGACCAGCCTGGGTGACGTCATAACGAATGCTGCGCTTGTCTTCGTCCGAGCGCGTTTCGGCAATCAGCTCCTTGCGGGAAAGCGCCTTGAGTGTCTGCGAAGCCGTGCCGCGAGTCGTTGCCAGAAAATCGGCGACATGCGAGGGCGCGCGTGAGAAGCGGTTTGCCCGGGCAAGATAGTTGAGCGCAGCAAACTGTGACGGGTTCAAAGGCCCGTTCCATTCCTCGGCAGCGGCAAGACGCGTCAACCGGTCGATCAGGTCGCGAAGGGTCTGTGTATCGGTTGGAGCAAACATGCTCTCTATGTAGCGAGTCGAAATTAAATTTGCAATAGTTTCGACTCGCTACTAATAAGGTTGCATCCTCAATCAAGGAGAAAGCCGATGTACAAATCCATTTCCCAAGCTGTTTTGATTGCCGGAGTGTCGGCAATTGCCCTGCCGACTGTGGCATTTGCAGGCGGCAGTCATGCGCTTCACCAGACGGGAGCAATCCTGTCGCCGGACAACCCGGAGATCGACCCGAATTTCGACATCCTGGCCGCCCATGTGCACCGCAAGGGGCGTGTCGTAACCTTCCACATGACACTGAAGGGAACGGCCGGTGCGAGCGTGCCGGAGGCAAACGGTGCGGTCGCAGGGGCGCCGGTGCAGTCCTATGTCTGGCCAACGTCACTGAAGCCGGAAACGGTCGGGTTTGAAGGGGGGGACGGCATCCTTGCGCTGGTGGCTACCAGCCATCCGGATTTCGATGACACACCGCTTTTTGATGAAGATGGCGACGGCGACCTTCTGAACGATGGCGCGAAATGGCACTCGCACTGGGTGGTGCTGACACCGAACGAGGCCTGCGGTGCCGGCGCACTCTCCGTGCAGGATATTCCCGATGGCACCAACCCGAAGATGCCGGCCACCTGGCCGGGCCTGCCGATCTACATCGACAGCCCTGGATTTTCACCCGTGTTGGAGGCAGAGGAAATTACCCTCAACGTGGCCTTTGCCGATGAAAGCACTGTTGAGCCCCTGTCGTATGACGGCGTCACGTCGGCCCTGCGGGTGAACCAGAACGTCCACGCCCCACTGCTGTGCGTCGTCGACGTCTTCGACGTTGCCTCCGGCGATCTCAGCCTGCCGGGAAAATTGACCGGGAACTGAGCCGTATCAGCACCAACCACTCACCGCGTTATTGCCGGGCTTGTCCCGGCAATCCATGCCGCGACCGGGCCGGGTCCCTAGGTTGTGTCTGGGGCAGGGAAACGGCATGGATGCCATGGTCGAGCCATGGCATGACGGAGTGTGTGGGGGCTCCGAGGGGCAGGGGCCGAACTTGGAAAGACCGTCAGCCCTCGTGCGGAGCGTAGGAGGCCGGGTCGACCTGGGCCGGACGTCCGGGGAGGGTGAGTTGCGCCTGCCGGGCCGGGGTTGTTGCGATCACCTTGCCGGACTTGACGACTGCAAGACGCGTTGCCTTCAGGCGAATGGCCTCGATCGTGTCGCGGGCCTGCAGCAGCACGAAATCCGCCTTGCAGCCTTTGTCCAGGCCGTACCCTTCCAGGTTCATCGCCTTGGCCGGGTGCGCGGTGACGCAGTCGTAGCAGTAGCGGATGGCGTCGCGGCTGGTCATCTGGGCAACGTGTAGTCCCATGGAGGCGACCTCCAGCATGTCGCCGGAGCCCATCGAGTACCAGGGGTCCATCACGCAGTCGTGGCCGAAGGCGACATTGATGCCGTAGGACCGCATCTCCGGAACACGGGTCTGGCCGCGGCGCTTGGGATACGTGTCGTGGCGGCCCTGCAGCGTGATGTTGATCAGCGGGTTCGCAATGGCATGCACTTCCGCTTCGGCGATCAGCGGCAGCAGCTTGGAGACGTAGTAATTGTCCATGGAATGCATGGACGTCAGATGCGATCCGGCAACGCGACCCTGCAGCCCGAGGCGCTGGGTCTGATAGGCGAGCGTCTCGATATGGCGCGACATCGGATCGTCGGTCTCGTCGCAGTGCATGTCGACCATCAGCCCGCGTTCGGCCGCGATTTCGCACAGCCGCGCGACCGATCGGGCGCCGTCGTCCATGGTGCGTTCGAAATGCGGAATGCCGCCGACGACGTCGACGCCCATGTCAAGTGCCGTCAGAAGGTTCTTCTCGGCGCTGGCAGAGCGGTAAAGCCCGTCCTGGGGGAAGGCGACCAGTTGCAGGTCGATGTAGTCCTTCACCTTCTCGCGCACTTCCAGCAGGCCTTTGACGCCGGTCAGCTTGTCGTCGCAGACATCCACATGGGTGCGGATTGCCAGCAGTCCCTGCGAGACGGCCAGATCGCAATATCTGAGGGCCCGCTCGACAACGGCATCTACCGTCAGGATCTCCTTCAGTTCTCCCCAAAGCGCGATGCCTTCCAGCAGCGTGCCGCTGCGGTTCATGCGCGGCAGGCCGAGCGACAGCGTCGCATCCATGTGGAAGTGGCTGTCGACAAACGGCGGGGAAACAAGGTGTCCGCCAGCATCGATCACCTGGCCGGCGTCCGCCGTGATCCCGGCTTCCACAGCCTCGATACGGCCGTTCCGGCAGGCAATGTCGAGGCCGTGGCGGCCGTCTGGCAGGTTGGCGTTCTTGACGAGGAGATCGAAACTCATGGAATTGTCTCAGCGTTGACCACGGAAGTAGGGCACAAGAAGAGCCCTTGGATAGTCTGCCCGGCGGGCAACGACAATCAGCGCGGCGATGGAAAGCAGATACGGCATCATCAGGAACACCTGGCCGGGAATGAAGCTGCCGACCTCGGTCTGAAGACGCACCTGGAAGGCATCAAAAGCCCCGAAGAGCAGAGCGCCGATCAGGGCCTTGCCGGGTCGCCAGGAGGCGAACACCGTCAGGGCGATGCAGATCCAGCCACGGCCGTTGACCATGCCGAAGAAAAACGCGTCGAAGGCCGACATGGTCAGGAACGCGCCGCCGAGCGCCATGATCGCGGAGCCGGCAACCACAGTCCCGATGCGGATCGCATAAACGGAGAGGCCCTGTGATTCCACGGCAGCCGGATTGTCGCCGACCGCCTGAATGGCCAGGCCGAGCGGGGTCCGGTAGAGCACATAGGCCGTAACCGCGACCAACAGCAGGGCGAGGAAGGTCAGGGGCGTTTGTTGGAACAGGGCCGGCCCGAGGAACGGCAGGTCGCTCAGGCCCGGAATGTCGAGCGGCTTGAAAGCCTCGATCCGGGGCGGTGACGAGACATCCGGCAGGGCCGTCCGGTAGATGAAATAACTGAGCGAGGTGGCAAACAGCGTCACGCCAATGCCCGAGACATGCTGCGAGAGCCCGAGAGGCACGGTCAGAATGGCGTGGATCAGTCCGAAGAAGGCGCCGGCCATCGCCGCGACCAGAACGCCGCCCCACAGGCCTGCGCCAAGCCAGACCGCCATCCAGCCGGCCATGGCGCCGGCTGTGAAAATGCCTTCGATGCCGAGGTTGAGGACGCCGGCACGTTCGCAAACAAGCGCTCCGATGACACCGAAGATCAGCGGGGTCGCGATGCGGAGCGCGGCGGCCCAGAAGTTGGCGGAGATGAGAATGTCGAGGACTTCGGTCATTCTGCTGCCTCCGGGTTTGCCTGGCTGCCGACGAAGCGGATCTTGAAGCGCAGGAAAAGACCGGAGACCAGGACGCACAGCAGCGCCATGGCGACGATCAGGTCCGCCAGATAGTTGGAGACGCCGGTGGCACGGGACATGGAATCGGCCCCTACAAAGATGCTCGCGATGAAGAGAGCCGCCAGAACGACACCGGCCGGGGAAAGCCCGGCAAGCATGGCGACAACGATGCCGGAATAGCCGAAACCGGGCGAAAGGTCAGCGGTCAGATAGCCCTTCAGACCGGCAACTTCGCCGACGCCGGCAAGCCCTGCCAGCGCGCCGGACAGAAGACCGACGCGGATGAAGGTTGCCGTGACCGGAATACCGGCGTGGCGGGCGGCGGCCGCGTTCTCGCCGACCGCGCGGATTTCGAAACCCCAGACGGTGCGTTTCAAGAGGAAATAGACGCCGAGCGACGAAACGAGGGCGATGACAAGGCCCCAGTGAATGCGCATCCGGTCCATCAGCTTGGGTAGGGCCGCTTCATCGAGAATGGGTTCCGATTGTGGCCAGCCCATGCCCATGGGGTCCTTCATCGGGCCTTCCAGCATCATCTGCACGAAAAGCAGGATGATGAAGTTCAGCAGCAAGGTGGTGACGACTTCATCGACGCCAAGCCGGGTTTTCAAAAGGGTTGGACCAAGCATGACCAGCCCGCCGGCGAGCGCGCCGGCAACGATCACCATGGGAATGAGAAGGTAGGGCGGTGCGGAAATGACACCGGTGCCGACGGCAACCGCCGCAAGTGCGCCGGCATAAAGCTGGCCTTCCGCGCCGATGTTCCAGAGCTTTGCCCGGAAGGCGACGGCAGCCGCCAGGCCGGTGAGGATCAGCGGTGTCGCCCTTGTCAGCATTTCGGTGAAGGCAAAGAGTGAGCCGAAGGCGCCCTTGGCCATGAGGCTGTAGGCCTCGAACACCGACAGGCCCGCAAAGGCCATGGGGATGGCGGCAAGCACCAGCGCGGCAACGGCGGCGGCGATCGATACGCCCAGCATACGGGAAACGGAGGAGGGGCCACGCGGTTCGAAGCGGATCATGCTGCGTCCTCCGCATTGTGGCCGGCCATCCTGAGGCCGAGAGAGCCGCGGTCCAGCGTCTCGCTCGGTTCTGCTGCGGACAGATGTCCGCGGTGGATCACGGCGATCCTGTCGGAAAGGCGCATGAGTTCGTCGAGATCCTCCGAGATCAGGATGACACCGGCCCCGCGGTCGCGAGCCGCCAGCAGGCGCTTGTGAACATCGGACGTGGCGCCGACATCCAGCCCGCGCGACGGCTGGGCGGCCAGCACCACCTTTGGAACGGTTTCAAGGGTTCTGGCCAGCACGATCTTCTGGATATTGCCACCGGACAACAGCCGCGCCGGACTGTCCTCGCTCTGACACCGGATATCGTAGGCCTTGATCAGGTTGCGCGCCCGCTCCCGCATGGCGGAAAACCGCAGCAGACCAAGGCGCTGGTTTTCCGGTTTGCGAATGGCTTCGATGGCAAGATTTTCCGAAACGCTCATCGCCCCGACAATGCCGTCGTGGTGACGGTCTTCGGGAATGCGGGCAAGGCCGTTGTCGATCATGGTTCGGGCACTTGCGTGGCCGATCACCGTGCCTTCCAGCGTCATGGATCCTTGGGTGAGCGGTTCCAGACCGGAAATGACCCGTGCAAGCGTCGTCTGGCCGTTGCCCGAAACCCCGGCAATGCCGAGGATTTCGCCGGATTTCAGCGTGAGATCGACCGCGTGCAAGGCATCGCGGCCATGTCCGGCGGAAGCCTTGTTCAAGACGAAAAGCGGTGCGCCCGGTGTGCCTGGGGACCGCATTGTCTCGACAATTGCATGGCCGACCATCAACTCGGCCAGCTTTCGCCGGTCGCATTCCGCTGTCGGCAGGTCGGCGACCTTGCGGCCACCGCGCAGCACGGCGACCCGGTGCGAAGAGGCAAGGACTTCCGCCAGCTTGTGCGAGATGAAGATGATGCCGAGCCCGTCGTCGGCCAGCTTTTTCAAGGTCGCGAACAGAGTGTCGGATTCCTGGGGCGTCAGCACAGCGGTCGGTTCGTCCAGAACCAGCACGCGGGCATCGCGGTAGAGAGCCTTCAGGATTTCCACCCGCTGTTTTTCGCCGACGGAAAGCTGGGAAATGCGGGCGTCGAGGGAAACCGTCAGGCCGGAGCGGGCCATCAGCTCTTCCAGTTTGCGGCGGGCAGGCGCCCGGGAAGAGGAAAGCGCGGCAAGCCGTTCCGTGCCCAGAAGGATGTTGTCGAGCGCGCTCAGGTTTTCGGCAAGGGTGAAGTGCTGGTGCACCATGCCAATGCCGGCCTGGAGTGCGGCATACGGCGAGCCTGGTTCCAGTTCGCTCAAGCCGGAGCCGTCCGGCGAAACCATGACCCGGCCTTCGTCGGCCACGTAGTGCCCGAAAAGGATGTTCATCAAGGTGGTCTTGCCGGCGCCGTTCTCGCCGAGAAGGGCAAGGATCTCGCCCTGTTTCAAATCGAGCGATACGTCGCCATTGGCCGTCAGAGCGCCGAAGCGCTTGGTGATGCCGTCCAATCGCAGCACGACACCAGCGTCCTGTGCCGGACCTGCCATATGATCCCCCCGGGAAAAGAATGAATGCCGCGCTTGACCCCGCGGCCGGGAATCGCCGGCGGTCATTGTGACCGCCGGACGTGGCAGGCGAAAGCCTACATGGTGGATTTCGGTTCGCTGTCGTTCACATTGACGCGGAACAGGCCGTCGAGGATTTCCTGCTCCTTGGCCTTTGCCGCGGAAACCGCGTCGGCAGGAGCAAGGCTTTCGTCAACAACGAAGCTGCCTCCGCCGTAGGACATGAAGCTGTAGGGGCCGAAATCGGCGGGTTCAAAGGTGTCGCTGGCAACAAGGCCGATCGCCTTGTCGATGGTCGGTTCCATGTGCCACAGCGCGGAGGACAGGATGGTGCCCGGATAGTCGCTTGCCGTGTCGATCACGTTGCCGATCGCCAGAATGCCTTTTTCCTTGGCCGCATCGGAAACGCCGAAGCGCTCTGCGTAGAGAATGTCCGCACCCTTGTCGATCATCGCGAAGGCAGCTTCCTTGGCCTTGGGCGGGTCGTACCAGGAGTTGATGAAGGTCACGAGGAACTTCACGTCCGGGTTCACGGAGGTTGCGCCTTCCATGAAGGCGTTCATCAGGCGGTTCACTTCCGGAATGGCGTAGCCGCCGACCATGCCGATGACATTCGACTTGGTGGTGGCGCCGGCGATCATGCCGGAGAGATAGCTCGGCTCATGGATCCAGTTGTCGAAGACGGCAAAGTTCGGCTGAGCCGGTCCGAAGGACGACCCCATCAGGAAAGCCGTGTCCGGATATTCTGCAGCCACCTTGCGGGCGGCGCGCTCGACGGCGAATGCTTCGCCAACCACCAGATCCATGCCCTGTTCGGCGTATTCGCGCATGACACGCTCATAGTCGGTGTTGGCAACGTTTTCGGAGAAGGTGTAGGTGATTTCGCCGCGTTCCTGGGCGGCTTTCAGCGCCTTGTCGATGCGGCTGACCCACTGCTGTTCGACCGGAACGGTGTAGATCGCTGCGACCTTGACCGGGTCGGCGGCATTGGCGGAAGGAACGGACAGTCCTGCCGATACTGTGACAGCCAGAGCGGCCGTCAACATGGCCCTGCGGGCCCTGGAAAATGGTTTGGAAGTGAGCATCTGAAATCCCCTGGAAAAGACCTTGTGCAGACTTAGATGACCACAAAATATGCGTGCTCACAAGCTAGGCAGGAGCTTCGGCGGCAAATTTTTTGAACAATTGGGAAAATTTGTGAAGCTTGGCGCGGACTGGTTGTGAGGGGTGGAAACTACCCGTTCGGTGTTGGCGTGAATGTGGCCTGAAGGGGCGGTTACAAGGTCCCGGCTGCAAAACCTGTGGGGGCCGGCTTCCAGCTCCGATTCCCTCCTGCCGGGTCGGGCCTGGGCCCAATTTTACGGCAGCGGGCAATACGGCAATCTTGGAAAAGGCAAGTTTCGCAGAAAGATATGGCCTGAACGCAAAAACGCCCGGCATGGGCCGGGCGTCATGAGCAGTCGACTGTTTCGGCGATCAGCTGAAGAGACTGGAAACCGACTTTTCCAGTGCCGTGCGGTTGATTGCTTCTCCGATCAGCGGGGCAATCGAGATTGCACGGATGTTGGCTGCAGCCGTGATGGCGGCAGTCGGTTCGATGGAGTTGGTGATGACCAGCTCCTTCAGCTTGGAAGAGGTCACGCGGGCGACGGCACCACCGGACAGAACGCCGTGAGTGATATAGGCCGTTACCGACTGTGCGCCCTTGGACAACAGGGCTTCGGCAGCGTTGCAGAGCGTGCCGCCACTGTCGACGATGTCGTCGACCAGGATGCAGTCATAGCCCTTGACGTCACCGATGATGTTCATGACTTCCGATTCCCCGGGCTTGTCGCGACGCTTGTCGACGATGGAGAGCGGAGCTTCGATGCGTTTGGCAAGTGCGCGGGCGCGCACCACGCCGCCGACATCCGGAGACACGACCATGACATTGTCGGTCGCGTAGCGTTCCTTGATGTCGCGCGTCATGACGGGCGCTGCGAACAGGTTGTCTGTCGGGATATCGAAAAAACCCTGGATCTGACCGGCGTGGAGATCCAGGGTTAGAATGCGGTCGGCACCGGCTTCGGTAATGAGATTGGCCACCAGCTTTGCCGAGATCGGGGTTCGGCCGGATGCGCGGCGATCCTGCCGGGCGTAGCCGAAATACGGAATGACCGCGGTGATGCGGCGGGCAGAGGACCGGCGGAGCGCATCGATGATGATGAGCAGCTCCATCAGGTGGTCGTTTGCCGGGTAGCTGGTCGGCTGGACGACGAATACATCTTCGCCGCGTACGTTTTCCTGGATTTCTACGAAGATTTCCTGGTCGGCAAACCGCCGGACCTGGCATTTGGCGAGAGGGGCATCCAGATATTTGGATATTTCCTCAGCCAGGGCTCGGTTGGAATTGCCCGCGACGATCTTCATGAGCCGCAAGTCCTTCTGGTGCGACGGCGGTTTTGCAGACAGGTTGTGCCTTGCAAACACGCGGAAAGGCCTAGGTCTTAAGTCATGTGCCGGGTGCCGGGAGCCTCGCTCGGAAACCCTCGGCAGGCGGCGGCGTTGTAACAACCAAGCAACCGGACCACAACAGGCGTTCGTGCCTGACGCCCGCTTTTTTTTATTTTTTGTGACGCCACGCCGGAATTACCCGGCAAAGCAATTCATTATCGGTTGAGCCAGGCCTTGATTTCCACCATCGAGCGATTGGCAATGCGCGACAGCGTGCCGGAGCTGACAGCCTGCCATGGGTCGCCCGAGGCTCCGCCGGTATCTTCCGTTCCGGAGATTCGCTTCACCCGGCGACCAGAGCTGTCGACGATGTCGAAAACGTAGAAGACCGTGCCATTGGAAGGCTGCCCGGTGGCCGACAGATAGCCATTGACCCGGTAGGTAGCGGCCGCGCCGGTGCGGCGTACCAGCGTGATGCCCTGTTTGCGGGCTTCGGAGCCGATCATTTCGGACAGCTCGTCGGCAATGTTGCCCGGTGCACCGGTAAACGGTTCGAACGCGAAAGTGATGCCTTCTTCCGGGTCGACCTGACCGGCGATCGTCGGCGCGGTGACAGTGGTCGAGATCGGAGTAGGGGGCTGCGGAGCAGCCTGACAGGCTGCAAGCCCCGCTCCAAGCAGTAGAACCGCCAACAGGCGCCGGGAAGAAATGGATTGTTGGGTGGTCTTGTCTGTCATGGAGACGCTTGGCTCTCGCGGTCGATATCGTCGTGGCAGCGGCCCTGCCGGAAACGCGAAACGCAAACCGGGCCGCAAGGTTGAAACTGGTTTAGCCTGACTTGACCGGCAGGTCGAGAGGCAGCTTGGACAAGCACTCTGGCGTTCCGGTCGTGGTCAGATAGGTCTGGCCGAGGGTCATGGCGGTTCCGGAGTTGGAATCCATCAGGATCATATGCATGAAGATGACCATGTCGGGCTTTACCTCGGCCGGATTGGCCCGGTACGCCATGGGCATGTCCATCCAGCTTGGCGTGAACCTGGCACCGAGTGAATAACCGCAGGCGTTCAGCCGGTGCGGCATCAGGCCATGAGCGTCCACCCGTTCCGCATGAGCGTCGAAAACATCGCCGAAAGTCTTGCCGGGAACGAGCTGTGTTTCGACGGCGGCCAGTGCTTCACGTGCGGCGGTGTACATCTCCAGATGCCTGTCCGTCGGCGTGCCGATCACCACCGTGCGCATCAGTGCGGCATGGTAGTGGCGGTAGGCGCCTGCCCATTCCAGTGTCAGCTGGTCCTGTTCGGACAGGTTCCGGCGACCTGCCTTGTAACGGCACAGGAGAGCATCGCGGTCGGAGCCGATGATGAACTCGTTGCCGGGGTAATCGCCGCCACCTTCAAAAATGGCTCCCTGCATCGCAGCCAGGATGCGGCCCTCGTCGGCTCCGGGGTGGATTTCATCCATTGCCGCATAAAAGGCCTTGTCCGCCAGCTCCGCGGCCTTGCGAACATAAACGATTTCCTCGGCGCTTTTCACCGCACGAAGTTCGGGGATCAGGGGCGAGGCATCGCTGACATCGGCGAAACTTGCGAGTTCCTCGTTCAGCTTCAGGGCTATTTTGCCGGTCATGCCCTGTGTGTCGTATTCAACGCCCAGCTTGCAGCCGAGCAGGTCCATGTCGAACAGCAGTTCCTTCAACTGCAGCACCGGGCTGGCGGAGCCGCGGTCGATCCAGATGCGGATGTCCTCGATGTTCGAGGTGTGCTTGGCCTGGCGCTCGTCGGCAGATCGGGTGAGGAGCACCCGGCGTCCTTCCTTCGTCACCACGAGGCACTGGAAGAAGCAGAAACCGAAGGTGTCGTAGCCGGTCAGCCAGTACATGCTCTCCTGGGCGAAGAGCAGCATGGCATCCAGCTTCTGCGCCTCCATGGCGGCTTTCAGCTTGTCAAAGCGGCTTTCAAACTCGGCATCGGAAAAATGAAGTGCCATGGGTGGTCCTCACAAAAGTGCAATCGCGCTGATCTGGCGGCCGTAGTCCGGTTCCTTGCGATGGGTCGTCCGGCGGTAGGAGAAGAAGCGGTCTTCATCGGCATAGGTGCACAGTGCCAGGTCGGCAACGGCCCCCAGTCCAAGAGCCTGCAGCTTGTCCGTAATGAAGGCGGGCAGGTCGAACATGAAGTGCTCTGCCCGTTCCGAAGGCTTGAAGTAGCGGGTGTTGTCCGGGTGCTCCTGAAGGAAACGTTCCTTGAATTCGGGGCCGACCTCATAGGCGCCCTGCGAAATCGTCGGACCCAGCACCGCCGTGATGTTGGTTCTGGTCGCGCCGAGAGCCTCCATGGCGGCAACCGTATTCTGCAAGATGCCGGTAACGGCGCCTTTCCAGCCCGAATGAGCAGCGCCGATGACACCCGCCTTGGTATCCGCAAACAGAAGCGGGCCGCAATCGGCCGTGGCGATGCCTATGGCAAGGCCCGGTGTGGCCGTGACCAGGGCATCGGCCTTGCGGTCCGCATCCTGTGCGAACGGCGCGCTGACGGTGATCACGTCGGCGGAGTGGATCTGATAGGGGGACACCAGGCGATCGGCACCAATGCCGAGCTGGTCGGCAACACGTCCGCGGTTTTCAAGAACGCTGCTGCGCTCATCGTCGGAACCGAGACCGATGTTGAGGCTGGTGTAGATGCCGCCGGAAACGCCGCCCTGGCGGGTGAAGAAGCCGTGCCGGATGCCATCCAGCTTCAAGACGTCTGCTTCAATTTTCATTCAGGGCTCCTGAGGGGGAGGGGATTCGCCACGCCAGCGACTGATCCTTGGGGTGTTCAGGACGCACTGTCAAACGGGGGAAACGAATTTCCGGAATTCGTCACAGCGAGCACCTTGAAAAGATCCCCCATCTGGTCAGGCGCGGCCAGCCGTTCGACGGCATCGCGGATCGCCTCCTGTTCGCTGTGGGTTTTGCCCGCACCAAGGGCACCTGCCCGTTCCAGAAGACCGGTGCGAAGCAGGAATTCACCCTGGGTCAGCGGCGCAAGAGCGCGGGCACCTGCCCGGACAGCCGCCGCCGCCAATGCCTCGAAATTGACATGGGCGGTCAGATCCGCTTCTCCCGGATGAGCCAGGACGTCGTCATAGGCGTGCCTGTAAAGTGCTTGCAGCGTGTCGCCGGCAGCAGTCTTCAGATAGCCGTAGTCAATGACGAGTGCTGCACCGCCATTGTCTGCAATCCTTTGGCCGATTTCTTCGGCGATCGCATTGGCTGCGGGCTGGGTTTCGAAGATCGTGCCGTCCGGTGCAGTGGAAAGGCCAGCGGGCACAGCGTCATCGGGCAGACGGGCGGTGCCAACACCGAAGATCAGCTCTCCGTGCTGCGACAGCCCGATCTGGCGTTCCTGCCAGCCGTGTTCGGTCTTGACGAACTGATGGATTGGCAAGGCGTCGAAAAACTCGTTGGCAACCAGGATCAGCGGACCGTCCGGAACGTCCTGGAACCGGTCGTGAAACTGCGGTTTCAACGGACCGCGCCTCAAAGCCGCTGACTGCATGTCCCTCAGGCGCTGGCTGGTCTCAACCAGGTTCAGGCGAGCCGCGTTCACAAAGGCTGGACGCAGGGCTGCCATCCGCAGGAGGTCGGACATCAGCGTGCCGCGACCGGGCCCAAGTTCGACGAGCTGAAATTCCGCGGGCTCGCCCAGTGCCTGCCAGGCGGACAGGCAGGCTGCCCCGACGAGTTCGCCGAACATCTGGCTGACTTCCGGCGCTGTGACGAAATCGCCTGCGGTGCCGAACGGTTCGCGCGTCATGTAGTAGCCGGCGTCCGGGTCCCCGAGGCAAACGGACATGTATTGTGCGACCGAAAGCGGGCCCTCGGTTTCGATCCGTGCCTTGATCCTGTCTTTCAGTCCCGTCACGCCGCGGTTGCTCCGGTCCGGCGCCGGGCGGCCCAGATCATGGTTGCGAGACCCGCCAGGATCATCGGTACGGACAGGAGTATGCCCATGGTGAGAAAACCGCTCAGATAGCCGATGTGGGCATCCGGTACCCTGTAGAGTTCTGCTATCGACCGGGCGATGCCGTAGCCGAAGGCAAAGGCACCGGCAAGAAAGCCGGGCTTTTGCAAAAGCTTGAAGCGCCGGCTGAGCACCATCAGAACCAGAAACAGCACGATGCCTTCGAGCGCGGCTTCATAGAGCTGGCTTGGATGACGGGGATCCGGTCCGCCGTTCGGAAACACCACGGCCCAGGGTACATCCGTCGGCCGGCCCCAGAGCTCGGAATTGATGAAATTGGCGATACGGCCGAAGAACAGGCCGATTGGGGCAGCGCAACCGGCAAGGTCGAACAGGGTCCAGATCGACAGGCCGCGTTTCCAGGCAAACAGGATCATCGCGATGACGGTGCCGGCAAAGCCGCCGTGGAAGGACATGCCACCGGTCCATATCTCGAGCGCTTCGGCCGGGTGGGCGAAGTAATAGGCCGGATTGTAGAACAGCACGTAGCCGAGGCGCCCACCGATGATGATACCGAGCGTTCCCCACAGCACGAAGTCGTCGATCTCGAGCTGTGTGGGACGGGCAGTACCACCCCACAGCCGGTCGTTGGCCACCAGCAGACGCATGTAGCGCCAGGCCAGCAGTATGCCGACGATATAGGCAAGCGCGTACCAGCGCAGGGCAAAGGGCCCGAATTCGACGAGTACAGGATCGATTGCGGGAAAGGGCATAACCAGAACAGGCGGCACGGCAGAACCTTCCGATGGTGCGCGGGCGGGTTTCGGGCTGAACGCTTGCGCGATCTTGTCCGCCTCGTCAAGCCGACACGGGTTTGTCAGGCTGGTGGGGCGCTACCCGCAGGAGGGTTCGGGAGATTACTCCTATTGATTGTGAATTCGGCTGCGGCGGAATTGGTCCTTGAAGTTCCCGCCATTCCCTCATACCTGTCTCCCATCGCATGTTTTTCCGATCAAGGAGGGTCCGATGACCCAAGGCCCGAACCGTCTTCTCGATGATTTTGCCAAGCTGATGACCGATGCCGCCGGTGTTGCCCAGGGTGCTCGCCGCGAGGTGGAGACCGCCTTCCGTGCGCAGGCCGAGCGTTTCCTGTCCGACATGGACGTGGTTTCGCGCGAAGAGCACGAAGCGGTCAAAGAGATGGCAGTGCGCGCTCTGGACCGGATCGACGAGCTCGAATCGCGGATCGCCAAACTCGAAAATCCGGAATCCGGCGCTGCTGGAGACGCTTAACCCGATTTGTTGACGTCGATGTGAGCGTTTTCTGTTAATAGTTGATGACAGAATTACGACGCGTGAACATGGCGGGTTTGCGTTGATTTTGGGCAGTGTGATGAAAAATACCGCTGAGTCGTCCACAAGTTTCGGCTTTTTTCGCTCAATTGGTATGTATCGCTTAAATCAATCCTGCTCCTATACTGAAAGATAACAGGGATTCGTCGGAGCAAGACGGAACCGGTTCCCTTCTAAAGGGCCGTAACAGGACGCGTTTTGCTCCTCCGGCATGGGACTTTTCCCGGCGGCCCGCCCGGTTATCGTGATCGGGTTCCAGGCCCCCGGCTCAGAAGGGGAGTAGGCACATGAGCCTCATCGAGCTTGAACTCGAGCGACCTGGTAATCCCGTTGACACCATCGAGACGTTCGCCGCCTTGAACGACTGGACGTTCGAAAGGTCGGACGAAGACGAGATCACCATATCCCTGGAGGGGAGCTGGTGTGATTACCACGTCTCCTTCTCGTGGATGGAGGAAGTCGAAGCCCTTCATCTTGCCTGCGCTTTTGACCTCAAGGTCACCGAATTGCGCAAGACGGAAGTTGTCCGTCTGCTCGCACTGGTCAATGAACAGCTCTGGATGGGCCACTTCGATCTCTGGAACAAGGAGAACGTGGTGATGTTCCGGCAGTCGCTGCTTCTTGCGGGCGGAGCGGAGGCCTCCTCGGCACAGATCGAGGGAATGCTGACAAATGCCCTTGAAAACTGCGAACGTTTCTATCAAGCCTTTCAATTCGTCGTCTGGGCCGGTCATTCGGCAGCCGAGGCGTTGAATACGGCCTTGTTTGAAACCGCAGGAGAAGCATGAGCTTTTCAAAGGAACGGCCTTTCCTTCTTGTCGGAGCCGGCAAGATGGGCGGGGCAATGTTATCAGGCTGGATGGCGGAAGGGATCGATCCCGCCGCCATCGTGGTCAGCGACCCGCGTCTTTCCGAAGAGATGGACGCCCTCCTCAAGAAACACGGCATCCGCCATGTGACTTCGGTCCCGGATGACCTCACGGGTGGCATCGTACTGGTGGCGATCAAGCCACAACTCATGGACCAGGTCCTGCCCGGGCTGAAGTCTGCCATTGCTGCCGACACGCTGGTGCTGTCGATTGCGGCGGGTACTCCGGTTGCCAAATTCGAGGAATACTTCGGCAAGGTGCCGATCTGCCGCTGCATGCCGAACACACCGGCCATGGTCAAACGCGGCATCACGGCGGTGTATCCGACTGAGGCAGTTTCCCCTTCTTCCCGCGAAGATGTCACCAAGCTTCTGTCGGCGGTCGGAAAGGTGGTCTGGCTCGAAAGCGAAGACCAGATCGATCTGGTGACCGGTGTCAGTGGTTCGGGCCCAGCCTATGTTTTCTTCCTCGCAGAAGCCTTGAGCGAAGCGGGCAAGCAGGCCGGGCTTCCGGAAGAGATAGCTCATGAGCTGGCCGTCGCCACGGTGTGCGGGGCAGGGGAGCTTATGCACCAGTCCGGTGAACATCCCTCCATCCTGCGCCAGAACGTTACCAGCCCGAACGGCACGACGGCTGCTGCGCTTGACGTGCTGATGCACGCCGAAGGATTGCAGCCGGTGATGAGCGAGGCGGTTGCCGCCGCCGTCAAACGCGCGCGCGAACTGGCCGGCTGAAGTCATCCCGGCAACACGGGTTTAATCAGACAAAAGGCCGCCGGAACTCCGGCGGCCTTTTGGTTCTCTGGCCCGAAAGCCGAGGGGCCTTCGAGCAGCATGGTGCGGTTACTGCGCGTTGATGGTCGAAACGGCAAGATTGGTCAGCTTGCTGTTTGCCGCTTTTTCCTGATCGAGAATGCCGGTCAGCAGGTCGTGGGCCTCATCGTGGCCGAGGACCTTCGCCCATTCGCGCAGCGTCCCGTAGCGGGCGATCTCATAATGCTCGACCGCCTGGCAGGCAGCCAGCAATGCTGCGTTCTTGGCCGCGCCGCTCGCCTCGCTGATGATGCCGTCGGTTTCCTTGATCAGGCCTTCAATGGCATCGCACTTCTCGCCTTCCGGCTTCTTTCCGAGCGACTTGAAGACCTGTTCCAGAACCTTGACCTGGGATTTCGTTTCTTCCAGATGCTCACCGATCGCATCCTTCAGTTTCTTGCCGTTTGCAGCTTCCTGCAGTTTCGGCATGGTCTTGGTCATGGTTTTTTCGGCGTAGTAGATGTCCTGAAGCGTATGCTCGAAAGCATCGGCAAGCGTTTTCATGGGGCGTCCTTTCACAAGATGCACTTGGCCCGGGGCGGGGCTCGGCAAAGGTCTGTCAAAGCCACCCGGAGACGACCGGCGCGACGCACCGTCTCAACGGGGCTTCGCGTGGGGGAACCGATCGCTCGGGCGGAACAGGTCATGAGAAAGGTGACCGGTCGTCCTTCCGGACAATCCGTACACGGTCTCAGGCCCGTCAGTTCAGGAAACGCCGTGCCAGTCGATTTGGTTCCTGTCCGGTGCCTGCATTTGCCTGAGATCCGCGTTCCTGGAGGGGCGCTCCGACAGCCTGTGGCAGCGGGCCGCCCTTTTCTGCAAGCGCGTGCGATCCTATGTTGTGGGCAGCAAACACACAGGAGGGCCAGCAATGGCGACCGCGAAGACCAAGCAGAAGATCCTGAAGACCTTTCTCGATCTGTTGTCGGAACATCCTTATGAAGACGTCTCGCTGCCGTTGATCGCCGAGACGGCCAAGGTCAAGCTTTCCGAAATGCGCAGCGCCTATGCCTCCAAGCTGATGCTGGTTGCCGCCTTCCTGGAACAGATCGACACCGCTGTTCTGGACGAACGCGACGAGGATATGGGCGACCAGCCCCCGCGCGATCGCCTGTTCGACATCCTGATGAGCCGCATCGACGCCATGGCCGAACACAAGGAAGCCGTGCGTGCGCTCCACAAGGCGGCGCGAAAGGATCCCGCCCTCGCGCTTGACTTCAACTCCCTTGAAGTGCGCTCGCAGAAATGGATGCTGATCGCTGCCGGGATCGATGTTTCCGGGGTCAAGGCAACCGTCGTTGCCCAGGGTCTCTCCGTTGCCTTTGCCCGTGTCGTCGGCGTATGGCTGGACGAGGAAGACGAAGGCATGCCGCGCACGATGGCGCGCCTCGACAAGGAACTGGACAAGGGCACGTCCTTCATGAAGCGGCTGAACAAGCTGGACGGCGTCGCGAAGGGCATCCGCTCGTTCTTCCGCAAGGCATCGGAACGCTCTGGCCGCCGCGGTGACAGGGCGGAAAGTGGCCGGGAAGACACAGACCTCGGCGGAGAAGCCCCGGCAGGCGCCTGAGCGCTGCCCGGGCCTTGCGAACAGTCATCTGACCGTCCATGGTCGCTCGCGGAACAAAAGGAATGTTTTCGTGAGCGATCAGATCAGTTTTGACGATTTCCTGAAAGTGGATGTGCGTGTCGGCCGGGTTATCAAGGCCGAGGAATTTCCCGAAGCACGCAAGCCCGCCTACAAGATGCAGATCGATTTTGGTCCGGAAATCGGCATCAAGAAAACCTCTGCACAGATCACCAAACACTACACACCGGAAACGTTGGTCGGAAAGCTGGTGATGGCGGTGGTCAACTTCCCGCCGCGCCAGATTGGCCCCGTCATGTCCGAAGTGCTGACGCTCGGCGTTCCGGATGCTGATGGCGAAGTGGTGCTTTTGTCGCCGACCAAGGACGTTCCGATCGGCGGTCGGCTTTACTGAACCTGCGCACCTGGCCCCGTCTCCAGGGACAAGTCCGTTTCAGCGTTGCAGATTTCGCGCAAGCCGGTTCTGGCGTTCGATCACCCTCGGCAGGTCGATCGTGGTGATCTGGCCGTCGTTGACGACCTGACGACCTTCCACGAACAGGTGTTTGACGCGTGTCGGACCGGCGAGCAGCAGGGCCGCCGGATCCCAGCTGCCCGCGCTTTCTATGCCGGAAACATCCCACAGTGCGATATCGGCACGTTTGCCGAGGGCGAGCCGGCCGCAATCCGGCCGGTTAAGCACATCGGCGCCGCCACGGGTAGCGATTTCCAGGGCTTCGCGGGCAGACATGGCATCCGCACCGTTGGCCACCCGTTGCAGCAGCATCGACTGGCGCGCTTCCAGAACCAGGTTGCCGGCATCGTTGCTGGCCGAACCGTCAACACCAAGGCCAACCTTCACCCGGGCGTCGCGCATTGCGCGTACAGGGGCAATGCCGCTGCCAAGCCGGCAGTTGGAGCAGGGGCAATGGGCAACGCCGGTGCCGCTGCCGGCGAACAGCCGGATTTCCCGATCATCCAGCTTGACGCAATGGGCGTGCCAGACATCCGGCCCGGTCCAGCCGAGATCCTCGGCGTATTGACCCGGTCGGCAGCCGAATTTTTCCTGCGAGTAGGCAATGTCCTCATCGTTTTCCGCAAGATGGGTATGAAGCATAACCTTCTTGTCGCGGGCTAACAGAGCCGCATCGCGCATCAGGTCCCGGCTGACAGAGAAGGGTGAGCAAGGCGCAAGGCCGACACGAACCATCGCGCCTTCTGACGGGTCGTGAAAGGCATCCACGACGCGAATGGAATCTTCCAGAATGCTGGCTTCCCGTTCAACAAGACTGTCGGGCGGAAGGCCGCCGTCGCTTTCGCCGATACTCATGGCGCCGCGGGTCGGGTGAAAGCGAAGGCCGATCTCTCTTGCGGCGGCGATGGTGTCATCAAGCCGCGACCCGTTGGGATAGAGGTAGAGATGATCGGAGCTGAGCGTACATCCGGAAAGTGCCAGTTCGGCAAGTCCGGTCTGCGCGGAAAAGAACATTTCCTCCGGGCCGAAGCGGGACCAGATCGGGTACAGGGTCTGCAGCCAGCCGAAAAGCAGGGCGTCCTGGCCACCGGGAACAGCTCTGGTCAAGCTCTGGTAAAGATGATGGTGCGTGTTCACAAGGCCGGGTGTCACGACGCAGCCACGAGCGGACAGCGTTTCGCCGGAGGTCTCCAAATCTTTGCCGATTTCCGCAATCACGCCATCACGCAGACGAATGTCGACGGCTGACAGTTCCCGGCGGTCGTCATCCATCGTGAGGACGGTGTCGGCATTTTTCAGGAGAATTTCAGGCATGGTGCATTCCTCAAGTCCCCGTCTCATCGGAATGCGCTCGGCTGGTGGAAAACGGGGGCAAGAACCAGCAAGCCATTTGGTAGAAAATTGATGTTTGCCCAGTCAACCGGAAATTGGGTGGCGATTGTGTTTGATCGCCTTGAAAGACTTTCAAATGAAACAAATTGCTGGCTGAAAAGGCAAGTCTCTCGGCCAGATTGGCAGCGAATTCCTGCCTGGAGAGTAAAGTTTTCCTAAGCCGGGATACGCAGCCGTGCCCGCAAGCCGCCCATTGGACTGTCTTCGAGATAGAGGTCGCCACCATGGGCACGGGCAATGTCACGGGCGATGGCAAGGCCGAGACCGCTGCCGGTTTCATCCATGTTGCGAGCAAGATCCAGCCGGTGGAAGGCCCTGAAGGCAATCTCGCGCTGGTCTTCGGGAATGCCCGGGCCGTCGTCGTCGACGGTGATGGTGATCCAGCCTCTGTCGACCCGGCCGAGTACCTCGACCCGGTTTCCGTATTTGCAGCCGTTGGTGACCAGGTTGGAGAGGCAGCGCTTCATCGACAGGCGCCGGATCTCGACTTCCGGGGAGCCTTCGAACCGGGTCCTTACATCGTGGCCCGAGATCTCCGCTTCTTCTTCCAGTTCCTCCAGAAGAAGCGAAAGGTCGGTCTTCTGGATGTCCTCATCGCCATCGCCACTGGCAAAGGCCAGATAATCCTCGAGCATGTGGCTCATCTCGTCGACATCCTTGCGCATCGCCTCGCTTTCCTGCGAGCCGCCGAGGAACGCGAGTTGCAGCCTGAGACGCGTCAAAATGGTCCTGAGATCGTGGCTGACACCTGCAAGCATGGTGGTGCGCTGCTCGATCTGCCGCTCGATGCGCCGTCGCATGTCGATAAAGGCAAGGCTTGCCTGGCGAACTTCGCGTGCGCCGCTGGCCCGAAAATTCTCTACCGGCCGGCCCCTGCCGAAGGCCTCCGCCGCATTGGCAAGGCGCACGATCGGGCGGATCTGATTGCGCAGGAACAACAGGGCGATGATCACCAGAACCAGCGACGTGGAGAACATCCAGACCAGGAAGATGTGCGAATTGGAGGCGTAGGTCTGGCTGCGCCTTGTGAAGACGCGCAGAATGGAATCCTTCAACTGGATGCGGATTTCGACGAAGCGGGACCTGCCGACCGTGTCGATCCAGAACGGCTTGCCGATGCGCTGTCCGATCGCCTGGCTCAGTTCCTGGTCGATGACGTCGAAAAACGGCTTGGGCGTGGGAGGCGGCAAGGGCTCAAGTGGTGTCACGGTCATGGACATGCCGAGTGCCCGCGAGGCGAGTTCCTCGATGTTGGCGTAGTCCGGGTCCTGCGGATAGTTCTCCAGAACATAGACCACGGCCGCAATCTCGCGCACCACGGCTTCCGACATCCTGCGCGAGACCAACTGGTAGTGCCGCTCCATGAACACGAAGACGAGCACCGACTGCAGGATCACGATGGGGGCGACAATAATCAGGAAGGTCCGGGTGAACAGGCCCTTCGGCATGACCCGGTACATGAGCCTGGCGACCTGACGATAGACTGCCATCAGCGGTTTCAGGGGAACCGTCAGGGGCACGCGCCGGAAGAAGCTGTCGAGTCTCGCCATTTGTTTCCGGCTCAGTCGCACGCGAGCCTGTATCCGATGCCGCGCACCGTCTGCAGGTAGATCGGGTTCCCCGGATCCGTTTCGATCTTGCGGCGCAGCCGGTTGATCTGGACGTCGACCGTCCGTTCGCCCAGGCCGCTATCATCACCGACGATCTTGTGGCGAGGAACGGTTGCGCCCGGTTGCTCGGCGAAAATCGACAGGATCTGCTTTTCCCTGTCGGTCAGGCGCACCATGGCCTCGCCGTTCTTGAGTTCACCCCGGGCAGAATTGAACGAAAACGGGCCGAAGCGAATTTCTTCGCTGACAATGACCGGCTGCTGGTTGCCACGGCGCAGGATCGCGGCAATGCGCAGCATCAGTTCGCGCGGTTCGAACGGCTTGGAAAGGTAATCATCAACGCCGGCTTCCAGTCCGGCGATCCGGTCCGGGGCCTCGGAGCGCGCGGTGAGCATCAGGATCGGGACGGAGGAGTCCTCGCGCAGGGAAACGGCAAGTTCCAGACCGGTTTCGCCCGGCATCATGACATCGAGGATGATCAGGTCGAACTCCAGCCCGGACAGACACGTGCGGGCTTCGGCCGCATGGGCGGCCGCAGTCACACGATAGCCGTTCTCCTTGAGCAACCTGGACAGAAGGTCCCTGATGCGCTTGTCGTCGTCGACCAGGAGAATGTGGTTGGCGTTGTCGTCAGGCACCTGGGCATTCATGTCGGCTTTGTCGTCCTTTTGTGACCTCTGCCGGTCAATCCTTCAGATCGTAGAGACTGCGTATCAGCTGCAGGATCTGAGGCCGCGCTTCGGGGTCGATCATTCGGAGCAGAAACCTGCGGATAATTTCGTCGCTGCCATCTGGCAATCCAATTAGGGCGCGTTCAAGGCGCTTTTGCTGCAGGCTGGTGAGGTCCACAGCAAGGGCGTGCCCGCGTTCGGTGGTATAGAGCAGTCTCTGCCGCCTGTCATGATGACCTTCGCGCTGCTCGATGATGCCGGCGTCCACCAGTTGCTTGAGCACCCGGCCAAGGCTCTGCTTCGTGATCCGGAGAATGCCGAGCAGGTCAGTGACCATGATCCCCGGATTGCGGTCCACAAAATGCAGAACACGGTGGTGTGCGCGGCCGAACTCGTACTTGGCCAGTACGTCGTCCGGATCACCGGTGAAGTCGCGATATGCGAAAAAAAGAAGCTCGATAAGGTCGTAGGACAGCGCGTCTGCGCCATCCGTATCGTCCCCTTCGGGCTGCCTGGGCCGAACCTCGTCCGTATCCCGTCTGAGGGGCGGTCGGTCCGGTTTGAAATTTACGTCAGTCATATTGACTTAATTCTGGTCGATTGTTACTTCTATCCGGTCGCGAACGAAATGATCGGTCTTTTTGATGCATTTTCACGCATCAGATGATAAACGAATCCTATCATCGTCGCCGCGGCCATCAGGATACCGATAGTTGGCGTGCTGTGCAAAAAATACAGCGGTAAAAAAGGCGCAAGTCTTTGGCGTCATTTGCCTCTGTTAAAGAGAAAACAAAACAACGCTCATAGAGCGAGCGGGAGATGAAAAATGGCTGGAACGCCTTTTGATCAGCTCAGTGGTGATATCTGGTACGACGGCACTTTCGTGCCTTGGTCGGAAGCCAAACTGCATGTTCTCAGCCACGGACTGCACTACGGCAGCAGCGTGTTCGAAGGCGAGCGTGCTTATGGCGGCCGGATCTTCAAGTCCGAAGAGCATACGGAGCGCCTGCTTGCATCGGCGCGCATGCTCGGTTTCGAGATCCCGTACACTGCTGAACAGATCAACGCTGCCAAGGAAGAAACCCTGGCGCGCATGAACCTGACCGATGCCTATATCCGCCCCGTCGCCTGGCGCGGCAGCGAGATGATGGGTATTTCGGCTCAGCACAACACCATTCACCTGGCGATCGCCACCTGGGAATGGCCGAGCTATTTCAAGCCGGAAGAGCGCCTGAAGGGCATTCGCCTGGATATGGCCGAATATCGCCGTCCGGCGCCTGCAACGGCACCGTTCAAGGCGAAGGCCGCCGGTCTCTACATGATCTGCACCATCTCCAAGCATGCCGCGGAAGCCAAGGGTTACACCGATGCGCTGATGCTGGACTGGCGCGGCCAGGTGGCAGAGGCGACCGGCGCCAACGTGTTCTTCGTCAAGGACGGCAAGATCCATACGCCGACGCCTGACTGCTTCCTGAACGGCATTACCCGCCAGACGGTGATCGGTCTGGCACGCGACCGCGGTATCGAGGTTGTCGAGCGCGTGATCATGCCGGAAGAGCTGCCGGAATTCGAACAGTGCTTCGTTACCGGAACAGCCGCTGAAGTGACGCCGGTTTCCGAGATCGCCGGAAATACCTATCAGGTCGGCGACATCATCAAGACCCTGATGCAGGACTATGATGCCGCTGTGCGTCCGCAAACCCCGGCCCTGCAGGCCGCAGCAGGCTGATAGAACAGCCGCAAGGCAATAATCGGAAAGGCGGGCATTGGCCCGCCTTTTATTTTGCGGTTATGTCGGAATGCGCCGTCATAAGAAGCTTGCCGAGTAACTTGGCGCGTTCCACCGACCGGTCGCCATGAAGCGGCCAGGTCTGCGTCAAACCTTCCAGAAGAAGCGAGAGTTCGATCTCACGGCCGACAAGTCCCGTTGTGCTGGCGGCGAGGCCGGCCACCTGTGTTTTGTGTTCCTTCAGGAGATCAAACAGCTTCTCGTCATGGGGAGCAGATGCCACAGCGGCATGGAACAGGCAGCCTCTCGTGGTTTCGGTTTCCATCCAGCTGGCGACCCGGTCGAGGATTTCTCCAAGAGCTTGTTCCGGATCGGCCGGCAAGTCGCCAAACACAAGTTTCAGGTAGCGCTGGTGCCGATGCTCCAGGGCCGCGTAGACCATGTCTTCCCGCGACGGCAAGTATTTGTACAGCGTGCGAAGGCTTACGCCCGCCGCATCTCTCAAATCTCCCACGCTTGGCGAGGCAAAGCCGTTTTCGGCAAATGCCCGCTCAAGGCCCGAAGCGATCCTGGTCATGGTGTCGGTCATGCTTGACTATGTAGAATGATCGTTCTACACGTGGCAAGTAGAACGATCATTCTACCTAAGGAAAGCGTATGGCGATCCCCGAAAAGATGAGCGGTGTCGTGCTGACGGGGCACGGCGGACTTGAGAAGTTGGTCTGGCGGACGGACCTGCCGGTATCCGTGGCCGGGAAGAACGAGGTTCTGATCCGTGTCGGAGCGTCTTCGGTCAATAATACCGATGTGAACACCCGAACAGGGTGGTACTCCAAGGCCGTGCGTGGCGACACCGCCTCCGGCGCGGCTGACGGATATTTGGCCGACACCGGAGCGGATGGCAGTTGGTCCGGCAAGCCTTTGACCTTCCCGCATATTCAGGGCGCCGATTGTTGTGGTGAAATCGTTGCGGTTGGCGACGGCGTCCCGGCGAGCCGGATCGGCGAACGGGTTCTGGTGCGGGCGCTCCAAACTGTCGAAGCAGATGGCCAGGAACCTGCAATCTGGACCTTCGGGTCAGAGACAAACGGTGGATTTGCACAATACGCAACGGCAAGATCTCACGATGCGCTTGCGATAAACTCCCGTCTGAGTGACGTCGAACTTGCTTCGTTTCCCTGCGCCTTTTCGACGGCTGAAGGAATGATGCAACGTGCTGGTGTCAAGGCTGAGCGTGTGCTGATCACAGGAGCGTCCGGCGGGGTCGGCTCTGCGGCGATCCAGCTTGCCAAGCGCCGGGGAGCGCATGTCACGGCGGTTACCAGCGGGGAAAAAGCAGCCGACTTGCGGCTTCTTGGAGCCGACGACACACTGGATCGGAACGCGGTTCCGCCCGAACAGTCCTTTGACGTCGTGCTGGATCTTGTTGGCGGCCCTTCCTGGGGCAAGCTGATCGATGCGCTTTGCAACAGAGGGCGCTACGTCACATCGGGTGCGATAGCCGGGCCGATTGTGGAACTGGATCTTCGGACGCTTTACCTGCGTGACCTTACGCTTCTTGGAAGCACCTATCAGCCGGACAACGTCTTTCAGGATCTGGTGAGCTACATCGAAGCGGGTGAGATCCGGCCGGTGGTTGCTGAAACCTATCCCTTGCGCGAGCTGCGTGCCGCGCAGGAAAAGTTCCTGGAAAAAGCCTTCATCGGAAAAATCGCGATTGATGTCGGTGCGTGAGGCGCCGACATCAACATCTCATTCTCAGTCCTGGGACTGCTTGTCGTGCATGGCGTTGAACATGCGGCCGCGCTCGGCGTAGAGAATGCAGCCGATGGCACAAAGTCCATAGACTGTGTAAGCGAGGCCAAGTGGCTGGGTCGTGCCATCGAAAAGCTGCCCCATGATGTACCCCAGGATCGCGCCGCCAAGCGTCGAAATGGTGCCGATGACGGAGGAAGCGGTTCCCGCGATGGCGCCGAGCGGTTCCATGGCCATGGCATTGAAATTCGCGCCCAGGAAGCCGAAGCTGGTCATGATCAGCGTCGCCAGTATCATGAACGCCCAGAAGTTCTCCAGGCCCAGCAACGCCAGAATCCACACGACAAATCCGAGCGCGGTGTAGACGACCGCGGCCCCATGGGAGAGCCGCCGCATGCCGATGGCTTCCACCAGCTGCGCGTTGGTGAAGGACGCTCCGGCCATGGTGATGGCAATGGCAGCGAAGACGATCGGGAACAGGGTCCCAAGGCCGAAAATGTCGACAAAGATCTGCTGCGACATGGCCAGGAACGAGAACAGGCCGCCGAAAATGAAGGCAGTGCCGACGGTGTATCCAAGGCTTACGCGCGTGGTCAGTGCCGTCATGTAGGCGCTGACGATGGTGGAGACTTCCATCGGGCGGCGGTTTTCGACCGCCAGGGTTTCCGGCATCCTGAGGGCGGACCAGATCATCATCGCGACGCCGGAAATGAGCAGAAGCGCGAAGATCCAGTGCCAGCCGGCAATCAGGAGAACCGCCTGGCCGATGGAGGGCGCGACCACGGGAACGGCCATGAAGACCATCATCACCAGTGACATGACCTTGCCCATGCGCCTGCCGGTGTAGCAATCGCGCACGACGGAAAGCGCCGTGACGCGGGCAGCCGCACAGCCGATGCCCTGAAGGACGCGCGCGATCAAAAGCGTGTTGAGATCCATCGCGAAGATGGCACCGATACTGGCAAGGCTGTAAAGCGCAAGGCCGCCGACCAGGATGCCGCGCCGCCCCAGTGCATCTGTTACCGGACCGAAGAAGAGCTGCGCCCCGCCAAAACCCACCAGATAGGACAGGAGCACAAGCTGGCGGTTGTTCTCCTCAACGATGTTGAGTGCATCGCCAATCGCGGGCAGGGCCGGCAGCATGACGTCGATGGCCATGGCATTCAGTGCCATGATCATGGCGATGATGGCAACAAACTCGGCAAAGGGAATGCCTGGCTCGCGCAGAACTTCGGAAGAAGAGCCTGAAGCACCCTTTTCTGCCGCCGGCGATGCGGCGGCTGTGCCGGAGGGTTCACTGTCGTGTTTCACGGGGTCGGACCAATTCAAATGGGTGGGCTGCCGGTGCAGCCGCAAAGCTTGAGAATGGGAAAGAAGCGGCAGAGCGGCCTTGAATCAATAGCAGACTATTCGCTTGTGCAGCTCAGGTCCAGCGTGCGGCGTCCGTGTCGTCTTCGGTTTTCGCTTCCACCCAGGCTCCGGTGCCGCCTTCCGCAGGGTGTTCCTTCTTCCAGAAGGGGGCACGGGTCTTCAGGTAGTCCATCAGGAAGTCGGCAGCCTCGAACGCGGCCCGGCGGTGGGAAGAGGCAGCGATCACCAGAACGATGTTATGCCCAGGTGCGATCTTGCCGAAGCGGTGGATCACGGTAAGGCCCGTCAGCGGCCAGCGCTCTGCCGCTTCTCCGGCAATCCGGGTCAATTCGGCTTCGGCCATGCCGGGGTAGTGTTCCAGTTCCAGTGCCGCCAGGGTCCCGGCTTCATCCCGGCACAGACCTGTGAATGTAACCAGCGCACCGACGTCCTTGCGTCCTTCTGTAAGACGAAGGCTTTCGGCCTGCAGGTCGAAGTCTTCTGCCTGGACGCGGACAAGCGGGGTCGCGGACATCGTTCAGCCGCCTGTCATGGGCGGAAAGAAAGCGACTTCCCGGGCATCGCCAAGCGCAGCGTCAGTTTCCACATGCATCTGGTCAAGTGCGACGCGAATGGCGTCTTCTTCCTCGAACGCGGCGGCGTGATTGTCATCGAGTGTCTTCAGATGGGAGATCAGTTCAGCAACTGTCGCAACCGATGCCGGAACCTCGATGGTTTCCTCTTCGACGCCGACCCGTTCACGGACCCAGGCGAAATAGCGGATGTTCATGAAACCTCCAGGTGGTGTGCGGTCAGGGCCGGAATGAAGGCACCTATTCCGTTATCAGATGGCCGATGCCGGCCCGGAAATAATCGTACCCCGTATATAGGGTAAGCAGGGCGGCGAGCCAAAGTGCCACGAGGCCTGTTTGCGTCGTATAGGCGAATACGGTGTCGCCCGCCGGGCCAGCAAGCAGAAACGCGACAGCGATCAACTGGACGGTGGTCTTCCACTTGGCAAGCTTGGTAACGGGAACGCTGACCTGCAGTTCGGCCAGAAATTCGCGCAGTCCCGAGACCAGGATTTCCCGGCACAGGATGATGATTGCCGCGATCATGGTCCAGCCGTAGATGGTTCCGTCACCGGCCAGCATCAGCAGGCTGACGGACACCAGCAGCTTGTCGGCAATCGGGTCGAGCATGCGACCGAGTGCGGACTGCTGTTGCCAGGCCCGCGCCAGGTAGCCATCGAAGAAATCGGTGATAGCTGCCAGAACGAACAGCGCAAGCGCAACCCAGCGGGCTGTGTTGCCTTCGAAATAAAAACAGACCGCAACCGCAGGAACCGCCAATATGCGCCCATAGGTGAGGAGATTGGGCAGGCTCAGGACAATATTTCGTTTCATGTCGGCTTTCGGATTTCGGGCTGAACCCGGCGCTTTCGGCCCGGAATACGGGTTCCCGGCAGCACCCTGACTATTCATTTCCGGTGAAGATCCGGTCCTGGCTCAATCGAATATGCTATCGCCGACCTGGTCAATCATCAATTTGGCCTTGCGGATCATCTCGTTGGCCGCAGCTTCCTCGTCCGGCAGCGTGTCTGCACGAATGAAGGTGTGCACCTTGGTTGTCTCGCCAACCTGCTTTTCAATCCGCCCGCTGACCTGCCATTGGCCGTTCGACAGCTGGGGCTGAGCGACGATCAGGTAACCGTCATAGTCCACCGTCGTTGCCTTCGAGGCGCCTTTGTTGTCGTCTCCGGAAGAGCCGAAAAGGGATTTGAACATCTTGCCGAGCATCTGAGGCCTCAATCCGTTTCATTTGCCCCCTTTTACGAGGGGCGGGGAAGGGCTTCAAGGGGAGAGGCCGGAGAAGCTTGCGGGAATTTGCATTCTTCAGCGCAAGGTGAAGGGGCAGAGGCATCTCGTCTGGCCTGCTCACGTGTTCGGCGGCGTGACGTTCCTGCGTTGACCGGCTTGAAGACCTAGCGATCGAGTACGACGAAACCCTGACGTTCGAAGGCTTCGCGCGCGTCGGGGGCCTGGAGATAGGCTAGAAACTCTTCTTCCGCAGGTGAGTCCCGATTGGCCAGATCCGCCACCGGATACACAATCGGCGGATGGCTTTCTGCCGGAAAGGTTCCAACGACAGTCACATTGTCCTCTGCCACGGCGTCCGTGGCATAGACAATGCCGTAGGGCGCTTCGCCCGTTGCCACCAGCGCAAGCGCGGAACGAACATTGTCCGACTGCGCTACCCGTGGTTCCGCATCGTCCCACAGCCCGAGGCTTTGCAGGGCTGCCTTGCCGTAAATGCCCGCGGGAACTGCATCAACCAAAGCCATGGCAAGCCGGTTGTCGCCCAGGATTTCGGGGAGGTTCAGATCGGCCGAAATATCGAGCGGCTTTGCTTCACGGCCATGTGCAATCAGGACGAGGGAATTGTTGAGCAGGTCGAACCGGGTGCCGGCCTCAAGCTGCTCGTCCTTTTCCAGAACATCCATCCAGTCCGGATTCGCCGAGATGAAGATGTCCGCCGGTGCTCCCTGCTGGATCTGCCGCGCCAGCGCCGAAGAGCCCGCAAGTGATATCACCAGTTCGTGTCCGGTGGCTGCTTCGAAACGCTGTTCGATCTCTTCCAGGGCGTCCGCCAGGCTTGCTGCGGCAAAAACGGTGACTTCCCCTGCTGCCGCAGTGGTTGGCTGAGCCGCAAGGCCTGCAAGAAAGGCCGCGCCAGCCAGAGAGCGCAAGCAGGCGAAGAGACTGGAATTGGACATGCAGCTGGTTCCTCGAAAGTGCGATATGTTTCTTCGGGAATATCGCAGGCGAAGTTGCCAAAAGGCAAGCGTTATTTTCCGTCGGGAATATCGCTCAGCAGGGTTTTCAGCTTTTCGATGTGCGGGTCTCCGGCGGCACGCGCCTTCAGTTCAATCGCGCGATACTCCTCGAGAACGGCGAGGCCGGTCTCGGTAATCTGCGCCCCACCGCCTTTTGCGCCGCCGCGGCTGCGTTCCACGAGGGGAGAGCGGAACATGGCATTGAGGGTTTCCACAAGTTGCCAGGCCCGCTTGTAGCTCATGCCCATCTCACGGCCCGCGGCCGCTATCGATCCGGTGCGCTGAATGCGTTCCAGCAACTCGGCCTTGCCGGGGCCCATCATTTCGTCCGGGCCGAACACGAGGCGGATGCGGAACCGGGGACTGCTGTCTTCGTCTTTCATGCGCCGATATTGACCTTGCCGGCTACGCCTGGACAAGGCGCAAATTTCGGTTCCGCGGGTTTGTCCAAGTGTGCCGGCGAGGTCAGCGCCAACGGATTGGCGCAGCGTACAGTGGACCCGGGCAATCCCGGACCGGTGCGCAGGTACCGCGCGCCGGCACGTTTGGTCTACTCGGCAGCCTCTTCCACGGGGCTCTGCCGCGCTGTGGCAAGCTCGCTTGCATCTTCCCAGCCGGGCGCATCGTCGAAGGCAACAACGGGGCGCTGTTTCTTCCGGTTGAGCAACAGTCTGGTGGCGTCCCGCTTGGCATAATGACCCGCCGGATCAGCGGCTGCCTTGGCGAAGGCAATCATGCCGAGGTCGATGTCCGCAAAGACGAGGCCTTCTTCGTCCTGAGCGATCTGGGTGCCGATTTCCTGCCCGTCCGGGGCGTAGATGCGGGTATAGCCGCCGCCAAGCGGGCATAGCGCTTCCTTTTCCGGATCGCCCTGGCAGAGCGCGTCCTGGATGTCCTTGGTGACCAGCGAGCAGGGTGCGAGCACGAAACAACCGCCTTCAACCGCATAGATCATCGACGCCGCGTTGTTGACTTCGTGGCCAAGGGCGTAGGCCGTGCCCTTGTAGAGATGGAGATTGGGCCAGGCGGCACAATGGATCTGCTCGTTCTGGGCATACATGGCGTATTTCGACAGCGGTTGCAGGTGTTCCCAGCAGGCCAGCTGGCCGATGCGGCCGAGGGAGGTTTCGACTACGGCAAGATCAGAGCCGTCGCCTTCGCCATAGACCGTGCGTTCCACATGAGTGGGTTTCAGCTTGCGCCGGCGGTTCACGACCGTGCCGGTCTCGTCGAAATGCCATTGGGCGATATAAAGCGAGCCGCCGTCACGTTCCGAGCAGCCCATGGAAATCTGGATGTTGTTTTTCCGGCAGGCGTCGGCCAGGCGCTTTTCGTGGTCCGAACCGGCGACAATGGAATTTTCGAAATAGCGTCCGGCAAACTGCATCTGCCAGGCGACGGGGCCGAGCCAGATGTAGTTTGGATAACCGGGCAGCCAGGTTTCGCTGAAGGCGACCAGTCTGGCTCCGGCTGATGCAGCTTCCTCGATCAGGCGGACGGCCTTGTCGATGCCGGCATCAAGATCGAGAAAACAGGGGGCGGCCTGGACGGCTGCGACTTTGAATTGCTTGGTCATGTGATGTCCTCCTAGGCCTCCCAGCCTGCCGGAGTGACGACGAGATTACTTTTGTCCCTGAGCCAAAAAACTTGCGTTTTTGGGCAGACTGCCGAAAATCGACCAGTCGAACACGGAAAGGGATATGAGCGGCCAGGCCTCATACAGCACAGTGGACATCGCACCGCGCGATCGCTTCGCCTATTGGCGGGAAGCGGTCTGTGACTCTTATGTCCAACTGGGTTGTGAAGCCGGTGAGGGCCCCGGTTTTGTCGGCAGTCTGGATATCGAGCGCCATTCGGCCCTTTCCGTTTCCAGAGTGTCCGGGACAGCCCACAGGGTGGTACGGCGTCTCAGCGACATCCGGTCGGCGTCGGAAGCCGATTTCCTCGTCAGCCTGCAGACCGCAAACTCCTCGCGTCTGACCCAATTCGGAAAGACATCGGTGCTGCGTCCAGGCGACATGGTGGTCTATGACAGCACCCAGCCTTATTGTCTGGATCTGACGGAACCCTTCTCGCAAACGGTCCTGCAGTTTTCGAAGGCAAGCCTTCTAAGCCGCCTGCCTTTTGCCGAGACGCTTGGCGGAACCTGGATCGACGGCCAAAGCGACATCGGTCGTCTTGTGCGGGAGAGCATCCTGGCGTTTTCAGCCCACCTGAACAGCGGCTCTCCGGTGTTTGCCTCAACGCTTCAGGAAACACTTCTGGACCTGGTGGCAACCGGGCTGGCGGGCAGCCGCAAGAGCGAGCTGGCGCTTTCGTCGTTCGATCGTCAGATCCTGCTCAGGGCACGCAGCTGCATTGCGCGTCGCATTCACGATCCGGAGCTGGACCGGAACCAGGTGGCGTCGGCCACCGGACTGTCGGTACGGCGTCTCAATGCGATCTTCCAGTGCGAAGGGTCTTCGATCGCTGGCGAAATCCGGCAGAAACGGCTGGAGGTCGTTGCAGCGGCGCTGCATGACCCGAGATTTGCAGCGATGTCGATCAGTGAAATCGCGATGCGCTGCGGGTACAACAATCTGCAGCATTTCTCGACACTGTTTCGCAAGGCTTTTGGCCGTTCGCCCCGGCAGTACCGGGGCGAGGAAGAGTGCTCGCGGTAAAGGGTCCCGCGAAGGTAAGATCAGGCAGGGGACTTGGCTGACTTAAGCTCGTCGCGGATTTCGATCAGGACGTCGATTTCCGACGGGCCGGTCTTGACCTCAGGCTCGACGTCGTCCGGCTTTTCAGCCATGGACTTGATCCGGTTGACCGACTTCACAAGCATGAAGACGACAAACGCGATGATCATGAAGTTGATGCAGGACGTCAGAAAGGCGCCATAGGCGAAGACGGCGGCTCCGCTTTCACGAGCGGCGGCAAGACCGGTGCCGGCAGGAACCTCCCCGGACAGAACGACATACATAGAGGTGAAATCGATGCCGCCGATGATGAGCCCGATAATCGGGTTGATCAGGTCATTGACCAGGCTGGTGACGATGGCGGTGAATGCTGCGCCGATGATGATGCCGACGGCAAGGTCCATGACGTTGCCCTTGGCGATAAAGTCGCGAAATTCCTTGATCATATGCATACCCCAAAAGTCTTCGGATCGCTGACCAGAGTGCGCGCGGTAGCACCTTCAACGAATTGGGCTGCGGCGGGGCGTCTTGTCAGAAAAACTGATAATCCTGCTCCGGGGGGCTTTGTCCATCACAAAGTGAGGGCACTGCGACCAGTCCGAGGTGCGGTTCTGCAAGGTTCCGAACGGAAAGTGGCGATCAGCCCAGCTTCCGCTCGCTCCAGTGACGGCGGCAGAGCGAGACATACTTGTCATTGCCACCAATTACGACCTGGTCGCCTTCCTCGACGATCTTGCCGTCCGCATCCAACCGGGCAACCATGGTTGCCTTGCGTCCGCACCAGCAGATGGTCTTGATTTCCTTCAGATTATCCGCAAGCGCCAGCAAGGCGGCGCTGCCGGGGAAGAGCTTTCCCTGGAAATCCGTTCTGAGGCCGAAGCACATCACAGGAATCCGCAGCGTGTCGGCTACCCGGGCGAGCTGCCAGACCTGGTCTTCCGTCAGAAACTGGGCTTCGTCGACGAAGACCGCGTCGACCTTCTTCGCTTCGTCGGCGCGCAGTATGTGATCAAAGACGTTGTCAGCCGAGTTGAAGACATCGGCATCCGCTCCCAACCCGATACGCGATGCGATCCGGCCCTTGCCGCCGCGGTCGTCGAAGGCGGCGATCAGGAGCAACGTGTTCATCCCGCGCTCCTCGTAGTTGTAGGCGGCCTGCAACAGCACTGTCGACTTGCCGGCGTTCATCGAGGAGTAGTTGAAATAGAGTTTGGCCATGCGGAACTTTGGGAATCGGTCTTGAAGTTGCGGGCAGTTTTCAGGAAACCACCCGAAGCCTCAAACACTTTCCGGTTGAAGTCACAGCCAATGTCGCAATTTTCAGGTGCCGGGCGCAGGTCGCCGAAGTCAGTTGCTCGGCGTCTGGGCGATCTCCACGATCAGCGGCAAATGATCGGAACCGATATCGGGGCCAAGCGAAACGTTGACGATCTGGATGTCCTTTGAAACGGCGAACTGGTCGACAGGCGCACCGAGGATCCAGTGCAGGCTGTAGTCGAAGAAGAAGCGCGTCGTCTGCGGCCATCCGTCCGGATAGGCCGTCTTCAGCCCGTTTCGTGTCAGTGTCTGCTGGAACCGGGCAGACCAGGGTGAACTGTTCCAGTCGCCGATCGCCAGAATGTTGCTGCCGTTGTCGGCCTTCAAGGTATCGATGACGTTATCGGCCTCGTCGAAATATCGGCGCTTGTTCTCCCAGCGGATCTTCGAACGCGGGCTGTCGGGATGAATGACCAGGAGATGCAGCGGAGCCGAACCGGTGTCGACGGAGAGCGACAACAGTTCCCTGTCGCCATCGTAATAGACATTTGCCCCGGGAGGGACATCGCCAGAGATGACACGGGTTTCTTCCGACGTCAGCGGAAAGCGGGAATAGACCGCCAGGCCCCCCAGGTCTCCGACCTTCAGGTATTCGGGAAATCCGTTCTTGCCGGCACCGCCGGTCGGCAACCCCAAGCGTTGCCAGCGGCGTTCCTGAAGCCACCACAGCACTTCCTGAAACACCACGACATCAGGCTGCTCCTTTTCCAGAAAGGCCTGCAACACCTTGTCCCCCAGAAACAGGTGTTCAAGGTTGATGGAGACGATCTTGAGCGGACGGTCTCCCGGCGCGGCGGGACCGAGAGGCTTGGTGTTGGCAAGCGTGCGAGCTCCGGTGAACCCGGCCAGGCTGAGAAAGGCGATCACGGCCACGAACCAGGTCAACCGGTACAGCAGACGCAGCCGATGGCGAACGAGGAAACCGGCCGCACCGCCAAGACACCCTGCCAGGCCTGCGGCCAGAAACTGTCGCAGGAAGAAGCTCATGTTGTCCGCAAGCCAGACGTCCGGTGCCAGAAAGGCAAGCAGGCCGAGCACACTGACAGCAATGGCACCAAGGCTGCCGCACCAACCGATCAGGGATAATACGCTATGGATCAGGGAACGCGGTTTAGCCTGGGGCTTTCGAAACATGGCAGCCTGGGTCCGATTTCATGAGAAGGCGGCTGTGCTTAGCACGGACTGTGCGGAAGGTGCGACCTGTTTTGCCGCAAAGTCAGTTCGCCTTTGCCTCGAGCGCTGTCAGAAGCGGCTGAATAAGCCTTTCATAGGCCTTCCAGCGCCCGACGGACGAGCCATAGACCGGTCGGCGTGCCTGCTCTCGGCTGAAGGTGAAGATCTGGGTGGTCTCGTCAGGGGGCTTCAGGCAATCGTCGTCCCAGTCCAGGCCGGTATGGGCGAGCAGGGCCCGACTTTCCGTCTCATTGTCGCTGACAAGGCTTTCATAGGACTGATGCCTCAAGGCGACCGGCAGAACCTCTGACCAGTGGGCCATCAGATCACGGTAGAGATTGAAATAGCGGCCGAGTGAAGCCTGGCTCTCATTGTAGGAATGATGCGGCGGTAGCGGCGTCATGTAGATCGAAAGGCAAGTGTCTTCCGCGCTCCGCGTCACATGCACGAAACTGGCGTTGGGAAAAAGAAGGGCGAGAAGCCAGAGGTTTTCGAAGTTATGAGGCATCTTGTCGATTACACGGTGCGCTCTCTTGTCGATATCCTCCAGATGGGAGAGATAGCGGCGGCCAATGCGCTGAGCGTCCTGCCGTGTCATTTGTCGGGCTGCCTCGAAAAGGCGCGGGTCGTGTATCCGGCCGGACGCCAGAACATGAATCCGATCGGGGATGAACTGAAGCTCCCCCGCGGCCCGTGCGGCGGGGTGTCGGCCGATGATCCGCTCTACCAGGGTCGTGCCCGAGCGAGGCATGCCGAAAACGAAAACCGGCCTGTCACTTGAAAGCGCCCAGTCCTTCCGCTGTTCGAAAAACTCCCGGTCAAAGACGACCTTGCAGGTTTCCACGAAGGCTTTCTGGAGGTCCGGGTCGTGGGCGGGATAAAGACCCGTCCGGTATCCGTCGAAAAAGGAAAATGCCTTGCCGGTGTCGCCTGCAGCGTCGCAGATCTTGCCTGCGGCAAACGCAAGACGGGTGACTTCGGCGGTTGTGGCACCTTGGGGCAGGTTCGAAAGATGCCGTTCAATCCCGTCAAGGACACTCGCCTTGAGCGTTTCGTCCTGAGTTTCGGCAGCCGCGGTCAGGATTGCGGGATCGGAAGGCGCCTCGGTGAAGGCGGTGCGAATATGATTTTCAGCAAGCTCCCGATTGCCGAGCGTCATTTCCAGTTCGAAGAGGCCGAGATGAGCGCGTGGCGACCGCGGATCGGCCTTCAGAGCCTGCTCGAAGGCCTGCCGGGCAAGTCCGGAGCGCCGGAGATCGGCGTAGACTTCACCGAGGACGCGTTGCGCGTATTCAGACCCCGGGGCGAGCGACGCGCCCTTGCGCGCATGAGGCAGTGCGTCTTCGCTGCGCCTCTCGATGTTGAGCGCGCTTGCAAGTGTGGTGTGAACCACTGCTTCCTTTTTCGCGACTTTTGCGGCCTCTTCCAGATGCGGGATCGCCTGCGCGGTTCGGCCGAAGGAGAGGCAGGCGATGCCCAGGCCATACCGTGCACGGGCATTGCGCGGATCGTTCTGGAGCACTGCCTCCAGAAGCGCCTGAGCGCGGTCGAATTGCCCGGCTTGAAGAAGAGCAAAAGCTTGTTCGGTCGGATCTGGGTGCATCTTTGTCCGGTGGTCTGCACCGCACAAGCGGCTGGTCTCGCGAACACACCCGTTTCCAAATAAGGCGCGGAAGACGCGCCGGGTGCCGGTTTGTCGCTACAGCTTGTGATAAACCGGCCTGAAGATGCAACCCTCCGGTGTCAGGTTTCGATCCCTGCAAGCCCGTCGAGCAGCGGGCCAATGTGATCCCGGTACTTTTCGAAGCGGTTCATGGCCCCTGTATGAATGGGTTGCCTGACCTGGGTCATGGAGAAGGTGAAGACCTGCGCCTCATTGCTCTCGTGATGGCGGCAGGCATCGTCCCAGGCCAACCCGGCATGACTAATCAGTAGTGGGCGCTCCCTATCCGGATCGCTCACAAGGGTCTCGTAGGACTGATTGCGGATCTCAACCGGCAGCACCGTGCTCCAGTGCGTCATCAGCTTTCTGTACTGGCCATAATAATGGGCGAGCGATTGCTGGCTTTCACAGTAACCGTGCTTGCCGGGCAGGGGCGTCATGTAGATGGAGACGCAGGTGTCGGCCGGGTTGCGGCTGACATGGCAGAAATGCGCGTTTGGGAACAGGAGGGCGATCAGCCAGAGGTGCTCGAAATTCTGCGGCATCTTGTCGATCACGCGGGCACTTTTCTTGCTGAAACCGTCGAGCAGGGTCAGGTACTTGCGGCCGATGCGCTGGGCGCTCTTGCGGTCAAGGGCCAGGGCGGCGTCGAAGAAGGCATTGTCACCGGTGTGGCCTGCCGTCAGACCGTCGATCTGCTCGTCAAAGAAGCTGAGTTCGCCCGCAGCCGTTGCTTTCGGGTGGGCAGACAGGATGGCCTCCACCAGCGAGGTGCCTGATCGCGGCATGCCGAAGACGAAGACGGGCCTGTCGCTGGTGAGGGCAAAATCCTTGCGGTCTTCGAAAAACTGTTCCGAGAAGACTTCCCGGCAGGTTTCGACGTGGTGTTCCTGCCGGTCTGCATCATAGTGGCCGTAAAGGTCGTCTCGATGCAGGCCGAGGTAATGGAAGGCCTTGGGAATGTCGCCGGTGTCGTCGCAGATCTTGCCGGCGGTGAAGGCAAGCCTTGCCCGCTCGACCTTCGCCATCGGCCGGTCCGCATCGTTCAGCAGGGTCTCGATCTTTTCCAGCGCCTCTTTCTTCAGTGAAAGGTCGGAGAGGTCCCTTGCACTGATGAGCACCGAGGGTTCCTCGGGAGCCAGTTCCAGTGCGCGCCGGAAATGAGTTTCGGCCTCGTCCATCTTGCCGAGCGAGACTTTCAGCCGCGAGAGCGCCAGATGCGCGATCGCCGATGCCTCGTTGATGGCGAGCGCGTTTTGAAAGGCATGTTCGGCCATCACGGGCCGCCGCAGCCTTGCGTAGATCTCGCCCAGGGTGCGGTGGGCGAATTCGGATTTGGCGTCGAGCGCAACTGCCTTGCGCGCATATGGCAGGGCCTCCTCGAAACGGTTGTCGAGGGTGAGGGCATCTGCAAGTGTTGCGAAGATGACGGCTTCCTTCTTCGCGACCTTCGCGGCAGCTTGTAGGTGTTCGATTGCCCGGGATGCGTGACCGTGGGTCAGATAGATGACACCAAGCCAGTGATTGACCTGAGGATCGCGCGGATTGGCTGCATTGAGATCGGTCAGGATCTCCAGCGCCATGCCGTAATCCTTTGCGTCGATGCACCGAAGCGCGGCTTCCAACGGGTTTGACACTCTCAGAATTCCTTGGCTTTGGCAAAATCATTGGCCGGGAGGAAGCGTCGGCTCGACGTCCTATTCATGAAAATGGTCATAGACCAGTTTGGCAATCGCCTCGGAAATGCCGGGAACGGCGGCCAGGTCGTCGACCCCCGCCTTGGAGACGGCCTTGGCCGTGCCGAAGTGGCGCAGCAGGGCCTTCTTCCGCGTCGGACCAACACCCGCGATCTCATCCAGCGGGTTCCTGGTGATGTCCTTCTTGCGGCGAGCCCGGTGGCTGCCGATGGCAAAGCGGTGCGCTTCGTCGCGCAGACGCTGCACGAAATAGAGGACGGGGTCGCGCTCGGGCAGCATGAAGGACTGCCGGCCGGGGATGAAGAATTTCTCCCGTCCGGCATCCCGGTCGGGCCCCTTGGCGATGCCGACGAGCGGGACATCGGTGATGCCGAGGCTTTCCAGCGTTTCGCGGGCCGCTGTCAGCTGGCCCTGGCCACCGTCGATGAGCACCAGTTCCGGCCAGGCCGGTACGCCGGTATCGGCAGGGGCCGTTTCCACTTCGCCCTCATCGGTATCCTGGAGGGCTGGATCGACCGCCTCCGGTTTGCTGTCTTCGCGGGCGTGTTCCTTCAACAAACGGGAGAAGCGCCGCGTCAGCACTTCGCGCATCATGCCGTAGTCGTCGCCGGGGACGAGATCCTCCGACTTGATGTTGAACTTGCGGTACTGGCCCTTGGCGAAGCCTTCCAGGCCGGCAACGATCATGCCGCCCACCGCATTGGTGCCCATGATGTGGGAGTTGTCGTAGACCTCGATCCGGCGCGGCGCTTGGGGCAGGTCGAAAGCTTCCGCGACGCCTTTCAGCAAACGGGCCTGGCTGGAGGTTTCCGCAAGTCTGCGGCCGAGCGCCTCGCGTGCGTTGGTCAGTGCGTGGTCGACCAGCTCCTTCTTTTCCCCGCGTTTGGGGCAGGCGACGTCGACCTTTCGGCCTGTGCGTTCGGAGAGCGCCTGCGCGAGAAGGTCCTGTTCGCTCAGTTCGTGGGAGAGCAGGATCTGCCGCGGAGCGGGTTTGTCGTCATAGAACTGCGCCAGGAAGCTTTCCAGAATATCGGCTTCCTCGAAGGACTTGTCGGCCTTGGGGAAGTAGGCCCGGTTGCCCCAGTTCTGTCCGGTGCGGAAAAAGAACACCTGCACGCAGGTCTGGCCGCCTTCCTGATGGATGGCGAAAACGTCGGCTTCCTCGACCGACTGCGGATTGATGCCCTGATGCGCCTGAATGTGCGACAATGCCGACAGGCGGTCGCGGTAGATGGCGGCGCGCTCGAACTCCAGATCGGCGGATGCGGCTTCCATCTGCTTTGCAAGCTGGGTCTTGATCAACTGGCTGCGGCCGGAGAGGAAGGCCTTGGCCTCCGACACCAGGCCGGCATAATCCGCCGGATCGATTTCCCCGGTGCAGGGGCCTGCACAGCGCTTGATCTGATACTGCAGGCAGGGCCGGGAGCGGTTTTCGTAGTAGCTGTCCGAGCAGGTCCGGATCAGAAAGGCTTTCTGGAGCGCATTGATGGTGCGGTCGACCGCGCCTGCCGAGGCAAAGGGTCCGAAGTACTCGCCCTTGCGCTTGCGGGCACCGCGATGCTTGACGATCGCGGGGGATTCATGATCACCGGTCACCAGGATATAGGGAAAGGACTTGTCGTCGCGCAGCAGCACGTTGAACCGTGGTCGCAGGCGCTTGATCAGGTTGGCTTCCAGAAGCAGGGCTTCCGGCTCTGTCTGGGTGACGACGAATTCCATCGACGCCGTCGCCAGGATCATGCGCATGATCCGGTTGGACTGGCCCTGCAGGCGCGTGTAGCTGGTGACCCGTTTCTTGAGACTGCGGGCCTTGCCGACGTAGAGAACCTCGCCGTTTTCGTCCAGCATCCGGTAGACGCCCGGCCCGTTGGGCAGGCGCTTGACCTCGTCGGCAATGACCTCGACGCCCTTGCGTGCGGGGGCATTGCCGGTCTCCGGCGCGGATACGGCGCTTTTTTCAGAATCAGTATCGTCCTGCATGCCAGACATTTAAGCCGCGCAAGGCAATAGGGAAAGAGGCGGGTACGGCGAAGCGGGGCTCTGCTGCCAATCCGCGGCCAAAAGAGTCTTCAGGAGGTGTGACCCAGCACATAGACGGTGGCGATATACGCACAATAGGCCGCCGTCATGACTGCGCCGGATATACGGCCGAGACAGATGCGCATTCCAGCCAGGAATGTCAGCAGGATCGCACAGGCCAGCATTACCCAGATATCCAGCTTCAGGACTTCCTGCGGCACGTCGATGGGCACGATGACGGCGGTGATGCCGATGATGGCGAGCAGATTGAAGACGTTGGAGCCGATGACGTTGCCAATGGCGACGGCACCATGCTGGCGAATGGCGGCCATGACCGTGGTGGCAAGTTCAGGCAAGGAGGTGCCGAGGGCGATGACCGTCAGGCCGATGACGGCTTCGCTGACGCCCCAGGAGGTTGCGATCGACGTTGCTCCGCTGATGGTGAAATGCGCACCGAGCGGCAGGCCGACCAGGCCGAGAAGAATATAGGCGAGCGCGATCCAGACGGAATCGGGAACGTCCTCCACCTCGTCCAGGCCATCATCGTCTTCCATCGGGATATCGGCAGCAGCGGCACCCGCGGATGCCGCGGCGATGGCTTTCTGCTCTTTCCTGTGCTTCTGCGCCATCATGGTGGAGGCTGCAAGGAAGACACCGAGCAGTGCCAGGAGAATGAGGCCGGCGGTCAGGCCGATGGGCGTGAAGAAACAGAGCGCCATGAAAACAATGGTGACTGCGACCATGAACAGTGCGTTGCGCGTCGCGCCGGTTTCACCACACGGGGTTGCCGCGATCAGCGCGGGCATGCCCAGGACCAGAAGCACGTTGGCGATGTTGGAACCGACCACATTGCCGATGGCGATGCCGCCGGCGCCTTCCAGCGCGGCTTTAAGGGAAATGACCAGTTCGGGAGCAGAGGTGCCGAAGGCGACGATGGTCAGACCGATGACCAGATTGGGAATGCCCAGACGCTGCGCAATACCGACCGAACCCCTGACCAAGACATCGCCTGCGATAATCAGAACAACAAGTCCGCCTGCGAGGCTGATGTAGTCAAAGAGCATTTACGAATTTCCGGTTCGGGTCAGTTTCAATCTTCGAAGGCGGCTTCAATGTGGCAGCGCCAAAGTTCAACTTGGCGCCTTATACGCAATAGATCGGTGAGGGGAAAGCCGCGGACAAGGATCTTTCTACCGGCCAAATGGGGTTCCTGAATGCAAATTGCAATTGTCTTTACGGGTCTTTCATCCTGTCAGAATGTTGCCTCCATTTGTCATCAAAACTCCCCATTCTCAATCCTGATCCGCCACAAACGATCTCCATATCTATTCGTTGGGGGAGAGTGAGGACGCGGCGTTATACCCGTCCAACTCGCAACTGGCCGGCAATTTCCGGCCAACGCACTAATGGATAAAGTGGATCTGGAGTACTCAAATGAAACGTCTTGCACTTGCTGGCATGGCCCTGACAGCTGCGACGGTCGCATCGGCGCCTGTCCTGGCTGCGGATTTGCCGCAGTCGCCGGCACCGGCCTATGAGGCGGTTCCGGCTCCGCAGCAGAGCATCGACTGGACCGGCCTTTATGTCGGTGGCAATCTCGGATGGGCTTTCGGCCAGTTCGACAACAAGGCCGGCAACAACACCGGGCTTGGAGTGGACGCGAACGGCATCGCCGGCGGTCTTTACACCGGTTACAATTACCAGGTGACGCCGAACATCGTGGTCGGCGCGGAAGCCGACTTCAGCCTGACCGACCTGGAAAAGTCCAAGTCCAACGGCGGCCTGACACTGCGGTCCAAGTCTGACTGGAACTCCAACTTCCGTGGCCGTGTCGGTTACGCCTTTGACCGTTACCTGGTCTATGGTGCCGGCGGTCTGGCGATTGCCGACCTGGAAGTTTCCGGCAATGGCGACACGGACAGCAAGACCGCCCTGGGCTGGACCCTTGGCGCAGGTGGCGAAGCAGCCATTACCAACAACATCAGCGCCAAGCTGGAATACGTCTACCAGGATTTCGGCGAACAGGATTTCAACCTGAACGGAACCGGCGTGAGCTCGGATTTCAACAATTCGCAGGTTCGCATGGGTATTGGCTACAAGTTCTAAGCCAGCCTCCCGGCCGACACGGAAAACCCGGTACCGCAAGGTGCCGGGTTTTTTCATGTCTGCTTTCCGGGTCTCTTCGGTCGGCTGCGGCAAAGAGAAGCGGCTGACGGGCGAACGGGCGGCCGGCGTATACAAGACGATACAAGTCGTTACAAGCTTTTCAGAATTTCGCCCCAGTACCGTGTTACTTAAGGGACCTGACGTTAAGTGCCGGTGCCCGGGTGGTTTTCTTCCAATCCACGCCCGGCCCTTCAGGTGGAGAGGCGAATGCGGTTTCTGATGCGCGGACTTGTCGGTCTGGCATTGATGGCGATCATGATCGGGTTTGCCGGTTTTGGCGGCTACCGTCTGTATACTGCCATGACGGCAGAAGAGACCGCGCAGCGACGTCCTGCCCGCGAACGCAGCTATTCGGTCAATGTCGCCGAGCTGACATCGCAAACGGTCGCGCCTGTCACGACCGCCTACGGCCAGGTGGAAAGCTGGCGGACGCTGGAACTCAGGGCCAGCTCGGAAGGCAGGCTTGTGGAGGTTGCCTCCAAGTTTCGCGACGGTGCTGCCGTGGCAAAGGGCGAACTGCTGCTGAGGATCGATCCGGCCAATGCGGAATTCCAGGTGCTGGACGCGGAAGCGGCCCTTGCCGATGCCGAGGCCCAGAAGGCGGAAGCCGCGGAAGCCATTGTCGGTGCCGAGCAGGAACTGGAAGCAGCCCGGCGCCAGCTGGACTTGCGCAAGCAGGCGCTAGAGCGCCAGCAGCAGCTGAGGGACAAGGGTTATTCCACGGCCGTACAGGTCGAGACCGAAGAACTGGCCGTCGCCTCCCTCGAACAATCGCTCAGCAATCGTCTGCAATCGGTCATCACTGCACGCAAGCGCATCGAGCGGATGGACCTGACGGTCAAGCGAGCCCGGCTCGCTCTGGACGATGCCAGGCGTACCCTGGAGGAAGTCACTCTGACGGCCCCCTTCACCGGCTACCTGTCTGAGGTCAACGCCACGCTGGGGCGCCGCGTCAGCTCTTCGGAGACGCTGGCCCTGTTGATCGATCCGGCGGCGCTGGAAGTCCGTTTCTCATTGTCGACCGATGAATTTTCCCGGCTGCTGGATACCAGCGGAAGTCTGGTCAAGGCACCCGTCACCGCAGTCCTGCAGCTGGGAGGCCGGTCCATCGAGGTTCCAGGTACCATTGACAGGGCCGCGGCCGTTGTCTCCGAAGGCGAAGCGGGCCGGACGCTGTTTGCGACGCTGGATCTGGAGCCGGGCACAGTGCTGCGGCCGGGCGATTTCGTGAAGGTGAATGTGCTTGAGCCGGAGCTGACCCGTGTCGCGAAGGTGCCTTCGGCGGCGCTGACGGAAGACGGCCGCATGCTGATCGTTGGCGAAGGGGATCGGATCGAGGAAATCAAGGCGACGATCCTGCGCCGGATGGGCAATGAAGTCATCGTTGCCAATGTCCCCTTTGGCGCCGATTACGTGCGTGAGCGCTTGCCGCAGCTTGGCACCGGTTTGAAGGTTACTCCCCGGCGCAACACCGGTGAACAGGATGCCCCGCAACCTGACGAGCCGGCGACGGCGCAAGCGTTGGAGGCGGGCGAAGCGCGTCTTTCCGGCGACCTGGTGGCGCTGGAACCTGAACGACGCGCGGCGCTGATCGATCAGTTGAACAGGTCCGACATGCCGGAAAACCGCAAGGCCAGACTGCTTGCCCTTCTGAACAAGCCGATGGTGCCGAAAGAGCTGATCGAACGGCTGGAGCATGGCGGCGGTAACAGCGGCTGAACACCGCTGTAAACCCAGCCGTATCCGACCTGATATTCTGATTGGAGTGTCCCGACATGCGTTCTCCTGGCGGATCGCAATTTGCCTCGCTGCTGGACTACATGGTCCGGCACCGCACAGCGGCGAACCTGCTGTTGGCCATGATGCTGATCAGCGGGTTCGCGGCCTCGACGCAGATCCGGACGCAGTTCTTTCCCGATTTTGTCCGCGAGGAAGTGGACGTCGTCGTCAACTGGTCAGGCGCCGGGCCTGAGGATCTCGACCGGGCCGTTGTCGAAATCCTGGGACCGCAGCTGCTTGCCATCAACGGTGTCGACGAAGCCACATCCGTTGCGCGCGAGGGGCGGGCCAGCATCGAACTGGAGTTCGAGGACGGCTGGGACATGGGCCAGGCAACCGACGAGGTGAAGGCCGCCGTCGATCAGGCCCGTTCCAGTCTTCCCGAAGGCATCGACGAACCAGTGGTCACCCGCAGCGTCTATTCCGACCGGGTGACAGATGTCGTCATGTATGGGCCGGTCGATATCGACCAGCTTGCCCGCTTTGCCGAAGATCTCCAGACCGTCTTTTTCCGCCAGGGCGTCACGCGGGTCACCATTCGAGGACTGGAAGACCCGATCATCCGGGTGAATGTCGGCGAGAACATGCTGGTGCGGCATGGTCTGACGCTTGCCGAAATCGCTGACGTTGTTTCGGCGGAGATGGAAACGACGCCTGCAGGCGATGTCGCGGGCAGTTCCGCCCGGCTGCGCACCGGCCAGACCCGGCGCAGCGAGCAGGAACTGGGAGAGATCGTTCTGAAAGCGCCCTCCCAAGGGGAAAAGCTTGAGCTGCGGTCCGTTGCCGACATTGTCACAGAAGGGGTGGAAAGCGGCCGGGCCTATTATCACAAGGGCATGCCGGCGGTGGTTCTGCGGGTCAGCCGGAGCGCCCAGGGAGACACCATCGAGATCCAGCGGGCAGTGGAGCGGATCACGGCGGACTTCCAGCACACCCTTCCAGAGGGTGTTGTCGTTCAACTGACCAACACCCGCTCGCAGGCGATCATCGACCGGCTGGATATCCTGGTCGAAAACGGCATTTTCGGGCTGGCCCTGGTGCTGTTGTTCCTGTTTCTGTTTCTTTCAGCCAGAACAGCCTTCTGGGTGGCGGCTGGAATTCCGGTGGCGATGGCCGCCACGATCGGCCTGATGTATGTCTTCGGGATCACGCTGAACATGATCTCCGTGTTCGCGCTGATCATCTGTCTCGGCATCGTCGTGGATGACGCCATCGTGGTCGGCGAGCATGCCGACTTCCTGCACAGGCGCGGCTATTCGCCAGCGGAAGCCGCCAGCCTTGCCGCAAGGCGCATGACGGCACCGGTCTTCTGCGCCTCCATCACCACGTTGATTGCCTTTGTCGGACTGGTTGCCATCGGTGGGCGTTTCGGCAGTCTTGTCGCCGATATTCCCTTTACGGTGTCGGTGGTGCTGATTGCCAGCCTGGTGGAATCCTTTCTCATCCTGCCGGCCCACATGAACCACGCGCTGAAGGCCAGCAAGAAGAAACACTGGTTCGACCTGCCCAACCGCCTGTTCAACCGGGGCTTCGTCTGGTTCCGGGAAAAGCTGTTTCGCCGGTTCGTCGGCTGGGTTCTCGCCGTGCGGTATCCGGCTATCGGCTTTGCGCTGATGGTCCTGGCGCTGTCGCTCACCTTGGTTTTCGACAAGTCGGTTCGCTGGCGGTTTTTCAATGCGCCGGAACAAGCGGTGGTTTCCGCCAGCATTGCCATGATGCCCGGGGCAAAACGCGATGACACCAAGGCGATGATTGCGGAGATGGAACGCGCGCTTGACGTGGTCAACCAGCGATACAGCGAGCAATATGGTGCCGAACCGGTGGTCTTCGCGCTCTCCACCGTCGGTGCGACGGCGGGGCGCGGCCTCATGGGGGCAGATACAAAGGACGCCGACCAGCTTGGCGGGATTTCCATAGAACTGCTCGACCCCGACCTTCGGCCCTATTCGGCCTTTCAGTTCATCGGCGACTGGCGCGAGGAGATCGTAAATCCGCCGCTTCTGGAAACGATGGCCCTGCGCGGCGAGCGCTCAGGTCCGGGGGGCGATGCGATCGACATCAAGCTCTACGGCAACTCCACGGAAAACCTGAAGGCCGCTGCCGAAAGCCTGAAGCAGTCTCTGGCGCCTATGGAAGGCGTCAGCGCGCTGGAGGATACGCTGGCCTACGACAAGCCGGAGCTGAACCTGACGCTGACACCGCGCGGCGAAGCCCTTGGCTTCACCACGGAGGAAATCGCCCGCATTCTGCGCAACCGGCTGGAGGGCATCGAGGTTGCCGAGTTTCCGATCGGCAGGCGAACGGCGACAGTGAAAGTGCTGTTGCCGGATGAGGAAACGGATGCCGCGTTTCTCTATTCAACGCGGGTGCGCACCGAAGCGGGCACCTATGTTTCCCTGAGCGAGATTGTCAGCATCGACAGCACCTACGGCTTTGCCTCGGTCCGCCGCAGCGACGGGCTGCGCACGCTGCGGGTTTTCGGTGATGTATCGGAGGACAATCCGGCAGCCGCTGCCCGAGTGACCGACATGCTGCAGAACGAGCTTCTGCCACAGCTTGCCGCCGACTATGACGTCGAAAGCGAGATGAGCGGGCTGGCGGAGCAGGAACGCTCGTTCCTCTCCGATGCACTGATCGGCTTTGCCATGTGTCTGGCCGGCATCTACCTGGTACTCTGCTGGATCTTCGAATCCTGGACCCGGCCGCTGATGATCATGATCATCATTCCCTTCGGCTGCGTCGGCATGATCTGGGGTCACTACCTGCACGGCATTCCGCTGTCGATGTTCTCCGTGGTCGGTTTCATCGGCATGGCGGGCATCATCATCAACGACAGCATCGTGCTGGTGACCACTATCGACGAATACGCCAAGGACCATCCCTTCCGGCAGGCCGTGGTCAACGGTGTTTGCGACCGGTTGCGTGCGGTCGTGCTGACGACCGCAACGACTGTGTTCGGCCTGGCGCCGCTGCTGTTCGAGACCAGTCGCCAGGCCCAGTTCCTGCTGCCGACAGTCATCACGCTGGCCTACGGGCTGGGCGTCGGGCTGTTCCTGGTCATCCTTCTGGTGCCGGCTCTGCTGGCGGTGCAGAAGGATTTCGGTCAGGCGATCACCAGTGGCAGGCGCCTGCTCAAGGCTCGGGGCAGGGCACCGCTTTCCGGCGGACAGGTGTGACCGCAGGGGGGACGGTGCAGTGATGGACTGGAGCAAAGCCTGAAACCGGATCGAAATACCTGATCCAATCCCGACGTCTTATCGGAAAAGTATCTGATCAAGGTCAGTTCAATCAATCGTGGAAGGAGACACGCATTGGACCGTCGTTGGCTGGGCGATCGTGCCCTGTCTGTGCCCGTTCTCAGCTTGGGGACGGCGAGTTTCACGTCCGGGCCATGGTCTGGCAATGATGCGGGTGCAGCCCGGCGTTTTGTCGACATTTGTCTCGACGAGGGGCTGAACATGTTCGACACCGCGGACGTCTATTCCGGCGGAAATGCCGAAATGGTGCTCGGGCAGGCAATCAACGGGCGCCGGGACAAGGTGATCATCTCCACGAAGGCGGGTCTGCGGACCGGGCCGAGCGAACATGACGTGGGCAGTTCACGTAGCCACCTGCTGACTGCTGTCGAGGGAATGCTGAGCCGTCTGCGCACCGACTATATTGACCTGTTCCAGCTCCATGCGTTTGACGCAATGACACCGGTCGAAGAAACCATGGAGGTGTTGGATGACCTGGTGAAAGCGGGGAAGGTTCGGCAACTGGGTGTCTCGAACTATGCCGGCTGGCAGTTGATGAAGTCTCAGGCTGCGGCACGATACAACGGTTGGCAGCCGCTGGTGGCGCACCAGGTGTATTATTCGCTTATCGGTCGCGATTACGAATTGGAATTGATGCCATTGGGCCTGGATCAAGGCGTTTCAGCCCTGGTGTGGAGCCCGCTTGGGTGGGGGCGCCTGAAGGGTGGCGGGAAGCACGCTTCAGCAGGCCGGCACAAGGACGCAACCCCGAACTATGCACCGCCTCTTTACGACGAAACCCTTCTTGAGCGCGTACTTGCAGCATTGGGGGAGGTGGCTCGTGACACAGGCAAAAGCGAAGCCCAGATCGCACTGAACTGGCTTCTGCAGCGGCCGACCGTGGCTAGCCTCATCATCGGGGTTAGCAGCGAAGCTCAGTTGCGCAACAACATGGAGGCCACCGGCTGGGAGCTGGATGCCGAACATATGCGTCTGCTTGACGAAGCCAGCACCACTCCCGTTCCCTATCCGTATTGGCACCAACGCGCATTCCCGGAACGCAATCCGCAACCGGTCTGATCATCGTTCCATCCCATGCCTAAGGGGCGGGTGTGAAAGTCCTAACTGGATCAGAAGGGCCAGGCTGCGGCCAATGTCACATGCCGGTTTGCGGGAGCATGCCGAGGCCATGCCATGTGGTCTGATCCCGCTGTCGGGGGCATCAAACCTGCTGAAACGCTTGATTGGCTGGCAGCGTCTGCGAGACAAATCTGAAAGGACGGCTGCTCACGAAAGGTGATGTAACGGATTTCGGCATCGTTGAGGCCGGGCTGGCGAGCACGTTTCCCACCCTGCGGCAGCATCCAGGCATTTCGGGAGCGCCCCACACAGTCCCCGGCCTACGTTGCTTCAATGCCTCGTTGCAAGCAGCCCGGTTCGCGGCTTTGTACTTCGTTTGAGCCCTATGGCTCATGCCTCCCAGGTTATCAATCCGGGTTTACGCAGTGGATCCCTCTTTCGATTTGTGCAAAACCGCATCATGTGCTTAATTTTTACGCGAATATTAACTGGGGACTAACCCCGTCGATTTTGCTATGTATAGTACAGGTTGTTTACCTGTGTGGTTCCAAATGAGTGATCATCAGTTCAATACCTCGGTCAGGATGGGCTCCGAACGGAATTTCGGGCTGGTCTTCGCTGCGGTCTTTTTGCTGATTGGGCTGTGGCCGGTCACTGGTGGCGCCGCGCCGCGATTGCTTTTGCTATGCATTGCGGCTGTTTTTATTGCCCTCGCCATGTTTGCGCCGCAGAGCCTGCGCCTACCCAACAGGTTGTGGTTCAAACTGGGCATGCTGCTAGGTGCCGTTGTGGCGCCGATAGTGATGGCGCTTATCTTTATTTTAGTCTTCGTTCCAATCGGGCTTGCGATGCGAGCCAGTGGAAAGGATCCGCTTTCAAGGAAAGTGGATCCGAATGAAAAATCTTATTGGATTCTCAGAACCGACCAGCCGAAGTCCATGAAACTGCAATATTAGGACAAAATACCGGCACGGTTCCCAGACAAAGCAAGGAATTGCCTCTATGTCGATGATCGCCGAATTGTGGGATTTTTTACGCGAAAGGCGTAAATTCTGGCTTTTGCCGGTTTTCATTGTACTGGCGATTTTTGGTGCGCTGATCGTGCTCAGCCAGGGCTCGGCGGTCGCCCCCTTCATCTATGCGCTGTTCTAGACCAGTGACGGCGATCCTCGGAATCTCGGCGCTGTATCACGACAGCGCCGCGGCACTGCTGGTCGATGGCCGGATCGTGGCCGCCGCGCAGGAGGAGCGCTTTACCCGGCGCAAGCACGATGCAGGCTTTCCCGCCCATGCTATTGCCTATGTGCTGGATGAAGCCGGGCTGGACCTTGCCAGCGTCGATCACGTTGCCTTCTACGACAAGCCCTTCCTGAAGTTCGAGCGCTTGCTGGAGTCCTATCTGGCCTATGCCCCACGCGGTTTCAATTCGTTTCGGATGGCGATGCCGGTCTGGCTGCGCGAGAAGCTGTTCCTGAAGGACCTGCTGAAGCGAGAACTGAGCCTTTTCGACCCGCGCTTCCCCGTGGACAAGCTGCTGTTCGCCGAACATCACATCAGCCATGCCGCCAGTGCCTTCTACTCTTCACCCTTCGAAGAAGCGGTGGTGCTGACCATCGACGGGGTGGGGGAATGGGCGACGACCACGGTTGCGATCGGACGCGGCAAGGATCTGGAAATTCAGCGCGAACTGCATTTCCCGCATTCGCTGGGCCTGCTCTATTCCGCCTTCACCTATTACACCGGCTTCAAGGTGAATTCCGGCGAATACAAGGTGATGGGGCTGGCCCCCTATGGTCAACCGCGATTTCGCGACCTGATGCTGGATCGGATCGTTGATGTAAAGCCGGACGGCTCGTTCCGGCTGGATCAGCGTTATTTCAACTATGCGGCGGGTCTGACCATGACCAGCAAGGCCATGGAGGACCTGTTCGGCCACTCCGTGCGCCAGCCCGAGACGGAACCGCTGACACAGTTCCACATGGATATCGCCGCCTCGGTCCAGGCGGTGACCGAGGAGATCCTGCTGCGCATGACCCGCGCGCTGGCGCAGGAATACGGGATTCCCTCGCTGTGCCTTGCCGGCGGGGTGGCGCTGAACTGCGTGGCCAATGGCAAGATCTTGCGCGACGGCGCCTTTCGCGACATCTGGGTGCAGCCGGCGGCGGGCGATGCCGGGGGTGCGCTCGGGGCGGCGCAGGCCGCGTGGCATATGGAACTGGGCCAGCCCCGACAGGCGCAGCCCGGCGATGCCATGCGGGGTGCCTATCTGGGTCCAGCCTTCGACGACGACCGGATCGCGGCGGATCTGACAGCGGCGGGGGCCAGCTTTACCCGGCTGGACGAGGGCGAGATCCTGGCCCGCAGCGCACAGGCGCTGGCGGATGGCAAGGCCGTAGGCTGGTTTCAGGGACGGATGGAATTCGGGCCGCGCGCCCTTGGCAACCGGTCTATCCTTGGCGACCCGCGCTCGGGCTCCATGCAGAAGTTGCTGAACCTCAAGGTGAAATACCGCGAGAGCTTCCGGCCCTTTGCGCCTTCTGTCCTGCGCGAGCATGTCAGCGAGTGGTTCGATCTGGACGGGGACAGCCCTTACATGCTGCTGGTCGCCGATGTTGCCGAACGTATCCGGCGCCAGATGACGTCCGAGGAGCAGGCTCTTTTCGGCATCGACAAGCTGAACATCCGTCGCTCGGACATCCCCGCCGTGACCCATGTCGATTATTCGGCCCGCGTGCAGACCGTGCATCGCGACACCAACCCGAAATATCACGCGCTGATCTCTGCCTTTCACGACCTGACCGGCTGCCCGCTACTGGTCAATACCTCGTTCAACGTGCGCGGAGAACCGATCGTCTGCACTCCGACCGACGCCTTCCGCTGCTTCATGGGCACCGGGATCGAGATGCTGGTCGCCGGCAATTGCCTGCTGGAGAAGGAGGCGCAGGACGCCTCGCTGCATGAGAATTACGAAAACATGTACGAACTGGACTGACCGGAGGAGCCCTTGCACATCTTCGGCCGCCATCGCCGGATCGCTACCATCTTGTGCCTGATCCCGGCGGGTTACTTCCTGCTGACCGCGATCTTTGCGCTGGTGCATTTTGACGATTTCGCCTCAGACCTGCCCAGGCTGCTGCGTTATGTGCTGGGGCCGCTGGCGATTGCCGCGCTGCTGGTTGGCTGCGCCTGGCTTCTGTCGCCCGACAACGCGCTGACGGTGGGGATTACAGCTTGCTCGATCCTGGCCGGGATGTTCATGTTCGAGGGGTACATGCGCTGGCATAACCTGCCGCAGCGGATGGGGCTGGCCGGGATCGTCGATGGCGGAACCGATCTGGAGCGTTATGGCGGCGCCATGCCTCCGGCCTATACGATCAAGGCCCTGAATGCCAAGTTGGGGACCGAAACTCTGGCCGATGCGGTGCTGGCCGGGACGCCCGGAGCCGAGATGCTGCTGTGCAGCCGTATGGGCGTGCCGGTCACAACACGGATCGACAGTTACGGTTTTCGCAATCCGCAGTCGGAAACCGCCGCGCCGGTCGATCTGATGATCCTCGGCGATTCCTTTGCCGAGGGGATTTGTCTCGACGATGGCCAGCATTTCGTCGACCAGATGCGTGCGGGCGGGGCTTCGATCCTGAACACTGCCAGCCGGGGCGCAGGCCCCTTGTATGAACTGGCGGTCCTTGGCCGCTATGGCCCGCATTTTCGTCCCCGCATCACCGTTCTGGCCTTTTTCGAGGGGAACGACTGGGAAAACCTGTCCGTTGAAACAGAACAGCCGTGGCTGCACGAGGCCCTGGCGCCGGAGGCCGATTTCGGCCCGATCGAGTTGGACGCGGCGCGGCGCGCGGACGCGACCAGGATCATTGCTGGCTGGTGGCAGGGCACTGCTGCCACTCTGGAGGAATATCTGAGCCGCCGGGCCTATTTGCGCAATTTCCTCGCCCTTCAGGAAACCGCCAGCATCCTGGGCCTGCACTACCCCAAGGCGGCCAGCGACAACCCGGTTTTCGAGCAGATCCTGCATCGCATGAAGCAGATCGCGGATGGCTGGCAGGGGCGGGTGGTGGTGGTCTACATCCCCGCTCTCGACCAGTTCGGAGGGGTGTTTCCGCATGGCTTTCTCAGCGCTCCGCTACGCGAGAACGTGGCGCGCGCAGCCGAGAGCGCAGGCCTGGGTCTGATCGACCTGACCCCGACCTTTCGCGACTATCCCTCGCCGCTGGGCCTTTATGCGCCGGATGCGCATCTGAATGCCGAAGGCGCGGCGCTTGCCGCCGGCACGATCATGGCCGACCCGCTGATGGCCCTTCCCTGACGCCGCCATGCCTCCAGCGTTGGAATGCCCCGTTTCTGGCAACGGCGTTGACAGGCAGCCTCGTCATGTCTCCCGGGCTGACGACGCTGGCACGGGCATAGGATCTGAATTGGGACGGCGCGGGGGCGACAGCCCAGGGCACTGTCGAAGGCGGGTCAGGACAAGGCGGCCAGGGCTTCTGCGTGCAGTGTGGCGTTGGCCGCGGCGAGAACCTGACCTTCGGAGTGCAGGCCCAGCTTTTCACCTTTCCAGTCGGTGATCACGCCTCCCGCACCCTCGATAACCGGAATGAGGGCCATGTAATCGTAGGGATGCAGATTCATTTCGAACACCAGATCAATGTGGCCTGAAGCCAGCAGTCCGTATCCGTAGCAGTCGCCCCCGAAGCGGCGCATGGCGACCTTGCTTGAGAGGGCCTCGAACTGCGCGCGTCCCTCGGTGTCGAACGTGTCGGGCGTGGTTGTGTAAAGGATCGCGTCGGCCAGTCGGTGCCGGCCGCTGGTGCGGCAAGGTCCACCATTGAATGTTGACGGTTCACCACGCCGCCCCGTCCAGCGTTCGCCGGTCGGCGGTATCGAGATGATGCCGAGTTCCGGTGTCCCGTTGAAAAGGCAGGCAATGAGCGTGCCGAAGGTCGGCATCCCGGAAACAAAACTCTTCGTTCCGTCAATCGGGTCGAGCACCCACAGGTATTGGGCATCCAGACGTGCGTCCTCGTGCTCTTCGCCAAGAATGCCATGGGCCGGGAACTCCTTGAGGATGCTTTCACGCATCGCGGCCTCGATGGCGCGGTCAGCCTGCGTGACCGGGGAAAGGTCGGCCTTTTGTTCCACGTCCAATGGCTTGCGGAAGTAGGTCATCGCCATGGCGTCGGCCACGTTGGCGAGCCCGTCGGCAAAACGCGCCAGCATCTCCGTTTCGGGCGGCGTCGTGGAGCTTTGCATGGGTTTTCCTTGTCTGCGGGGAAGCTGGCAACGATGGTCAGCCGGCAAATTAACTCTAGACAAAATCCACAAAAATGCAAGACTACACAAATATCCCCAGAACCGCGAACAGAGGACGCGGCAATAACAAAGGGTCTCGGGAGGATCCGATCCGGGGCAGGCACTGGCACACGAACACGTGGATCAACAAGGAGAGACGACAATGAAGACCTGGACGAAATTCACCTTGGCTTCGCTGTTTGCCGTCGGCATGACGGCAACAGCCTCTGCCGACGAAATCACCGTCTACACTGCGCTTGAGGAAGAAGAGATCGCGGCTTATGTCGAGGCCGCCCAGAAGGCGATGCCCGATACCGAGATCAATGTGCTGCGCCTGTCCACCGGCAAGCTGGGCGCGCGTCTTCTGGCAGAAGCGGGCAACCCGCAGGCCGACGTGATCTGGGGATGGGCCGTCAGCGCCATGATGGACCCGCAGATCCTGGAGATGCTGGAACCCTACGCAGCCAAGGGCGTCGACGTTCTGCCTGCCTCCTTCCGTGGTGAAGACGGCAAATGGTTTGCTCCGATCGGCTACATGGGTGCGTTCTGCGTGAACACGGCACGGCTTGAGGAAAAGGGCCTGCCGATGCCCAAGAGCTGGAAGGATCTGGAGAACCCGGACTTCAAGGGCGAGATCCTGATGCCGGACCCGAATTCTTCCGGGACCGGATACCTGCACGTCAATGCGGTTCTGCAAACCATGGGTGAAGAGGCAGGCTGGGCACAGCTCGAAGCCGTCGATCCGAACATGGCACAATATACTTCATCCGGTTCCAAACCCTGCAAGTCCGCACGCGTCGGCGAATACACCGTCGGCATTTCACTGGCTTTCACCGCGATGCAGTCCATCGAGGAAGGCTATCCGCTGGCAATGGTCTTCCCCGAGGAAGGCGTTGGATATGAACTGGAAGCATCCGGCCTGATGGAAAGCTCCGACAACAAGGATGCGGCAAAGGCCTTCCTCGACTGGACGATGTCTGACGAGGCAATCGGTCTCTACCAGCAGTACAAGGCGCTGATCACGGTTCCGGGTGTCGATGCTTCGCAAGCAGCTGAAAAAGCGGGCCTGCCGGCTGATATTTCGACCGTCCTGGCGAAAATCGATTTCGTCACAGCGGCCAAGAACCAGACGGCCGTGAAGGAAACCTGGAAAGAAAAGCTGGGCCGCTGATCGTGCCCGCGGCAGCTTCGGCTGCCGCCAGAAGCGCGCGGGGCTTTACTGGAGGCCCGCGCACCTTTGACAGGAGACCGATCCGCCGTGTACTTGACCGTCCGTAACGCCACCAAGACCTTCGGGTCCTTCAAAGCGCTCGACAATGTCTCGATCGAGATCGATCGACGGGAATTCGTTTGCCTGCTGGGTCCCTCCGGCTGTGGCAAGACGACACTCCTGCGGCTGATCGCCGGGCTGACGGAGCTGAACAGCGGCGAAATCCTTCTGGAGGGGACGGCGCTTTCGAACCTTCCCGCACGCAAGCGGGGCTTCGGGATCGTGTTCCAGTCCTACTCGCTCTTTCCCAACATGACAGTGGCCGAAAACATCGGTTACGGGCAGAAGATCCGTGGCACGCCGCGGTCGGAGATTTCACGACGTGTGACCGAACTTCTGGAGCTGGTGAAATTGCCGCAAGTCGCAGGCAAGTTCCCCGGTCAGCTGTCCGGCGGACAGCAGCAGCGGATCGCGTTGGCCAGGGCAATCGCCGTCGACCCGCGCGTCTTGCTGCTGGACGAACCGCTTTCGGCGCTCGACGCGAAGGTCCGGGCCGAACTGCGAGACGAAATCCGCCATGTTCAGCGTTCGCTCGGGATTCCAACCTTGATGGTGACACATGACCAGGAAGAGGCGCTGGCGCTGGCGGACAAGATCATCTGCATGAACCATGGTGTCGTGGTGCAGGCCGGCACGCCGGAAGACCTCTACCATCGACCGGCGACGCGCTTTGTGGCGGACTTCATGGGGATCAGCAATCTCGTTTCTGCCGCCCCGATCCGGCGTGAATTCCCGGATCTTATGGCAAAGTGGCCGGGGGGAGCGGGGACGGAGCATGTTGCCTGCATTCGCCCGGAACAGATCGGCTTGACCCCGGCGCAGGACGGCAACGCCACGGTGCGCAGCATCAGTTTTCTTGGCAATCTCAGACGGCTTGAGGTCGAGAGCGCGATCGGTCCGCTGGTTGTCGAGACCCACGGGTATAATTCCTGTCACGAGGGCGAACGCGTGAACCTGAGCATTCCACCGGAAGCCTGCACCTGGGTGGCTGACGACATCACCCACAAGCCTGCCGAGAACGCCGCATGAGCGGTGTGGAAACGATGACCACGCCTGCGCGCAGGCAACTGGATGCGGACCGGCTGCTGACACTTGTTTGCGTTGGGCTGCCACTGATTGGGCTCGTCCTCTTCTTTCTCTACCCGATGGTGATCGTGTTCCTGCGTTCCCTGACGGTTGACGATGGTTACGGGCTTGCCAACTACACGAGGGTTCTGGGGTCGACGGGGTTCTGGCGCGCGACCGAACATTCCCTGATCATGGGGGCTGCCACCACAGTTCTCAGCGTCTTCCTTGGTTTCATCATCGCGCATGGGCTTTATCGCTGCGCTTTCCGGGGCAAGTGGCTGATCCGCGGCGTGATCGTCCTGCCGCTGCTGGCCCCCTCTCTCGTGCAGGCTCTTGGGCTGATCTTCCTTCTGGGACGCAACGGCGTCATCAGCCGTGCCCTGGGTGTCGAGATCGAAATCTACGGCTTCTGGGGGCTGTTGATCGCCAACACGCTTTATGCCTTGCCGCAGGCGGTGATGATTATCGGGGCGGCGCTGGTCCTGCTGGACGCGCGCGTTTACGAAGCTGCGGAAGTCATGGGCGCTTCGCCGTCGCGCCAGTTTCGCGATCTGACCTTGCCCGCGGCGCGCTTCGGGATCCTCAACGCGGCTTTCGTCTGCTTTACAATCACGATCACCGATTTCGGCAACGCGGCGGTGATCGGTGGGGACTACTCGGTTCTGGCGACCGAAATCTACTCTCAAGTGGTCGGCCAGCGGAATTTCAACATGGGAGCCGTCGTCGGCATCATGCTGTTGTTGCCGACGGTGGTTTCCTATGCCATCGAGCGTCAGGCGATGAAGCGGCAGCAGGTCGGGCAGATGGCTGGCCAGGTACCGTATCGGCCCTCCTTCGCCCCCGTGCGCGACCCGGTCATGGCGTTCCTGTCGCTTCTGGTCTGCACCGGCATCGTCGCGGTTATCGGCATTGTCGTCTACGCAAGCTTTGTCACCCTTTGGCCCTACAACATGGCGCTGTCGTTCAAGCACTACGACATCACATTGGCCGGGGGGTATTCCTCGCTCTGGATGACCATCGTGATATCGCTCATGGCGGCGTCGGGAGGCACGCTTGCTGTCTTCCTTCTGTGCCTTGGGCTGCGCCGCCTTCCGCGCAGCGTGGCCCAGCCCATCCAGATGCTGGCCGCCATGCCGGCCGCAGTACCCGGGATGGTCCTGGGGCTTGCCTATATCCTGACTTTCAATTCAACCGCGACGCCGCTCTACCTTCTCTATGGGACGGCGGCCCTCATCGCGATCATCAACTTCTACCACTACCACACACAGGGTTTTCTGACGGTGATGACCGGTTTTCGCCAATTGCCCCGGGCGCTTGAGGAAGCTGCAGACAGCCTTGGAGCTGGAATGGCAAGGACGGCCGTCGATATCGTCGCGCCGTTCATCGCCCCAATGCTCGTTTCGGTGTTCTTTTTCCTCTTCATGCGGTCCATGGTAACCCTGTCGGCAGTCGTCTTCCTCACCACGCCTGACCTGAGCGTGGCGGCTGTCACCATCATGCGGCTGGACGATGCCGGTCTGACTTCTCAGGCGGCAGCCTTTTCCACCTGCGTGATGGCAGTCGTCTGTATTGCGCTTTTGAGCATGAAGGGAACGCTGGTGCTGATGGGACGAGGCAACCGGAGCAAGGTGCGGACCTGATGTGGGCGAAAGAACGTCACCGGCTCATTCTGTCCATGCTGAGCGCCAGCCAGCAGGTGAGCGCCAACGATCTTGCGCAGATGCTGAACGTCTCTCGCGAGACGGTGCGCCGCGATTTGCTGGACCTTGAAGAGTCCGGACAGGTCAGCCGCGTCCATGGTGGCGCGGTCCTGCCCGAGCCGCGTTCCGAGGAACCCTTCCGCCAACGGATGACGACGCAGATCCGGGCAAAGTCGGAGATTGCCCGCAAGGCAGCCGGACTGATCCAGCCCGGACAGACGATCCTTGTGGACGCGGGTACCACTACAGCCCTGTTTGCCCGTGAACTGGCCAAGCTGTCGGATCTGTCGGTGATCACCAACTCGATTGATATTGCCACCACGCTGCAAGGGGCGGGCAAGGACGTGCTGCTGCTCGGTGGACGGATGGCGGCCGACGTCCCTTCGACAGTCGGCGAACTCACCCTGTCTGAAATCCGCCGTTTCCGTGTCGACCTGTGCTTTTCGGCTCCGGTCGCGGTGCATCCGGTCAAGGGTGCGTTCTTCTATGACCTGCAGGAAGCCGAAATCTCCAAAGCCATGGCGGCACAGGCGCAGCAGACGGTTATTCTGGCCGACCAGAGCAAGCTTGGAAAAACCAGCAGGGTTCAGGCCTTGGAGGTAGGAGAGATCGGCAGGCTTGTGACAAACAGGGTAGCAACTGAAGAGCACGTAGCGGCCTTCCGCCAAGCGGCCATAGACGTAATGGCTTGAGAAGCGAAAACCGCGCGATAGACGGGACCGGATTGCACAACGCGGTACAGATTTTCTGCACTCGCGCCTGGTTGGGCAAACTGAAGCGTCTATTCAATGTCGTCTTTGTTCAGCTGTTGTGGAGGGAACGGCCATGGCGACATGGGGGATCGGCACCCGTACCACGTTGCCGCTCCGCCCGATTCATCCCCAGCCTGCGTTTCTCCCGACCTGATATGGACAGCCCATGGTTTCAGCTTGCCAGCTCCAGCCATTTTCAGGCCTCATGGACGGGGGCGGAAAGTCCCAAATGGATCAGCCAGGCCGGACAACGGGCGATGTTCCATCCCGGTTTGCGGGCTTCGGACGCTTGCGACATGATACAATTGATACAAACGGCAAGGCCAAACTGAAAAGAAGCTTACGTAGAAATGAGGTCCGGCCTGCCGCCCTTGTCGAGGCGTTGATACAAAGTGAGATCCAATGTTGCTTCAAGACGGAGCGAGTGCTTCTGAAAGTGAAGCCGATAGAAACCGGATCCAGCTGCTCATGGAAGAAGCTGTCGAGGCGCTGAGCGATGGCTTCGTGCTCTACGACAGTGACAGAAGGCTCGTTTTCGCAAACAAACGCTATGCGGAGATGCTGGGTCCGCACAAGGATCTGCTTGTTCCAGGCGCGCGGCTCGACGAGATCGTCGGCAGTGCTGTCGGCAGCGGGCATATTTCATTCGTTCGCAGCCCTGAAGGCGGTTTGCCCGGTGTCCTGGAAACCCTGGCAGCCAGAGGAAAACTGAAGATCGAGATCAAGGTTGCCGACGGCAGCCAGCACAAGATCTATCTCAAGCATCTGAAAGACGGCAGCATTGTCGTGAAGGTTCGCGACATCACGGAACAGCGGACCGCAGAGGCGCGTGCAAGAGAGATCCTTTACGGCGCGGTTGATGCCGTCGACGTTGGTATCGCACTCGTCGATGATGATGATCGACTGGTGTTTGCCAACAAGAAGTTTCGGGAGATTGGCGACCCGGACGGCAGGCTTTTCGTTCCTGGCCGTGCGATGCGCGACATCCACGCCGAGGCCATAGCATGCGGCCTGATCCCGCTCCCGGGGGGCATGAAACCCGCCGAAATGCTCGATGAGCTGGATCGGCTTATACGCCTTGCCATCAAGGGGTATCCGATACCCAACAATCAGGACAGGGAACTGGTCGGCAGCGCCTACGAGACAAATCTGAAAGGGCGGCTGCTCACGATTGAAGACGTCACGGATCGTGTCAGGGCGGAGCGGCGTTTTACGACTGCGGTTGAACGGTTGCCGGTTGGTATCGCCTTTGAAGGGCCGGACGGGCAGTTCACGCATTGCAATGATGCGTTTGCAGCGCCCTTTCACCTGACCGCGGCCGAAATTCTAAAGCTGTCGGATATTGAGCGGATCGACTTGCTGGCACCGCAGATATCGATGGTTGCCGGTCAGGAAGTAGGCGACCGCGCGGCTGAGCTCTTCACCGCTGCGGTGAAGCAGCAGCGCGAGACGCTGGAACCCATGGAGGTTCGCTTCTGGGATGGCCGGCACTACCGTGTCGAGCGAGCCATCTCCGAACACAACAGCCGCGTTGTCGTGGTCACCGACATCACCGCCTTGAAAGAAACCGAGGCCAGAAGCCTGGCCACCCTGAATGATGCCATTCAATCTCTCGATGAGGGGTTGGTGCTCTTCGACAAGAGCCTCAATTTCGTGCTCGGAAACCGGCTCTGGTACGAAATGTACTTCAGTGAATTGGCGCCGCCCGTTGCCGGGGAGAACATTCTCACAATTCTGGGCCGGTTGATCGACAACGGCGTCGTTCTTGTTCCCGAGGGCGAAGACAAGACATCCTATATGTGCGAGCTGACGCTTCTGGTGAAATCCTACCAGAAGAAGCAGGCCATCCATCTTGCAGGTGGACGTATTCTGCTGGCGTCAGCCCACAGAACCGAACTGGACGGCTACCTCGTCTCCTTTATCGACGTGACAGAGCAGCGACGTGCCGAGGAAGAGCAGCGCGAGGCGGATCTGCTTCTGCACAAGATCGTCGAGGCGTGCCCGGCAAACTTTCTCGTCTCCCGCATCGAAGATGGAAAAATCATCTACTGCCCGCCTGCTTCACGGGAGCGGTTCGGCGATATCGACACGACCCTCAATTTCTTCTTGAAGCCGGAGGATCGGGAGCGGTATCTGGAAGCGCTCTTGCCGACGGGAACTCTTGATGATTACCGGGTTCAATTCCGCAGGGCCGATGGCTCAATCATGGAAGGCATCACCGCCGCCCGCGTGACCGACTACAAGGGCGAGAATGTCATCGTGTCCTCCACAAGGGACATTTCGGACCTTCTGGCCATGCAGGAGGAACTGCAGAAACAGCGTGACATTGCCCACCAGAACGAAAAACTGTCCGCCCTGGGTGAGCTTCTTGCCGGTGTCGCACACGAACTCAACAATCCCCTTTCCATCGTTACCGGTTACGCCCAGATGCTTCAGGGAAAGCTGAAGGATCCGGTTCTGGAAAAGCGCATCGACCGCATCGCGGAGGCTGCCGACAGAAGCGCGCGGATCGTCAGGGCTTTCCTGTCCATGGCGCGCCAGCGACCGGCAAATCTGGAACCGTGTACGCTGAACGAAATCGCCTCGGTTGCCCTTGATCTTGCCGGCTACGGGCTGCGTTCCAACGGAGTCAGGATTGAGACGGAGTTTGACGAGGATCTTCCGTCGATCCTCGGTGATACGGACCAGCTGGTCCAGGTCGTTACAAACCTCATTATCAATGCGGAACACGCCCTTTCGCCGCTTGGTGAGGAAGCGGTGCTTGTGTTGCGGACGTTCCACGACGGAAGAGACGGCCAGGCAGTCCTCGAAGTCCGGGACAATGGTCCGGGGATGACGAAGGAAATCAGGGACCGCATCTTCGAGCCGTTTTTCACGACCAAGGATGTTGGTGAGGGGACGGGCGTCGGCCTGGCATTCTGCCACCGGGTTGTCGACACCCATGAAGGCACTCTCGAAGTCAGTTCATCCGTTGGCAAGGGGACGAGTTTCTTCGTGCGACTGCCCGCAATGGAAACTGAGGCTTCAACTGACACCTCGCAGGCCCAGCCAGGCGGAACGCATCATCGCAAACGGGTGTTGGTCGTTGATGACGATGTCGCTGTCAGCGAGCTCGTTTGTGACCTGCTGGCAGATCTCGGATGCCAGGCAATACAGGAAACCAGCGCACGCAAGGCTCTTGCGCGCCTGTCTCACACATCCGTCGATCTGATTATCAGCGACTACAAGATGCCGGGCATGGACGGTGCCGCATTTTACAACAGCCTGGTCGGGTTATCGCCCGGATACAAGGATCGTATCGCCTTCATGACGGGCGATGCCATGGGGAAGTCCGTTCAGACATTTCTGACGGAAAGCGAGCGCCCCTACATTGAAAAGCCCATTTCCAAGAAGGATCTGGCTTGTTTGTTAAATCAACTGGACAGCAGGAAAAACACATCATGAGCGGGGCTCCGGGTGCGAAGCAAATTTTGGTCTGTGACGACGAACCTCATCTTCGCGAAATGGTTGCCGAGTATCTCGCCGAGCGCGGCTATGACGTTGTTGAAGCGCCGAACGCCAACGACATGAAACGGCTTCTGGAGAGCCTGGAGCCGGCGCTGATCATTCTGGACGTGAACATGCCTGGTACGGATGGTCTGACCGCGTTGCGTGACCTTCGAACCACCTCGACCGTGCCGGTGATCATGCTGACCGCAGCAAGTGACGTGATTGACCGCGTGGTGGGGCTGGAAATGGGAGCCGACGATTATGTCGGCAAACCTGTCGACCTGCGCGAACTGGAGGCCCGGATCAAAGCGGCACTGAGGCGCAGAAGTTTTGACGAGACGACTGCACAGCAGAAGGATCGGCAAGCAGGCACAGTTCCCTTTGGCACCTGCCGTCTGGATCTGGACGGGGCGAGGCTGATCGGTGGCGACGGTCAGGAAATAGCGATTACGTCCATGGAGTTTCAACTGCTCAGGGTGTTCGTCGAGAACCGTGGACGCGTTCTCAACCGCGACCAGTTGCTGGAACAGGCACACGACAAGGGCTGGGAACCTTTCGATCGTTCGATCGACCTGCGTATTTCAAGGCTGCGCCGCAAGATTGAACTCAATCCCACAAAACCAGAAACCATCAGAACGGTTCGTGGGTTGGGCTACGTCTTCGATTAAGTGCTCTTCCCGGCGATCCGGGAAACCCCTTAAAGCCTGTTACCTGCCTCGAATTCCAGTTCGTCGGAGCCGGAATTTGCGTCCTGTTGGTCAGCATCCAGGCTTTTTGGCGCATCAATCCTGCCTCAGATCCGCACTGTCTCCTTGTGAACGGTAACAATTGTACCTTTGGTGTGAGCAAGGGCGGGCTTTTTGATACCGGGCGGACATGGAGAAACGCTTTCCCCGGCGCGTGATCCGGCTTTTTAAACTTTTTCAAAAGATATTTTTCTTCAGTCGTTTACACAGGTCATGTCTGGGGTTTTGTCGCCCAGCTCAATGCCCGTTCAGACCTCGCATTTGAAACAATGTGTCGGATATTTCTGTGGGGCGAACGCCCGGATACAATTGAAACACCCGGTGAAACGGGGCTGAAAAGAAAGGTTCCCATCTTTGGTATGTCGGCAAGGTCGCCGACGCCAAAACCAAATGGAGAACTACTATGATGAAAACCACTTCTTTCGCACTGGCTGCTGTCATGTCCACGTTCCTGATCCAGGCAACGCCTGCTTCCGCTGGCCAGAGCTGCTGGGGACTTGAAGGACAGGCGCTTCAGGATTGCATCGACAATCTTGTCGACGAACTTGGCAAGATCGGTCACGAAAGCAATTCCGATACGCAGACAGTGAAGATCAAGAAATCTTCCCGTCAGAAATCTCGTTGAGGCCTAACCTCGACCGGAACTGACAACCAGAAACCCTCGGCGTGAACAAGACGCCATAAGGGTCACCTCTCCTGCGGTGCAATTCGACTGGCATTGATGTGTTTTGGCCTGCTTGCCAGGGTATACCCATCAATCCGTTGAATTGCCCGCAGACAGGTTTTCAAGAAGAAGACATCTAAAACGGCCGGTTGGCCCCCTTCAGGCAAGCTCTCTTCTCCAAGCGTTTTGAAATTTCTACGCCTTTTTTGAATGCCTGCTTTTGCCACTCAATCCAGATTGTTGAGCAACCGAATTCAAGGCACGGTGCTGACCGACTTGTTCGGTTTTCGGTCCGGCGCTCTGCAACAGCCGGCAGCGATCATCAAACCTGGAAAAAGGCCACCCCGTCCCGTGCATTGATGGGGCAAAAGCACTTCGCGCAGCTTCAAAGCCAAAGCCAAAGGAAGGGGCCGAGACATGACTTGGGCCCCTCCTGTTCGGTAACGGCAGGATTATGCGGGGACGGACGGGTATTTCATACCCGCGACTTCCTGCATCAGGCGGATCACCTGTGTGCTGTAGCCCGCCTCGTTGTCATACCAGACGTAAAGGACCAGCCGGTCGCCGTCGACGATGGTTGCCTGGCTGTCGACCACACCGGCATGGGTGGAACCGACGAGGTCGGAGGAGACCAGTTCGGTCGAAGCCGTGTAGTCGATCTGGTCCTGCATCGGCGACTGCACGGAAATCCCGCGCAGGTAATTGTTCATTTCCTCGGCCGTCGTCTCGCGCTTGAGGTTCAGGTTGAGGATGGCCATGGAGACGTTGGGGATCGGCACCCGCACCGCGTTGCCGGTCAGCTTGCCCTTCATTTCCGGCAGGCACTTTGCGACGGCGCTGGCCGCGCCCGTGCTTGTCAGTACCATGTTCAGGGGCGCGGACCGGCCACGGCGATCCCCGCTGTGGTAGTTGTCGATCAGGTTCTGGTCGTTGGTGAAGGCGTGGATAGTTTCCACGTGGCCGTTCTCGATCCCGAACTCGTCGTTGATCACCTTCAACACCGGCGTGATGGCGTTGGTGGTGCAGGAGGCCGCGCTCAGGATCCTGTCATCCGCCGAGATGTCGCCATGGTTTACGCCATAGACGATGTTCTTGATGCTGCCCTTGCCCGGCGCGGTCAGGATCACTTTCGCTGCACCCGGGCATTTCAGGTGCTGGCCAAGACCATCCTCGTCGCGCCAGATGCCGGTGTTGTCGACCACCAGCGCATTGCGGATGCCGTATTTGGTGTAATCGACCTCGGCAGGAGAGTTGGCGTAGATCACCTGGATGTAGTTGCCGTTGGCGATGATCGCATTCTGCTCTTCGTCAACGGTGATGGATCCGCTGAAAGCGCCGTGGACGGAGTCCCGTCGCAGCAGACTGGAGCGTTTCTTCAGGTCGCCGGCCTTGCCGCCGCGCACGACAATCGCGCGCAGGCGCATCTTGTTGCCGGCACCGACGCGTTCGATCAGCATGCGGGCAAGAAGGCGTCCAATGCGCCCGAAGCCATAGAGAACGACATCCTGCGGTTCCTGCAGGATGGATGTCTTGCCGGTGTTGATGCTGGCCAGCTGCTTCTCGAGGAAGCTCTTAACGTCACCGCCTTCTTCCATGTAGCCGTGGCACAGCTTGCCGAGGTCGACGCGTGAAGCGGCCAGGTCCATCTTCAGCATTGCCTTGACGATTTCGAGGCTCTTGGTGACGTCCAGTTCCTGCCCGGTGATCTGCAGGGCATAGCGGTGTGCCTTGAGGATTTCGATGGCGGAGTTGTTCAGAAGACGCCGACCGAAAATCCGGATGTTGATGCCGTAGTCACGGTAGAGATGCCCAACCAGCGGGATCATCTGCTCGGCAGCGGACTGTTGTTCCTTCCAGTTGTCGAAGTGGTTATCCATGGCCGCCATACACAAAACTCCCTTATGGTCTTTCCAGCGCGCTGAGTGGCAAGTCTTTGTCCTGCGCACGGTCTTTAGCTCTTGTGGAAACGTAATGTCCATAAGCAGATTGAAGACTAATCGATTGAAATTTGGGGAGGGTGCTTTTAGTCGCATCCAGGCCGCCGGAGCCGTTACATCTGGAACCTTGCAAGTGCAGATAATCAACTCGGAGAGACTTGGTCTGAACGCAGAAGCGCAGAGCAAAACCTGGCAATTCGTGCCCGTCATCGGCAATTGCGGTCGAATTCGCACTGCGGTTTCAAGCAGACATCGTACTTCAGGCAAGTCCTGCGTTGATGACGTATCGGCTTCCGGAAGTCATGGGGACGCGAAGCCTTTTCACACCCCGAGCTCGCGCAGGCCTTTCTCTATCGTTTCGCGCGCGCCGCTCTCGGCAAACGGGAAGGACGCGAAGAAGACTTCCGAACTGATTTCCGGATCTGCCTGTTTCGCCCGTGCCAGCCATTGCCGGGCTTCTGCATTCTTGCCGACCAGGTGTGATGTCAGGGCCGCGATCAGCGAGATATGCTTGTGCGCACCGGGCATCTGCGCTGCTTTCACGGCAAGCTCTTCCGCCCTCTGCCTGTCGCCCAGTTGCAATTGAACCAGAGCACGTGCCGACACCATGCCATAGGCGAGCGGGTCAAGTGGGCTGAGGTCCAGCGCCAGCGCAAGATCTGCATCGGCCTGCGCTGCCTGACCCGCCATCACGCTTACCAGCCCGCGTGTATAGACGCCCTGTGCGAAACTGGGGCTGAGGCTGGTTGCCCGGTCAAACCAGGCGATTGAATCTTCCAGCCGACCATCGAGCCAGGAGCACCGTCCGGCATTGAAGTGAGCAAAAGGATCGAGCCTGTCGGTCTCCACCGCCTGGTGCGCCAGTGCGCGGGCCTTTTCGACTTCGGCTTCGGGATCTTCCGCAAAGCGCATGAAGGCCGACTGAAAATGTGTGAAGGACAGCCCGCCCATGGCGCCGGAGAAATAGGGATCGCATTCCAGGGATCGTGTGAACAGTTCTGACGCGCGGGCGTTGTCCTGCCGATTGAACCGGTACATGTGATCCAGCCCCAGGTGAAAACAGGCCCATGCATCCAGTTCTCCCGGAGCGCGTCTGCGTGCGATGCGCACTTCGTTCTGCGGGATCTGAACTGCCAGACTGGCAACGACATGGCTTTCGATTTCCGGTCTGAGCTGGTGCAATTCGGGCAGGCTGCCACGATAGTGTTCCGCCCAGATCGTGCCGCTGCTGGTCATGTCGATCAGCGAAACGCCGATCGTGATGCTCTCACCCGCAAGTTCGACCGTGCCGGTGAGCCCATAGCGAACGCCGAGTTGACGGCCGGCGGAAAGCGGGTCCACATCGGGTCCGCGAAAGCGGAAGCTCGATCCGCGTGCGATAACGAACAGCCAGTGCAGGCGCGACAGATCCGCAATGATGTCGGCAGGCAGGGCATCGGCCACGATTTCGTGCTGACCCGGTTCGCCAAAATACTGGAAGGGCAGGACGGCGATGGAAGGCCGCCCGTCGCGCGCGGTCTTCAGCACTTCCTCAATTGCCGGGGCGGCCTGTTCCTCGGTTATCAGGCCCGAACGTGTCGGGGGTGCCTTTGCCTGGACACTGGAAACCTCGGTCTCCGCAACAAACCGGAACCCCTTGCCATGGATCGTCCGGATGACTTTCTGTGTGCTGCCGTTGTCCCCCACTGCCTTGCGCGCAGCCTTGATCCGCGCTGCCACTGCCGTTTCGGAGACGATCCGTCCGTCCCAGACATGCTCTATCAATTCGTCCTTGCTGACCATTCGGTCGCGGTTTTCGACCAGCAGCAAGAGGAGGGAGAGGACTTGCGGCTCGATCGCCACGCGTTCGCCATCACGGCGCAATTCGAAACGCGCGCCGTCCAGTTCAAATCCGTCAAAGGTGAACACCAGGGCGTCGGCTTGCGGCACACGTTCCCCTTTCCCCGAAAGTCTTCATGAAAAGGTCAGTTATATTCATGTTCCCGTCAAGCATTGCCGTAGGGGAAGGCGTATCTCTTGTTCATCGGGAGCACCCGATATTGGTTTGAAACACTGATACATGAACTAGGAGAAATGAAATGCCTCTGGTAACGATCGATGTCATCAAGAATGTTTTTACCGCCGAACAGAAGCACCAGCTGATCGAAAAGGTAACCGAAGCCATGGTCTCCGTGGAAGGCGAAGCCATGCGTCCGGTCACCTGGGTCCGCATCATGGAAGTCGAGCAGGGTGACTGGGCCATTGGCGGCCAGCGTCTGGGTGCTGCGGACGTTCATGCGATGTCGGGCAAGAAAGTCGCCTGACGCTGCCGAAAATCTGTTGCAAGAAGGGCCGTGCCTTGGGGCGCGGCCTTTTGCGTTTTGATCGGAAGATGCCGGTAGGCACTCATGCGCAATCGCGGGCTTGTTGAGGCCCTTGCTTCCATGCTGAACGCATCGCCTGCCGTCAAACCTCAAGGGAAGGGAAATCGTCCTGCAGTCTGTCGGCGTACTTGCCTTCGAAGGTGTGCAGGCCTGCGTGACGGATTTCGGTTTGATAGTCGAGCCAGATAGTGCCACCGCAACCGCGTACCCAGCGCAGGCTGAAGCTCTGGTCCTCATGCAGGAACAACCGACCGCTTGGCGTCGGAAGGTGGCCGAAGAAGTCGTAATATTCCATGTCTGCATGGGCGGGGATCAGCGACATGTCGGGGTAGTTGGTGACGACACCGCGTTCCACCATCGTTTCCGGCACCTTCCGGCTCAGCAGCGTCAGGCCCTGACCTCCGGCGGGAATGGAGATGAAACCATCCCGGTGCTCGGGGTGCCAATCCGTGTTGTCATAGTCGCGAAGCTGGTGATTGTAGGTCATGCTGCGGGAAACGAGCTGTTCCATCGGGCTTCGCTCGGCTTCCGGCAGGGCGGTTTCCGCTTCAATCAGGTGCCGGAGCAGATCCCAGTTGTAATATTTCTGCGGGTAGGACGCGCTGACGAAATCGTCGCCGAAGGCGACCAGGCGCCACACGGCCTCAGGCGTGAATTCCATGTCGGAGTCGAGCATCAGCATGTGGCTGAACTGCTTGTGGGCGAGGAATTTGCTCATAAGGTGGTTGCGGTTGATGACGAGGTTTGCGGCACCATAGGTTTCGAACGCAAACGGCAGTCCGTGGTGCTGAAACTCCTGCGTCAACGCGATGAGGGAGCGGACCGTCGGCAGTTCGACCTGGCCGCGGGTCGGCATGGCAATCATGATGATGAGCGGTGTTGCTCCGTCGGCCTCATTCGCCATTTCCTGTTGCCTCTCTGAAGGTGATGCCGGGGCATGGGTGCCGGGGGTCTCGGGGCGGACCTCGGCAGACTTTCACTGGTTTCCTAAGGTGCTTTCTTTGGAGTTACGAGTTGCGCCGGTCGCAGCTCTTCTGCTTCCTTGAACAGTGAAAAGGTTTGGTTCACGTAGCCGACGACGCCATTGATCTGCTGCAGATAGGCTTGCAGCTCCGGAGTGTGCTCCGCTTCCACCAGCTGGATGGCCCGGGACTGCGGATAGACTTCAAAAAGAACATAAAACAGCGGGTCTCCACGGCGCAGGATGAGAGGGGCGGAGATATCGTGCCATTCGAACGCCCATGTCAGCGTTCTCGGCCAGACGTTGATCGGGAACCTTCCAGGTATCATCAGGCCGGGAAGCGACGATTTCCCGACATGCTGAAACGGTGGCAGCTGCGACATGTAGGTGGGCTCGTCCGCAACGAAGATGTACGGCAGGCGCATCTGCAGGATAGGGCGGTCGGGCGAGCGCCATTCTTCGCGCGGATGAAGGATAATCAGGTGAGCGAAGACATCGTCTCGAACCGAGGACATTGGCCCGTCGGCGTTCACGACCACGGGTTCACCGAAGTCGGTTTCGGCCATCTGAAGGGAGAGGTCGCATGGGCATGGTACTTCGAAAAGCCGGCTTTCGAGCCCCAGGACCGCAGGGCAGGATGTCACGGATTTGGCATGGGTTCGCTGGCGCGGGGCTGAGGACTGTTTCAGCCTTTGCGGTGGCTTGTAGACCAGTTGGGATTCGTTGCCCGCCAGCAGCCAGCCGATCGTTGCCGGCCCGCTGCCTTCAGTGTTTCCGCCGCTTGCATCGACGGTAACGTTGAAACTCAGCACGGGAGCGCCACCCTTGTTATCGCCGGAATTGTGCACTGATCCAGGGCGGGGCTGGGAGCCAGCGATTGAGGCTCTTGTCGAGATAAAGGCCGGTGACGGTATTGTAGGAAACGGTCACGGGCTGGCGGGTAAAGGGATCCGTGACTTGCCGCGTCTGAATTTGAGACACGCCGTAGCCCGGCGAGAAGACCGTATTTGCGTTTGGTACCCGTGACCCCGCGCGCCCCCCGTAAACGGTGTTCATCACCGCGAGCCGTGAGCCGGGATGTCCCGGGTGGATGGTGTTCATTCCCGGTCGGCGGTAGCCTGCGCCACCAGCATAGACGGTCTCCATAGCTGGCTGCCGGAAGCCGGGACGGCCGGCATAGATGGTATTCATCGCAGGTCGGCGATGGCCGGGATGGCCAGCGTAGATGGTTTCCATCACCGGTCGGCGATAGCCCGGATGTCCTGCGTATATGGTGTCCATCGCCGGTCGCCGCGAGCCTGGATGTCCTGCATAAATGGTATCCATCGCCGGCCGTCCTTTGAACGGGGTATATCCTGCGGGGCCGGCGGTGAGGGTTTCGGAGTGCATCTGTCCGGGCCGACTGCCCATGGAGCTGTCGGCTGACGGTCTTCTGGCTGCGCCCAGTTTTACGAGATCTTGATCGATCCCCGGTTTCTTTCGGTCAACCAAAGCTTATCCCTCAAGAACCAAATACTATAAAAGATTTAAGTGCTAAACTGACATAAAGTTACAAAATGCCTCTGCTTTCCGCAACTCCTTTCAGAGCTTCGCCTACGTTCCTGATGACATTGCTCCAGTCACGCGGTTGCTGTTGCCGGAAAAAACGCATGCCCGGATACCAGTCCGAACGGTCTCCTTCAAAGCAGTGATACCAGTGGGGAAAAGTGTCGAGCAGCAGCCAGACCGGTGTGCCGATCGCCCCGGCAATATGTCCCACCGCACTATCGGTCATCACGATGACGTCCAGCGACTGGATCATGGCGGCGGTTTCGGCAAAATCGAAATCGTCACAATCAATGACAAGATCGCCCAAGCCGCCTTCGATGAGCTGGCGGTGGGGCGGCCCTTTCTGCAGGCTGTAGAGTTGAACGAAGGGCAGTTCGGCAAGCGGCAGAAAATCCGAGAGGTGCGCTGCCCTGTCCGCGTTGCCGCCGTAGTCGACGTTTCCAGACCAGAGGATGCCGACACGAAGTGGTGCTCTCGCCCTTGCAAGCAAGGCGTTCCGCCTTTCTGCAAACGCCGGATCGCACTTCAGGCGCGGAGGTGGGTAACGGGACGGATCATCGACACCAAGCAGATAAGGCAGTGACAGAAGCGAGATCTGAAGCTCGCAGCCATACCCAGGGAGCTCTTCAGCATTCTCGACCCAGATGTCGACACCTTGAAGGTTCTGCAGGAGGTGCGACAGGGCCGGGAGACACAGGAAATGGACGCTAGCGCCGGCAGCCTTGAGAGCGGGCAGAAACCGCGCCGCCCAGATGATGTCGCCGTGCCCACCCTCGGGCAGAACCAGGATTTTTCGCTCCGTTGGCGGAGATCCGTCCCAGAAGGGCAGGTGGTGAACGGCGGCCGGAGTGACGCCGGCACCGAAGCGATGCTCCCAAAGCGGCCAGCCACGCCGATAGTCCCTTTGCCCCAGAGCCAGCCAGGAGGCTTCGATAGCTGAACCGGCATCGTCCGGATCGTCGCGCAAGAGCTTCTGAAAGGTGTTGAATGCTTCGCCGTGCCTGCCTGATCTGGAGCGTGCAACGGCCAGGACATAGTCTATCTCAGGATCGTCCGGCTGCAGGTTTTTCAGCTGTTCCGCCACGGCCAAGGCATTTTCCGGGCGCCCGAGGCGCAGGTAGTGCGCAGCAAGGCGGTGCAGGGCGACGATGCTTGGCGGCGTGATGGATGCAGCCCGGGTGAGACAGGCGAGTGCAGCCGCATCCCGCTCCTCCAGAAGATGAACCTCCGCCTGCAGCAGCCAGGCGTCCACAAAGTCCGGAGCGAGCTTCAGGCAGGCATCGGCATAGGCAATCGCCGTGGCACATTGCTCCCGGCCGAAGCTTCGCAGCGCCATTTCGTACAAGTCATCTGCCGTCAGGGGGCCGGGGTCTCTGGTCATCTGGTCTGCTGCGCTGTCCTGTTCACGTTGCTCTGTAGACTTCGTCTATGCCGATAAACTCGATCACCTCGTATCCCTTTCCGGCCATGAAGGAGGGGATCTCGGGACTGTCGGTAATGTTCTCTATGGTCCACACTTCGACCGGGATGGTCTCGAAGGGAAACTCTTCCAGGACAGCCATCTCGCCTCCTTCAACGTCGAGAGACACATAATCGATACGCTCAATTCCCGCGTCTGCCAGTATCTCCCTGATCGAGCGAACCGGTATCTTTGCAATGCGCTCGTCGTGCTCGGGGTGCTGCCGGATCCTTTCCAGAAGGTCCGGAGCGATGTTTGCGAGCAGACCGCCGCTTTGGGTGTAGCCGGCTCGGATTTCCAGGAATTCCGCGAAAGGTGTCGGCGAGCCGACCGCAGCGTTGAGGCAGCTGCAGCCGCGAACGGACGTCGCCTTTGCAAAGTTTGCCGGTGACGGCTCAATCAAAAGCCCGGTCCAGCCAAGTTCCTTTTCGAAGAAAAGGCTGTTTGAACCAGTGAGCCCGTCATATCCGCCAAGTTCCAGGAAAACGCCGCCTGTACGGTGTTTCAGAACCTCGTCGTTCAGGAACTTGTCCTGGCCGGATTGGCTGAAATACTGCTGGTGCATGCCCAGGGCCTTTTCCACGGCCCAGATCTCGTGCCGCAAGCCGCCCCGGCTCGGCCCGAAAACATGTTTCAGCTGACCGACAAGCGTTTCCAGGAGGTCCGTCAGGGCTTGCGGGGAATACTCGCTGTAGAATTCCGGCATGGTCATGAGGCAGTGAGGTCCTGGCTGATTTGAAATTGTTTTGAATTGAATGGTTCAAATTCCTGCGAAAGTTACCTTAGGTTAGTTCAGGGTGCTGCCCAAATTCAAAGGCTTTGATGATCCCGCTGTAAGGGGGGCGCAAGGAGCACGCACTGCAGATGGCGAAAGGTGACGGCGCGAATGAAAGACCAGACATCCGCATCCAGCCTGACCGAGGCATTTCTGGAGTGGTACATCGCCAACCGGCACAGTCCGGATCTGGCCGAGCTGAACGACTATCTGTTGAATGCCGCCTTGTCGGCGCGGGGCTACAACAATCTGGAGAGCGGCGAGACGTTCTTTGTGAAAGAGATCCTGGCCGCCACTGCACCGAGGCTCTGTTTCGACATCGGTGCGAATATCGGACGATACAGTCTCGACCTGTTGAACTATACGTCCGCCAACGTCATTGCCTTCGAGCCGCTGATCTCATCGCATGGAGAACTGGTGCGAAACACGCAGGCCTATGGCGACAGGATTGTTTGCGAAAACGTCGGCGTGGGTAACTTCGACGGCGAGGGGATACTGAATTTCGATGCAACGAACCCTGTTCTTGCCTCCTTTTCTCAGGAGGTGAAGAAGGTGAGTTATGTCACAAACGGGCAAACTGTGAAGGCACGGGTGACGTCGCTCGATAACTATTGCCGGGTAGCCGGAATTACGGCGGTAGATCTTATCAAGATCGACACGGAAGGCTTTGAGACCGAAGTGTTCGAAGGGGCTACCAGGGTGTTTTCCGAAATCAGGCCGCGGTTCATCCAGATGGAGTTCAACTGGCACCAGATGTTCCGCAGCAGGACGCTGAACGACTTCGCGGAATTGCTTCCAGAATACGACGTCTATCAGTTGCTGCCGAACGGCTGGACGCGGCGAGAGCCGAGAGACCCGCTGGCGAATTTCTACCAGTTTTCAAACTTCGTGTTCGTCTTGAACTGACTAGGGGAGTTTCTGCAGACTGCTGATGGCGGTATATGATTTTATCTCGACAATACGAGACCCGAGTTCCGTATTGATCTCCTGCTTCAGTGCCGCGCGTTTGTCATTTGTCTGGTAAATGCGTCGTGCCAGATCCACGAAGCGGTCCTTGCAATCCTGGGATCGGTCGTAGTTGCGGATGTCGTCTTCGAAACTCCACAGACTTTCATTGAGGCTTTTCAGCCGGGCCTTCCAGGTGTGGACCTGGCCCGTATCAGGCATGTGCCGGTCGTAAATCTCGCTGAGCGAAGCCAATTCGAAGCGGACGTGTTCCAGTTTCTCCGGAGCGGATATGCGGTCGACCTTGATTTCAAGGATGGTGATCTTGTCGAGGAGTTCAGCCGGTGAAATCGGTATGTAGATCATCTCGACCAAGACACATGCCCTCATGTTCATCCCGCTGCTTTCAGAACTGTAGCATCAAGTCGCTGGTCCGTTAATTGGCGTGCTTGCAGAGCGGGGGGCAAAGAACCACCCGCCGAACAAAAAAGCCAGCCCTGTGTCACCAGGGCTGGCTGATTGCATGTTGCTGCAGGCAGGCGATTACTGCAGCAGGGCCGGGGCGTTGTCCGGAACGGGGGCAGGCGGCACCTTCGTGTCGGTGAAAGCAGGAACGGCTGCTTCAAAGGTGTCCAGCCAGGCCACAAGTTTCGGATGGGTCTGCCGCCATTCACCGGCAAAACGGATATCAAGGTAGCCGAGGGCGCAGGCGAGCGTCAGCGAGCCAGCGTTGACGTCTGCAGCGGATGCCGGAGCGGGCGGCGTGTTGTCTTCAAAGTGCTTCAGACCACGGTCCATCTTGGCTGCCTGATAGGCGTCCCAGGCCGGGTCGCGGTACTTCTGTTCCTTGAAGCGCTTCTCGTAGACCCGAAGGATGGCCGCATCCATGATGCCGTCAGCCAGTGTTTGGTCCCGCAGGACCGGAAACCGGGCTTCGCCTTCCGGAAACAGCTTGCCGCCGCCCGCCAGGAAGTCGAGGTATTCCAGAATGACGGAGCTGTCGTAGAGGACGTCGCCGTTTTCCAGGACCAGCGCCGGGATCTTGCCGAGCGGGTTCTGGCTGCGCAGACTGTCAGAGGGATCGGCGGTGTTGGCGTCTTCGATCTCGACCTTGCCCTTGAGGCCGAGAATGGACAGGGCGAGCTTCACCTTGCGGCCGAAAGGCGAAGGGGGAGACGAGCGAAGTTTCATCATGGGTCCGAACTCCTGAAAGAAGAAGGCGGTTGGGGTGTCTAAGACGGTCAGCGTGCACCGGGTGGCGGCACGGACAGGCTGCCGGCGCGGCAGCCGGATCTGTCGACTTCGCGGCAGGCCCGGAATTCCAGATCCCGCGTGAGGCAGATGCGCACTTCCTCAAGTTCGCCCCGGTCGCAGGTGACGGCAAGCCCGTCCTCCTTGAGGCCCGGATTGGCAAGCCGGAAGGCTTTCTCAACGGTATCGGGTGCGGCCTTGCCGCGCTTGTCGAGTGTGCGGAAGGCTCCGGGGATGGTGATCTTGTCGAAAGCCTTGCGGGTGAGATCGAAGTAGTCTTCCGGTGTCAGCCCGGAGCAGGTGCCATGCTTGCGCCACTCGTGGAAGACGAGATTGTGGCTCGGCATGATGTCTTCCATCGAAACGGCAATTTGCCGGTCGATGCGCTTTGGTGCGCCGGGGCAGCTTTCCGGGAAACCACGCTCGTATTGGGGCCACAGGCCATGCACGACGAAGCGAAAGGGCTTGGAGACATCACATTGATGCGGATTGGCATCCGCGCCCTGTTGCTTGCAGTAGGTCGGCGACCAAGACAGGGCGAGGACATAGAAATCGAATTTTCCGGACTGATCGGCCAGGGCAGGCATGCTCAGAAGTCCCGCCAGAAGGCAGGCGGACAGTCTTCCGATATGGCCGAGCAGCGCCATGGATCAACCTTCTTGGGGAGGCCGTGGCCTTAGTGCGGGCGCGCCGTGCTGCAATGGTCGCCGTAGACCCGCCACTTGTCCAGAGGAGCCAGGCAGGCTTCCACATTCCAGCTGAGCCCGACGAACCCGGCGTGCTCTTCCACCATGTAGTGGACGGATTGAATGGTGCCGTCCGACAGGCTGGCTGTGCCTTTGCAGTAGCGGCGCTCGATCGGGCTGACGTCATTGCCGCTGTTGTTGACTTCACTGATGCCGTCGATGCTCAAGATCGTGCGGCCGCCGTAATAGTCCTTGCGAGCCCGGGCGACAGTTCCGGCGACGGCGCTTTGAACGGATGCGGCCGTGCAGTCCGGTAAGCGCTTGTCGCTGCCGAACGAGAAATAGACACGGTCGTCATTCGCGGCAGCCGGCGCAGCCAAGCTTGCGCAAAAGGCCAAGGCTGACAGGGTCAAACAGACGGATCGGGCAATACGCACGGCATAAACTCCGGAAATCAAACTGTGTAGGAGACGATGGGGGAGCCGGGTCGGAAGGTCAAGGTTCGATCCCGGTAAAAGTGTCACTGTAGGGGCTTTATTCGCCGATCAGCTGCGTTACGTTCCAGCTGGTGCCGGGTCCCTGGTGCAGGAGGTCGCACAACCAGGGCAGAACCAGACGCATTTCCTCCGCAAGCGTGAAAGGGGCGTTGATCAGTGTCATGCCCGAACCGAGCATTCTGGTGTCCGGGCCGCTCTTGCCGACGTTGAGGTCGAGGCTCAGTACGTCGCGCAGGCCAGCTTCGTCGAAGTCGCCATGCATGCGCCGGATCGCTCTGACATCCTTCATCGGATACCAGAGCGCATAGGTGCCGCCTGGCCATTTCTTGTAGGCCTTCACCACGGCATCGGTCATGCGGAAGAATTCGTCCGTCACCTCGAATGCGGGGTCGATCAGCACAAGGCCGCGTTTCTCCTTGGGGGGCAGAAAACTTCCCATGGCAAGCCAGCCGTCCAGGTGGATGGTCTTGACCTGATGGTCTCCCGCGAACCGCTCCGCGAGCGTCTTGAAATCCGCCGGGTGCAGTTCCGTCAGCGTCAGGCGGTCCTGTTTGCGCATCAACTGCCGTGCGACCATGGGCGAGCCCGGATAAACCTTCAGCGTGTCGCCGTCGTTGAGCGCGCGCACTGCCGTCAGCCAGGGAGCAAGCAATTCGGCTATCTGAGGTGGAATATCGGCTTCAAGCACCTTGCCGATGCCAAGTTGCCATTCACCTGTCTTCTGCATCTCCTGCGAATTGAGATCGTACAGACCGATCCCTGCGTGGGTGTCGAGGATGCGGAAGGCTTTGTCCTTGCGCTGGAAATAGGCAATCAGGCGGGCCAGTACAACGTGTTTCAGGACGTCGCCGATGTTTCCCGCATGATAGGCATGGCGGTAGTTCATTCGGACTGGTTCCCGGAGGCAGGTTCAGCATCGCGCTTGAAGAAGATGACTGCCTTGTCGCCGTGGTCTGCCTTGCCGATTTCCGAGAAGCCGAGGCGGCTGTGGAACCGTATCGAGCCCGGGTTGGCGGGGCGTTCGTTGACTTCGCAGACGAAAACACGACCACTGCCGGCAAAACGTTCAAACAGGGCGCCATAAAGGGCGTCGCCGATCCTCTTGCCCCGAAGGCTTTCGTCGACGCAGATCCGGTCGGTGTAGGCAAAATTTGAAACGCGTTCGCTCAGCCATTGATAATTGCGGCTGTCATAGCCGGCGCCGTCGCCCAGGCACAGCAGGAAACCGGCAGGCGTGTCGTCCACGACTGCAACAAGACAGACAAGGGCGGAATTGACCAGATCGAGCAGTTCTTCGGCTGTCAGTTCGTTGACGGCCGGAACAGCAGCATTGTTCAGCGGCAACAACGCGCCGAGGTCGCCCGGCAGGAACGGTCGGATGGTCAGGGTATCGGATGAAACGGCAAGCATGGGGCACCACGGTGGATTTCGGACCCGCCTTATAGGGGCTTCGGCAGGAAGTGGAAAGATGTCCGCTGGATCCGTTGATTGCAGCTACTGCTGAGGATCAAGGGAAACCGGCACGACTCCAAGTCAGGTCGGGGGAGGCGGTGCCGGCATTGTCGGTAAAAAGAATGTGGGCGCAGCAAGGCTGCGCCCACTTGCTTCATGCTCTCAAGCCTCTGTGTGGCAGGGGCTAGGGGAGCTTATTCTTCGGCAGGTCCGCCATCGTCTTCCTGCGGTGCGTTGCCTTCTTCGAGCGCCTGCAGGTTGACCGCTTTCGGTCCCTTGCCACGACGATCCGGTTCGGTCTCGAAGGACACTCGCTGTCCACTGTCCAGGCCGGCAAAACCGGACCGCTCGACCGCGGAAATGTGCACGAACACATCCGCATCGCCTTCGTCCGGAGTGATGAAGCCAAAACCCTTGTCGTTCTTGAAGAACTTCACGGTGCCAGACTGACGCGGGCCACGCTCGACCGGGGGCATGTCACGCCGCGGGCGCTGCTGACGGAAACCGTCGCCTTCGCCGCCTTCGCGCGGGCCGCCGCCATATCCGCCGCGTCCGCCACCGCCGTAACCGCCTTCACGGCCACCGCCGCCGCCGTATCCGCCACGGCCACCGCCGCCGCCGCCATAACCGCCGCCATCGCGACCACCGCCGCCATAACCGCCGCCTTCGCGTCCGCCGCCGCCGTAGCCACCACGGCCACCGCCGCCGCCGTAACCGCCACCGCCTTCGCGGTCGCCGCCACCGCCGTAGCCACCACGGCCACCACCGCCGCCGTAACCGCCGCGGCCGCCGCCATAGCCGCCTTCTTTATTGTCGTCGCGGCCGTAGCCGCCACCAAAATCATTGTCGCGTCCGCCGCGGTAGCCGCCATCCCGGCCGCCGCCATAGAAGTCTCCACCGAACTCGCTTCCGCCAAAATCACTGCCGAAGTCTTGCGGACCGCCAAACTCGCGCTTGCCGCCGCGCCGACCACGCGACCGCCGGTCCGAATCACCATCGTGCATTACCGAATCACCTTAATTGTTGCGCCCTTTCGGCACATAACGACCAACCTCACCCGCCTTCACAGTCGAGTCACCACACTCAGGCGCACTCCGTGCGTCTGATCAACATTCTGGGATCGGGTTGAAACAATCTTGCCACATCCCTCTCCAGCCGCTGCGTTATCATCATAAGGGCGGGACAGGGAAAATCGCAAGAAAATCCTTGGTGCAGGCGCTAATTGGAAGCGTTTTTCGGAGGCCAGGTGCTTGACCAATTGGACAAGTCAGGTTCCGTACCGTCACATGTTTTCCTGGCCGCTTCTTCCAGCAGCACCAGGCCGGTGCCGTTCCACACCCATCGGTTCCACAAGCCGCATTCGCCAACTCCTGAACCCTTGAAGTAACTTACGAGCTGTTGATCGGCCGGAATCCATCTTGCGTTGTAGATGAGATCCGTTGCGACCGGACCCTTTTCCGACATGCGGGCGACATGCACCTGACGGGCTGCACCGTCCTTGCCGGAAAGGACTGCGACATAGGGGCTGTTGTAGGCGGTTGGAGCCCCACAGGGGATGATGTAGAGCGCGGCGCTGTCGGCAAGCGGCACGCGAACGGCATTCAGGCTGGCGAAGATGGTCGGGTCGATTTCAGAGCACAGGCGGTTGGCAGACCAGACGGCAGCCACTTCCGGCGGGAGCTGGTCGGCGCTCATCAGCGGAATGGCGTGCGGGGCGTCCCTGGCAGGATCGGTGCCGGGGGAGACGATGGCTGCAACGGTGCCGGTGCGGTCCTGGCGATTGTCGAGCCACAGCAGACTGGATTTGAGGCCGAGGAGGGGGACGGGTACCGCAACCGGGTCGGTTCCGGTGGTCGCAGGTACGCTGATGGTGAGTTCCTTGCCCTGGCGCATGGCGTCAAGCAGTGTCGTTGTTGCCGGGCCTGTCGGATACCAGAAGCCTTCTCCACCGAGCGGACGGAAGCCGGCCGGCGGATTGACTGCCGGCTGCATCTCGCGCAGCTGTTCGATCGGCAGGGCCTCGATCGGAATGCCGTCGACCTCGAACTTCAAGGTGCCGTCCTTGGGCAGCTCGGTGTTGGTGGTTACACGGACAAGCGGCTGGGCTTCCGCCTGCCAGTCGCGGACGATGCGCACATCGACCCAGACCGACTGGCTGCGGGTGAAGGAGGAGGCAAAGCACACGCCGGTATTGCCGCAATCGACCGTCCAGCTTTCGAAGCTGGGTGTCGTCCGGCCAGGCTGCGCCATTGTGCTCGAAGCGCCCAAAAGCGCTGCGGCAACAGTCATCAGCAATGTCAACAGTCGTGGCGTCATCAGCTCCGGCTATCCGAATGTGCTTGGCGTCTTCCAACAGGTCCATACATCTTGTACGAAATGCACGCGGCCAGGTGAAGCCGCGATTGACCAGAAACACGACACCGGATGGTGTTGTCCCGTATTTGTTACAATGGGCCGTGCGAGGCCGCTGTTGAAGGAGGCTACCATGGCGCAGGACACGACGAACTCCGGTGGGGATGAAAATCCGGACGACGGCATGCCGCCAATCCAGGTGATGGTGATTGCCGTTACGCCGTTTCAGCAGAACTGTTCGCTCATCTGGGACCCTTCATCCATGCGCGGAACGGTGGTTGATCCGGGCGGCGATGTCGACAAAATCCTGGCAGCCGTGAACAAGCAGGGCGTGAATGTCGAAAAGATCGTACTCACGCACGGCCATATCGATCACGTTGGTGGGGCGGCCGACCTGGCCGAAGCGCTGAAGGTGCCGGTGGAGGGGCCGCACGAAGCCGATCAGATGCTGATCGACAGGGTGGCAGACCAGGCGGTACAATTCGGCGTGGAAGGCGTCAAGCCCGTGATGCCGGATCGCTGGATGGTTGAAGGCGACCAGGTGGAAATCGCCGGGCGGATGTTCGATGTTCTGCATTGCCCGGGCCATTCACCCGGCCACCTGGTGTTCTTCGACAAGGAACTGCGTTTCGCGATTTCCGGCGATGTTCTGTTTGCCGGCTCCATCGGCCGCACGGATCTGCCGGGTGGCGATCATGCGACCCTGATCAAGTCGATCCGCGAAAAGCTGCTGCCGCTTGGTGACGATGTCGCCTTTCTTCCAGGTCACGGCCAGGCCTCGACGATCGGTCATGAGCGTGAGACCAATCCGTTCCTGACCTGAGGGGCGGTGATGCCTTGATCCGGCGAGGGACGGCCCGCTTCGGGCAGCCCTCGGCGGACCGGAAGACTAGATATCTGGTGCTGCCTGAGGTCCGGCTGCGCCGGTAGGGCGACGGCTGGCGACTTTACCTGTCAGAGCAGGCCTCTCAGATCGTCGATGCGATCATTGACCAGCCAGCCGTAATAGTTTTCCTGCGGCCAGCTTTGGCCGCTGCGGCGGTATTTCGCGGCCCGGCCCCAGGGATCGCCGAGATTGTAGAGCGTCGCGGTCAGGCCAGGGTTTTTCGAAATATCCACCTTGCCGACGGATTTATAGGCGGCAATGGAGTCCTGGATGATCGCGGCCATGTAGTGCAGCGAGATGTTCGGGTCCATGGTGGCCTTGTAGACCGCCTCTGAATCGGCTGCTGTCAGCTTGCGGAAGTTGCTTTGCTTGGCAACCCGGTCGGTCATCTTGAGGACCGTGAGCGGGCTCAGCTGGCCAAGGCCGAAGCTCTGGCCGGAATAGAGCGGCTGGAAGAACGCTTCGTTGAAGTTCTTTTTCGGGTAACGGACACCGTCAACCGAACGGCCGCGAAACTTGCTGTTCCAGACGTTCTCGTAACAGGACCAGCGGCGGTCCGAACTTTTCTGAATATGGTCCTTGCGGCAGCGATCGAACTGCGGGCGTTCGACGAACTTGTCGACGTGCTCTCCGTTCAGCTCGAAGTCGAAGCGGATGCCGGCATAGGCAAGAGCCTTGACGTAATAGGACTGGGCACTGTCGAGCGTGTCGTAGTTGTAGGTGTGTTCGCCGACGATGGCGCCGATGATGTGGATGGGGTCGATGCCGTAGCGGGCGGAGACGCGTTTGATGGACCCCATCAGGCGGCGATCGCGCTTCAGAACGGCCAGAACCTTGTCGAACTTGGCATCATAGGATGACTTGGAGGCGGCGGTGCGGCGCGAAGAGGCGAAGGGGATCTTCGGCTGGCTTTTGAACCGGTTGCCTTCCGGCACCACCCGCACGGATTGGGCTTGCACGGTCGTACTTGTCGCGAGGGGCAGCGCCAATGGAGTCAGGAGCAGGCCAAAAACCAGACATCCAGTCACCAGTCTGGAAATTCGGCCGAGATGACGGGTCTTCCTGCACACCATAATTTTTCTGCGCCTGGCTTTATCTTGTGTTTCTCGCCGACCAAATGCGGTCGTGCCGGCGAGCTCCAGTTGGTTCACATAGCTCGCTGGATGCGACTGTAAATAACTCATCTTGCAAAAAGCCCCCAGAAAAAACCACCGCAGCCGCGAAGATGCAACCGGTTCCTGTCTCTAGGGCAGGGACATCAACAAAGAAGTGATACCGGTCACAGCCCGGTGGATTGTTAGGAGCCGGGTGCCGAACGAAAGGCCGCGGCAGGCCCCATGCGCAGGCGGACAGCCTTTGGAACGCCCAGGAAGTCGTAGAAGGCCCGGTGCTGACGCAAGCCGCATAATTCGCGCTGGATGGTGACATGCCAGAGCGCTTCACCGGCTTCGGCAAGCCGGTTTTGCAGGGTTTCGCTATCTGTTTCGGAACCGTCTTCCGCCGATTTCAGATCGGCCAGGGCCGTCTCCAGCTTTTTGGTAAGCCGCGAAAGCGTGGATGCCTTCTCGTTGAGAATCTCGTTCTCGAGCGCTGCCGAGAGCGGATCCTTGTCGGCAGGTCTGGTCAGTTGAGGTGGGCGTACGGTCATGACGTCGGAAGCTGTTGCGGCAATCTCACGCAGGGTCACACGACGGCTCCTTTCAAGGCAAGCCTTTTTCCGCAAGAGCCGACGTCGACTGCATCGCGGTGAGGCTCGGCCTCGGTAGGGGCCGGAAGGTCGATCTGTTTCTCGGGAATTAGTCAATTCAACCGTAACTTTTAGGTGCTACCTACCCGATTACCTACGCATTTATACGGATCATTCCCGACCATGTTTAATGTGCTTGGCTGCATCTTCTATCAGCACAACATCGCGCTTGTGGGGCTCGCAGCTCTCGTTTGTCTGTTTGGATCGGCCGTCACCCTGCGGCTGTTGCGGCGTTGTGTGCGTGCGCAAGGCACGCAACGTCTCGGGTGGCAGTTTCTGGCCGCCGTTGCCGGTGGTGGCGGTGTATGGACCACGCACTTTGTTGCAATGCTGGCGTACGAGCCGACCGCTCCGGTCTCGTTTGATCCGGCTCTGACACTCATTTCGCTGGTGATCGCGATTGTCGGGCTGTTTGTCAGTTTCGTGGTCAGCGGCCTCGGTAGCGGAAAGATCCTGACCGGCATGGGTGGGGCTCTCGTCGGAATTTCGTTTGCGGCCATGCATTACACCGGGATGTTCGCCTACCGGGTCACAGGGCTCGTCGAGTGGGACTTCGGCTACATCGTCGCGTCCGTCCTTTTGTCTGTTGTCCTGTCCGCTGCCGCGATCACCTTGATCTGGCGCACCTACCTGGGCTCTCGTCGGTATTGGGTTGCCGTTGCCCTGATGGTGACCGGGATCGTAAGCCTGCATTTCACCGGCATGACCGCGTTGCGGATCATCCCGATGTCGCAGAATTTCACGGAGGTCGATAGCGGTGCTGCCCTTGCCCTTGCGTTGGCGATTGCCGTTGTCGCCCTGCTGGTTGTCGGCACCGGGCTGACGAGCTTCCTGATCGACAACAACGTGCGAGCGATATCCAGGCGGCAACTGCACCATGTTGCCGCGCATGACGCACTCACGGGCTTGCCGAACCGCACGAGCTTCCAGAGACAGCTTGCCGGAAATCTCGATGGCTATTTGAATCCCGGCAAGAAACTGGCGGTGATCGGGATCGATCTGAACCGCTTCAAGGAAATCAACGACACCTTTGGCCACGCTGCCGGTGACGAGGTTCTGCGCATCCTGGCCCGGCGCATGGAGCAGATCCTGCGCGATGATGAATTCATCGCCCGCCTCGGAGGCGACGAATTCGCAGCCATCAAGCCTTTCAGCGACAGGGATGAAATCCTGTCTTTTGCGAAACGGATAGAGAGCGTTTTCAGCCGTCCGATCGAAATAGGTGCCATGGACGGCATCGTTGGCGCGAGCCTCGGGGCCGCGATCTGGCCTGACGATGCCCAGACGCCGGACGAACTGGTCAACAATGCCGACCTTGCCATGTATCACGCCAAGCATGGGTTTCTCGAAACGATCTGTTTCTACGATGCCAACATCGGTGCAACGGTTCGAAACAGGCGGCAACTGGCAGAAGATTTGAGACGGGCGCTGGAGCGGGGCGAGCTCGAGATCCATTATCAGGTGCAGATGTCGTTGAATTCCAGTCAGGGCATCCGCGGGTATGAGGCCCTGCTTCGCTGGACCCATCCGGTAATCGGCCCGATTTCACCTTCCGAGTTCATTCCCGTTGCCGAGGAAAACGGGTTGATCGCTTCCCTTGGAGCGTGGGTACTCAACAAGGCCTGCGAGGACGCATCGCGATGGGAACCGGCTTACCGGGTTGCCGTGAACGTCTCCGCCGTACAGTTTATGGACACCAACCTGCCACGGCTGGTGCATGAAGCCCTGGTGACGACCGGACTTTCACCACACCGCCTGGAACTGGAGCTGACGGAAACCGCCCTTGTGAAAGACAAGGCCCGTTCGCTGCACATCATGCGCCAGATCAAGGATCTGGGCGTCGGTCTTGCGCTGGATGACTTCGGTACAGGCTATTCTTCCCTTGAAACCTTGCGGACCTTTCCCTTCGACAAGATCAAGCTCGACAGGGCGTTTGTTGGCGAAATGGAACAGGACCGCCAGTCCAAGGCGATCGTGCGCGCCGTTCTGGCTCTCGGAAAGAGCCTGGACATTCCAGTGCTGGCTGAGGGCATTGAGACTGAAGCGCAGATGGAGATCCTGCAACAGGAAGGCTGCGACGAAGGTCAGGGCTTTCTGCTGGGGCGTCCATCGCAGGTCGATCGCCTGATCCAGCACGGAGGACCGGTGCAAAACGAGGTGCGCAAACAGTCTCAACCATCACGCAAGGCGGCAGCGTCGAAGAGTGAAGCTGGCGACAATAAAGACGATGGCCCGGCTTCCCTTCGTTCACCTCTCGCCGCACGCAGTTGAGGCAGGCCTGCAAGCGGCATGTAGAGATGCCGGGACGTGTTACCCGGCGGTTTTTTCCTGTGTCAGGTCCTTTTCAAACGCAATCAGGCACAAGAGTGCACACAGTTTGATGAGGCAGGGCACGCCCGCATAAGTGAGGCTGAGCAGAAAGCCGAGTTGTGCGGTGAGGGCAGTTCCCGGCTGATAACCGAACAGGCCCAACAAAGGCAGCGTGAGGCCGGTGGCAAGGGCGAGACCGGACTTGGACAAGAACGCCATAATCGCAAAAAGGCGCGAAGCCTCCCCCTGTCGCCGGTCCGTGTCGATATGGTCGGCCAATATGGCGGGTGGCAAGGCAAGGTCAGCGCCTAGCGCAAGGCCGGACAGGGCACAGACAAACGCATAGGCTGTCAGATCTCCCTCTCCCAGAAGAGCGGCCCAGCAGAACGTGAAGATGGCGCCGGCCAGTGACATTTGCCACGCCCGCACCTTGCCGAAATGTCGGGCAAGCCGGGTCCAGAGCGGCATCGAGATGACGCCTGACAGGAAATAGACCAGTAGAAACAGCCCTGTGTAGCTCTCGGCTCCCAGCCTGTCGCGGATGAAGAACAGCACCAGGACGGCGGGGATCGCGCTTGCGAAAATATTGAGAAACAGCAGCCCGAAAAACAGACGTCTCCAGCGGCTCCGCAACAGGGACCACCAGCCCATTACCGGACCAACTGTTTGCGGGTTTTCAAGGGGTGCCGACCGCATCCATCGTAACAGGAGCCACAAGGAGACCGCCAAAAGTGGCAGATAGCCAAGGGTGACATAGAGAAATGCCGTTTCGATGCCGGTCCGTGTTGCCAGTGCGGCGGGCAGGACCGATGCAATGAGGAGGCCGGCAAGCCCGAACCCTTCCCGCGCTGCCGTTACGGGGGTCCTGTCGGAGGCGCTGGTTTTCCAGAGACCGCCCAGTGTCTGGTAGTTGATGGTGACGACCGAATATCCCGTGGTGCAGATGAGCACGGAGGCGGCAAACCAGACAAGCGGTGCCTCCTTCCAGGGATGAAACAGCATCCAGAAGCCTGCGCCAAGCAGGATTGCGCCAAGTGCCAGAACAGTCCCGCGCCACCGGTGAAACCGGTCGCTGAGACTGCCAATGAAAGGATCCTGGATGGCGTCGAACAGGCGCAGGGCAAGAAGAATGGCACCAAGTGTCGCGACGGGTTGCTGCAATGTAACGGCATAAAAATCCGGTGCGTGCAGATAGATCGGCAAACCGGCAAATGCCAGGGGAAACGCCATGACCCCATAGGTCGCAAGACCGGAAAGCGTCACGTTTCCTGTATTACCTGACTTTTTTGGCAGAGCCGCAGCGTCGTCCGACAGTCGTGCCGTCACGAACCGGACCCGACCAGTTGCGCGCGCAACTGAGGATCACGCGTGTTGTTGCCCAGCCAGATAGCGAAGAACTTCTTCGTGAATGCCGGATCGGAGATCGTGCCGAGCTTCTGGTTGCCGAGATAGAACTCGGCCTTGCCGCTGCTGGTGCGCACGCCTGTTATCGATTGTCCGGGGGACACATTCGGAAACAGGGCCTCCATCTGGGTTTGCCACTTGGCAAGCTGAGCATCCGAGACGCCGCCCTGCCGGCGGATTTCCTTGACCGAGCTTTCAGCGATCTGCTTGCCCTTGAAGGTGCGCAGATAGGTGAGCTTCAAGGCAAAAGGGGCAGACGGGCTATAGGTGCCCTGTGGGGCATAGAGTTCCGCGTCAAACACCTTGAAGCCGAGGAAGGTCATCCGGCCCTTGCCAACCAGCTCGGCAGACGGAAGCAGCCTGGCCGCTGAACCCAGGTCGGCGAAGGCCGCGCCGGCGGGTGCTGCAACAGCGAATGCCAGGGTGAGCGCGAAGGCGAACCTGCGCCACCGGAACCCTTGTGTCTTCAAATGAGGAAACATCGAACAACCCTCCGCAGATCCTGTCGTGTACCCAGCCTGAAAGGATCTACGGGGGAACCGAGTTGCCGGATTAGTGAAAGCAACCTTCTTTCGGAAAACCGCCACAAAGGAGACGGCCTGGTTTTCATCTCGCCGCTGTTTGGGCCAAAACGACGGCTCTATGTGCGATACGGTCTGATCATGTCTCGCCCGCTGTTTTTTCTCGAAACGGTGGCAAGATTTCCAGCTGTCATGTTTTCTTCGATTTCGCGATGCAGTATAGTGATGGAAAGCATGGGCCTGCTGCGGACGCTGCGTCACTCAAGATGACGGCATCGGGAGCGGATCGGGTCTAGCAGCATGCAGCCGGCGAAATTCTCCGGCACAATTTCCATTTCTCAGGTGAGACCGCATCGTGCGGAACCTTAGGCGTCAGCTTGGACGATTGTCATGAGTGAGATCGATTTCAAACCGAAACTGAAGCAAAAGACGAAAGTGCAGCGGCCGAAGCTCTACAAGGTGATGCTGCTGAACGACGACTATACGCCGCGGGAATTTGTCGTCCTGATCCTGAAGGCGGAGTTCCGTCTGGATGAGTCCCAGGCTGAGGTCGTGATGATGACAGCGCACCAGAAGGGGATCTGTGTCGTCTCCGTCTATCCGCGAGACGTCGCCGAAACCAAGGCTACACGCGCTATCGATGCTGCGGTTCAGCTTGGCTACCCGCTGCAGTTCACCGTTGAGCCCGAGTGAAGCTGCGGCCGGCTAAATTCCTTCGCCAATCGTCATTGACCTTGCAGGCTTAGCTGTGCGCGCTCTGCCGGCAGAGACGATCTTCTTGTGTCAGGTAACTGACAAAAAAGAACTATTTTTTTTGGGGAGACTGCCGGGGCGCAACTTGTTCTCGCCAAATACCGGTCCGGGACGCTGTGCTGCTCAGACTGTGTCTCACCCTTGCACACCGTCATGCCGGAGGTGACTGGCACGAAATCTGCTGAATATGCAATCAAACGCTGCATATATCAGGATTTGTGCCAATATGGAACATTGTGCAAAGACAGTTGCTCCGAAACAGAACATTTCCTTTCGCAAGATCGTTGTAACCGGTGGCCTGGGTTTTATCGGGTCCAAGGTTTTCAAGCGTGTTGCAAGGATGGCGAATGTCGCCGAGACGGTGATTCTGGACCGGGTCTCCTACGCGGCTGATTTTCGCCGTCTGGCACTTATCGGTGAAGCGGGAGATCTTCCCGTCATTCGCGGAGACATCCGCTCGCCGATCGACGTGGCGGCTGCGCTGCATGAATGCGACGCAGTGATCCATCTGGCGGCCGAAACCCATGTGCCGCGCTCGTTCGCCGACCCGGAACTCTTCTTCGACGTCAATGTGACCGGCACTGAAACCCTTCTGAAAGGGGCACAGGACGCCGGTGTGAAGCATTTCATTCATGTCAGCACGGACGAAGTCTACGGTCCTGCGATGGAGGAGGTTCGCGAAACGGCTCCGATGCGGCCGACGACACCCTATGCGACATCCAAGGCCATGGCAGAGGAAGCCGTCATGATGGCTGCGCAAAATGGCCTCAGGTCAACGATCCTGCGGCCGACCAATGCCGTTGGCACCGGACAGAACCCGGAAAAGCTGTTTCCGCGTTTCGTCATGCAGGCCCTGAAGGGCCAGAAGCTGACGATTGAAGGCACGGGGGCCCAGGAACGCAGTTTTCTGCCCGTCAGCGATCTTGCCGCCGCCATCGGTCTGGTGCTCAACACACAGGACGAACAGGTGCTCGAGATCTTCAACGTTTCCGGGGAAGAGGACTTGTCTGTGCTTGAGGTGGCGCGGCGGGTTTGCGAAATAACCGGCGTTTCCACCGGTCTCCATTTCATTCGGGATCGTGTAACCAACGATGCGGCCTACCGGATCGACGACAGCCGCCTGCGGTCTCTCGGGTACAGACAGAAGAGCTCAGTCGATCAGGAGCTGCGGGCGATCTACCGCGAAATGCGGGCCCGTGTCCGTCGCCTTGCCGACGAAGAAAGGTTCTGATGCTGAACCTGCCGACAGAAGCTGCGCTTCCGCCGATCCGCTTTCATGCGCCGCATATTCCACCCGCAACTTACGATGCGGTGGCATCGGCGCTGAGCAGCAAACATCTGCGCTCCGGCGGGAGCTATAGCCGGAAGGCGAAGGCGCTGGTGAGCCAGCATGTTGGCCATGACCGTGTGTTCCTGACCAATTCCTGCACGTCCGCACTTGAAATCTCGGCCCTTGCGCTGGATCTGGGGCCGGAAGACGAGGTCATCGTTCCTTCGTTCACCTTCTGCGCAACAGCGACGGCCTTTGCCCGCAAGGGAGCGCGGATCGTGCTGGCCGACATTGATCCTGCAACGATGATGGTAACGCCGGAAACACTGGAGGCACGGCTGACAAGCCGGACAAGGGCTGTCGTCGTTGTGCATTATGGCGGCGCGGCAGCTCCAATGGCGGCAATCAAGGATCTGTGCGATCGGCACGGGATCGTCATTCTGGAAGATGCTGCCCAGGCATTCGGCGCGAAGCAGGATGGCCGGGCCGTTGGCACGTGCGGTCTGTTTGCTGCCTATTCCTTCCATGAAACCAAGATAATCAGTGCCGGGCACGGCGGCGCGCTGGTGTTGAACAGCGATAATTCCCACCTGCGCGAGCGTGTTGAAGAGCTGTTGGCGCGGGGTACGAACTTTCCCGCCTTCGCAAGGGGCGAAGTCAACCACTATGAATGGACCTCGGTTTCGTCGAGCTTCGAAATGCCGGACCTGAATGCTGCCTTGCTTTACAGTCAGCTGGTGCATTCAAGAGAGATCCTCCTGAAAAGCCGCGCGATCTGGGCGTACTACGAAAAGTCTCTGCGGGATCTGCCGATCGAGATCCTGCGGCCAGGCAAGGGGACAAAGGCGAATGGCTATTCCTTTGCCTTCCTCGCAAGCGACCGGGAAACGACATACCGGATATTGCAGGGGGCTGCCCGAATGGGGCTTGGTTTGCAGTCACACTACAAGCCGTTGCATCTTTCCAGCTTTGCCGGGCGGATTCTGGCGGGCAGCTGCCTTGGTGCGGAAAACACGTGGGGCCGGCTGGTGCGTTTGCCGGTGCACATGGACTTGAGCACGGGTGATGCAGCCCGGATCTGCGAGTTCCTGAAAGCCGAACTTGGCTGAAGCGATCAGTTACTCCCGATTTTCAGCCGAAACCGCCCGGTGCAGCAGAGTGGCCAGGGTTTTCATTGCAAGCTGCAGATGGGACATGAAACCGGCCTGTTCGAAATAGGCGGTATCGCGCGCGAGCCGTTCGGGCAGGATTTCGCGTGCATAGACATCTTCGGCGTCGTTCGCGCCTTCGATCCGGTTCAAATTGGTCAGGGCCCACAGGGTGCCCGGGCTGATCAGGCCGGGCAGGAACAACAGCGATCTTCGCATCTCATCGTCATAGTAACGGGCGACAATGCCAGGGTCTTCCGGTCTCGGCCCGAAGAAGGCCATCTCCCCCGATAGGATGTTGAACAGCTGCGGCAGTTCGTCGAGCTTGGTGTTCCGCAGGAAACTGCCGATGGGGGTGATACGGTTGTCCCGCACCTCGGTGATCGCGCTTGCGTCGCTCGTGCCGGGGCGCATGGTCCGGAATTTCACCATGGCAAAGGTACCACCGCCCAGGCCGGTTCTTCTGGCGATGAAAAACGGCGCCTTCCGGTCACCAAGCCAGACGAGAACGGCGATGCCGGCCAGAAGCGGCGACAGCAGGATCAACAAAACGGCGGCGAATACCTTGCTCATCAATTCGTCATTGTACGGGGATGTCGCTGAAATACGCCCGGTGTGCCCGGACATTCTGCCGGAAACGCGTCAGGAAAACGGTCTTTGAAAAACGAGGCCCCGGACTTGGATAGCCGGGGCCTGATCTGCTCGTGTTATCTGCGGCCGGATGACGAATGCCGGACAGAGGGCTGCGTCAGTCGCGCAGCTTGACGATCTTGTCGTCGCCGCCGTTCGGGGTGTTGTCGTCCGGACCGTCGTCGTCGGATCCGTCGCCGTCAATGTCGATCGGTTCGAACTCGTTCGAAAGCGGCTCGGTAATGCCAAGCTCGGCAGCCGGATCGTAGCCTTCGGTCAGTCCGAGTTCTTCGGCCGGACCGCGGCCTTCCATTGCCATCTGATAGTTCACGATGACCGACTTCAGCTGGACGATCTGCTCGTTGGCAGTGTCGACCTGGATCTTGTAACGCTGCAGACGCTTGTTCTCTTCGATCAGGTCTTCCAGATTGTCGGCGTATTTCTGGTTCTGGTTGCGCTGGTGGTTCAGGTCCGTCAGAGCCGAGTTGTAGCGCAGGTTCAGTTCACGCAGCTTGGCGGTGGTCGCCATCAGCTCGTTGCGGTCTTTTTCGTGGTTCTTCTGTGCACTGTCGAGCAGATGTTCGATTTCCTGCATGCGCTTGAGAAGATCGCGGCTGCGTTCCTTCAGCGTGGAGTTCTCGCGCGCCATCTCCTGCAGAGACTGGGCGCCGATGCGGCGCTGGGACGAGAGGTTTTCGATTTCAGCGTTCAGCGCATAGACCTCGTTGTCGTGCTTGCGCTGTTCTTCCTCAAGCCGGCTCTTGGCGTAGGCCAGTTCCTGATTGGCAACATCCAGATGAGACTTGAGGTCGATGTTGTCGTTGCGGAATTCGCCGACTTCGCGCTTTACCGCTTCCAGCTCGCTGGTGACCTGGTTGTTCTTGCGGATTTCGTCTTCAAGCAGCTTGGCGCTTTCGGACAGGTTCTGCTGCAGTTCCTTTTCGCGGTGACGAACCGCTTCCAGATCCGAACCGAGGCTCTCGGCATGTTTTTCCAGCGTCTCGAACTTGGCCTTGAGGTCGTTGAGCTTGCCGGAGAGATCAGACACCTGGGAATTGGCTTCCACAAGCTTGGCGCTCTGCAGCCGGTATTCCTCGTTGACCTTCTTGTTGTTGTCGCGAATGGAGACGATGTCGTTACGGGCGGTTTCCAGCGCCGTGCGGGTCTCTGTTGCACGCTTGCGCAGGGAATGGACTTCGGCCTGGGCATCTTCCAGCTGGGTGGTGAGCGTCCGGACCTTGTGTTCGGCGTCAAGCAGGTCGGTGGAGATCTTGGCGTTTTCGGATTTCAGCCGGACCTCGGTTTCCACGGTCGTTCGGGAGCCTTCAAGGTATTCGGCCATCAGGCGGATCGACGTCTGGCTTTCCGCAGCGAACGCAGCCATCTGTTCGAAGGTCTGGTTCAGACCGCCGATGCGGGACTTGAGCCCGTCCAGATGGTTCATCTTTTCCTGCATTTTCAGGGCGAACGGGGAAAGATGCTCGATATTGCTCTTTTCAGGAGCCTGCGCGGTTTCCTGAATTTCGCTTGCCTCTTTCACGGTCTCGACCCGCTGCTCCTGGTCACCGCCGGGGCGCGAGGATTTCGAGAAAATGCCCATTCCTGTCTCCTGACTTTCCCGCCGGCGCCGCCCGGCGAAAGATACGCAAAACTTTAACTCTTTATTAACCCATAAGCGCTGGCGGTTTCAACGACTCAGGGCAAGCTGACCGCAGAATACAGTGTGAAGTGTTACCCTCAAAAGACAGATATCCCCGGCATTTTAACGGATTTGCACCTATGGTTAACAATTGTGGCGGGTTGCAACGGCCCGCACATGCCGCAAAGACTGATTGCGGGCCGTTCCGAAGTTGGAAGGAGAGAGGGCATGACACCTGCGTATCTGATCTTCATGACCTTCATGACGCTGGCATTTCTCCTGATGATTGCCGGCTATGTGAGCGCTCTTCTGTTCATCAAGCGTCTCAACCTTCTGGAAGAGGCTGCGTTCTCGCCGCTGAAGGGCGTTGGCATGTGGAAACGGATGTTCACGCCTGGCGGGTTTGGTGACGAGGCTGAGCCCGGACGCCGCCGCATCGCGCGGCTCTATCTACTGGCGCTGTCAGCTTTCGCGATCGCCATCGTCCTGTTTTTCGTTCTGCCGGCAGTCCCCCGTTAAATCCGGGCCGGGTTGTCTCAATCTTCACTGATTGCAGTTGACGTCACTTGCCGTATCCGCCGAAATGCCGGGGATTTCACAAGGTTTCCGCGGAGACAGATATGCGTATTTTCCAGAAGACATTCCTGTTGGGCCTTGCTCTGTTTTTCTTTTCGTACCCCCCTGCCAGTGCCTATCAGGTGTTTCACACCTACAGGATTGCGGGCAGCGATATTCTGGCCGTTGCTGAAGGCAATCATGCCGATGAAGACCCGCTTGTCCTGTCCCTGAAGCTCAACATCGGCAGTGGGGAAACAACCGATCTGGCGATCGAGACAGACGGCGACATTGAAGAATGCAAGCTCCAGCTTGAAACCATCATGGGATCGCACTCGGCCTATGCGGAAATCGTCGTCGACATGAATGCCCAGACCATGAACGGCGTCCTGATGGTCCAGTGTGCAGTCTTTCATGGGCTGTTTCCGGAAAAGCAATAGGCCCGCCCAAAGTATCAATCAGACCGCCATTCCAGACCCGCTCTCGGCTTGCGCTTCGCTTGTCCGGAATGACTGTGGTGTTTCGGGGCAAAGGTTCCTTTCAGCCCCTCCCGCGAAATCTCTAATCCCCCATCTCGTCGATCGTCCAGCGACGGATCGAAGGAAACATGGATCGCATGGCGCTGCGCGACCGCAAGTCAATCGGGGGTAAGACGGATGTACGGAAAGTCGAGGTGCCGCCAGGGCACAACCGCATCCGCGAAAATGACGTTGGAACAAAAGCCCCGGTCACTTGTTTTCCATCGAGTGTTCCAGGCCGTGATCGGTTCGGGAAAGTTCGTTGGGGGGCGAGAGGATGAAAAGAATGACGTCGAGATTGCTTCGAAATTCAACGGCCATGGCGCTTGTCCTGGCGATCGGCCTGCCGCTGCAGCCGGGCCTGCCGCGTGCACAGGAGACGACTGTCGATTGCGCGGCCAATCCGGATCAGGAGGCCTGCAAGAACCAGGAAGCCGCACCTGCGGAAGAAGCGCCGGCCACTGACGTGCCTGCCGAAGAAGCTCCCGCCGCAGAAGCACCTGCTGCGGACGCTCCTGCCGCGGAAGCTCCGGCTGAAGAAGCCCCTGCCGAGCCGGCACCTGAAGAAGGTGCGATGGAAGAAGCTGCCCCCGAAGCTGCTCAGGAAACCCAGACAGAAGAGCCGGCACCTGCCGCGACTGAGCCCGTTGCGACAGAAGATGCGCAGCCTGAGGCGAAACCGACAGTCCCCGTGGAAGAGGCAGCTCCCGCCGAAAAACCTGCCGCTCCGGTTGAAGAAACCGCACCGGTGGAAAAACCCCTGACCGCAGAAGAAACGACCGCGCCGGAGGCAAAGCCGGAAGCGCCTGTCGAAGAAGCTGCGCCCGCAGAAGAGACCTCGGCCGAGCCGGCATCCGAACAACCGGTGGAAGAGCAGCCGGCTGATGCCGGGCAGGCGGATGCCGCGGAGGGCACGGAACCGCAGGTGGAAGAACAGCCAGCGGATGCCGTTTCGACTGAAGCTCCCGCGTCCGAGGAGCCCGTCGAGCAGGAAAGCACCGAGAAGAGCGCCGAGGAAACCGCCCCAGCAGAGCCGGCAGCTGAAGAAACCGCCACCGATGAGGCTGGCGCCGATCAGAAAACCGCCGAACAGCCGCAGGCTTCTGAACAGGTAGCACCTGCTGTCGCCCCGGTCGAAGCCACCGCGGCAGATGAAACCGTAACCGAAGAGCCGGGTGAGCCGATCGCGGCCCAGGCGGCCGCACCGGCGGAAGAACCGGCGGCTGTCGTCTCGGACGACGCCACGGAAGCGCAGCGGGCCGAAATCAAGGCGAAAGAAGAACGCCGCCGTGATGAAGCTCGCGACCGCAGGCTGGAACTGCTTGGTGCCGCGGCTGTTGGTGTCGGCGTCGGCATGCTGATCCCGGCCCTTGGCGGCAAGGTGGTCGAGGATCAGGGTGACCGTATCATCGTTGAGCGGGACGGCGAATATTTCGTGCGCAAGGACGAAAGCAGCCTGCTGCGCTATGGCGATGACGAGTTCCACGCCGAACGCCTGCGTGGCGGCCGCACACGCGAGACCGTCACCCGCACCAACGGTGTGAAGATCATCACCATTCGCGACGAGGGCGGCTATGTGCTTTACCGCTCACGCCTTCTGCCGGATGGCCGCGAGTATGTGCTGATCGACAATCGCGAATACAACCACCGCCGCCGTAACTACGACCGCGAGCTGCCGCCGCTGGAAATCGGCATCCCGCGCGATCGTTACATCGTTCCGGCGGGCCGGGCGAATTATGACGAGATCTATCAGACCTTCACTGCGCCGCCGGTGGAGCAGGTGGAGCAGGCCTATTCCCTGCGCGACATTCGTGAAAATGAACGCCTGCGTGACAAGGTGCGCCGGGTGGATCTCGACACGATCACCTTCGACACCGGCAGTGCCGTGGTGCGCCAGAGCCAGGTTCCGCAACTTGAGGACATCGCCCGCGCATCCCAGGCCCTGATCGATCAGGACCCGACGACGGTGCTGTTGATCGAAGGCCACACGGATGCTGTCGGCTCGGATGTTTCCAATCTCGCCCTTTCAGACCGACGTGCTGAAACCGTCGCCCGTATTCTGGCGGACATTTATGGCGTGTCGCCGGAGAACATGGTCGTTCAGGGCTATGGCGAGGACTATCTGAAGGTCGATACGCAAGGCGCTGAAGAGCGCAATCGCCGCGTGACGATCCGCAACATCACGCCGCTGTTAAGCGCGCGCAGGTAACAGGATAGCGGCGCGGCGCCAGTTTATTGGCGCCGCGTTTCCGGCCACGAACCGGGCCCGGGACAGGAAGGCCTCGTCAGATGTGGGAAGGCACCATCCTTGCCATAACTGACATTGACAATTCCTGATGGCCCGGCTCAAGTGGCCGCACAGATCGGTCCGCGCCGGAATTCTCCGGGTGGTCCGGGATTGATACGATCCGCCTGTCCACCCCTCCATAGGCGAACGGCCCGGCAGGGCGAACGACAGAACCATTTTCGAAGGTCTTCATGCGACTGACACCCCCTTCCATTATCGTTTTCCTGATTTCTCTGGCCCTTTTCGTTGTCGCGGTGCTCCCCATGCTGGGCGTCGCCGTTCCGAGCATCGGCGTTTCCACCGTCCACCTGCTGATCGGTTCCTGGGCCGTGCTGGCTGCCGGCGTGCTGTTCAAGGGCATCTGAGCTTGACGTCTTTCGGCGGAAGGTGAGCGAGCTGCGCTCGCACTGATGCGCTGGGTTCCGGATCAGCGTGCAGCCTTGCTGCACTTGTCCGGAATGACGGTGGGGAGGAAAAGCTCGCCACACTTCTCAGGCGTCCGAGCCCTAGGGAGCGATGGGGCAGCTTTGAAAACGGATTTACCGTCAGAGTTACCCCTCCCTGACCACACCCGGCTGTCATTCCGGACAAGCGTAGCGCAGCTGCGCGCAGATCCGGAACCCAGACATATTTCATGCCAAAGGCATGACCTTGTTTCTTGCAAGGCTTGGCGATGCACGGAATAGTCGCACCATGCCTGCTGCCGTCTACATTCTCGCCTCGAACCGCAACGGCACGCTCTATATCGGCGTGACCACCAACCTGCCGCGCCGCCTCTACGAGCACCAGAACGGCCTGATCGAAGGCTTTTCGAAAACGTACGCGGTTGCCAGGCTTGTTCATGCAGAACTTTTTGAACGGATGGATGAGGCGATCCTTCGGGAAAAACAGCTGAAGAAATGGCGGCGCAGCTGGAAGATCGATCTCATTGAAAGCAGCAATCCGGAATGGCTGGACCTATCGTCGTCGGCGCTTTTGTAAAGTGCCACGCAGACTGCTCGGTTTTCCTGGATACCCGCAGCCTCAACCCCACCCATTCGTTATCCCGGACAAGTGAGGCAACGCCGAACGCAGATCCGGGATCCAGACATAATCTGCGCCAGAGGCGCTCAATTTCTAGGTAGAGAGGACTAAGGAGCAAGCTCTGCTCGCGCTGATGCTCTGGGTTCCGGATCGTCGCGCAGCTCCGCTGCGCTTGTTCGGAATGACGGAGCGGAGGAGAGGCTTCGGTCGCCTCACAGCTTCAGGCTTCCACCGTCATTGCAGGGCTCGACCCTGCAATCCATGCCGTGTCTATTCGACAAACGAAGCTTCTGTGTTGGGCTCCGTCAGGGCATGGATCCCATCGTCAAGCCATGGGATGACGACAAAGCAGGGCGATGCGATCAATCCAAGCGTCGTCATCCCGGTCCGTCGAGCCTTTGATTACCCTCCGAGATTACCCTCCAACCGGGGGATTTCTTTACCGCCCCGGACGCCCGCTTTTCTTCGGTCGTCCGCGGTTGCGTTTCTCCTCGGCCGGATCCTCGTAGGACCCCGCGCCGATCTTTGCCCGCACCAGCGGTTTGACCGGGTCTGACGAGCCGAGGGGGACTTCCGTACGGCCGACGGTCATTTCGTCGAGGGTGTTCTTGCGCACCTTGGCGCTGGGGGCGGGCAGCGCGTTCCGGTCCTTGGCGGCTTGGGCCTTGTCGCGGGCGGTCTGTTTCTTCTTGCCCGAAGCACCTTCCTTGGTGCCGCCGGCGCCGAACTTGCGGTCGCCCTTGTAGCCGCCGGTCTTGCCGTCGACGTCGGACTGGCGGGCCATGGCGTCGTCGGCGACGGCGAGTTCGGTCGCCTGCAGGCGCTTGATCTCGTCGCGCAGGCGGGCGGCGGTCTCGAAGTCGAGATCGGCCGCAGCATCGCGCATCTGCTTTTCCAGATCCTCGATATGGGCCTTGAGGTTGTGGCCGACGAGGTTACCTTCCTCCGCGAAGCCGGCGTCGATGGTGACGTGGTCCTGCTCGTAGACGCTTTCCAGAATGTCGCCGATGGAGCGGCGGACGCTTTCCGGGGTGATGCCGTTTTCCTCGTTGTAGGCGAGCTGCTTTTCGCGGCGCCGGTTGGTTTCGGCGATCGCCCGCTCCATGGAACCGGTCATATTGTCGGCGTAGAGGATCACCTTGCCGTCGACGTTACGCGCCGCGCGGCCGATGGTCTGGATCAGCGAGGTCTCGGAGCGCAGGAAGCCTTCCTTGTCCGCATCCAGGATCGCGACCAGCGCGCACTCGGGAATGTCGAGGCCTTCGCGCAGCAGGTTGATGCCGACCAGCACGTCGAAAGCGCCGAGGCGCAGGTCGCGCAGGATCTCGATGCGTTCCAGCGTGTCGATGTCGGAGTGCATGTAGCGTACGCGCACGCCGTTTTCATGCAGATATTCCGTCAGATCCTCGGCCATGCGCTTGGTGAGCGTGGTCACCAGCGTGCGGTAGCCTTTCTGGGCCACTTCGCGCACTTCACCCAGAAGGTCATCGACCTGGCTGGTAGCCGGGCGGATTTCCACCGGCGGATCGATCAGCCCGGTCGGGCGGATGACCTGCTCGGCAAAGACACCGCCGGACTGGTCCATCTCCCAGGAGCCGGGAGTTGCCGACACCGCGATGGACTGCGGCCGCATGGCGTTCCATTCCTCGAAGCGTAGCGGACGGTTGTCCATGCACGACGGCAGGCGGAAGCCGTATTCGGCCAGCGTCGCCTTGCGGCGGAAGTCGCCCCGGTACATGGCGCCGATCTGCGGGATCGTGACGTGGCTCTCGTCGGCGAAGACGATGGCGTTGTCCGGCAGATATTCGAACAGGGTGGGGGGCGGCTCGCCCGGTTTGCGGCCGGTGAGATAGCGGGAATAGTTCTCGATGCCGGCGCAGGAGCCGGTGGCTTCCAGCATTTCCAGATCGAACATGGTGCGCTGTTCCAGCCGCTGCGCCTCCAGCAGGCGGCCGTGCTGGTTCAGCTCCTCAAGCCGGTGCTTGAGTTCGTCCTTGATCGACTTGATCGCCTGGTTGAGCGTCGGCTTGGGCGTGACATAGTGCGAGTTGGCGTAGATCTTGACGCTTTTCAACTCGCCCGACTTCTGCCCGGTGAGCGGATCGAACTCGGTGATCGACTCGATCTCGTCGCCGAACATGGAAATGCGCCACGCCGTGTCCTCATAGTGGGCCGGGAACAGCTCGATGGTGTCGCCGCGCACCCGGAAGGTGCCGCGCTGGAAAGCGGCATCGTTGCGCTTGTATTGAAGGGCCACAAGATCGGCGATCAGCTGGCGCTGGTCCATGCGCTCGCCAACCTCGATGGCAAAGGTCATGGCGGTGTAGGTTTCGACCGAGCCGATACCGTAGATACAGGACACCGAGGCGACGATAATGACGTCGTCGCGCTCCAGCAGCGAGCGGGTGGCGGAGTGGCGCATCCGGTCGATCTGCTCGTTGATCGAGCTTTCCTTCTCGATATAGGTGTCCGTGCGCGGCACATAGGCTTCCGGCTGGTAGTAGTCGTAGTAGGAAACGAAATACTCGACCGCGTTGTCCGGGAAGAACGACTTGAATTCGCCGTAGAGCTGGGCCGCCAGCGTCTTGTTGGGCGCCAGGATTAGCGCAGGGCGCTGGGTGCGGGAAATCACCTGCGCCATGGTGTAGGTCTTGCCCGAGCCGGTGACACCGAGCAGAACCTGCGTTTGGTCGCCGTTTTCCATGCCTTCCACCAGGTCGGCAATGGCGGTCGGCTGGTCGCCCTTGGGCTCATAGGCGGACTTCAGGACGATCGGCACACCGCCTTCGGACTTTTCCGGACGCTCCGGCCGATGCGGCACCCAGAGCTCGCCGTTCTTGTGCAGGGGGTTACCGCTTTCGATCAACGCGGACAGCGCTTCGACGGTCGCCGTGGCACCCTGGTTGCCGGTCAGCTCACCGTACTTGCTTTCCTTGTTCTTCTTCTTGTTGTCTTTCTGGTGCTGCTTGAGCTGCTTTTCGAGGCTTTCGGCCTCTTCCAGCGACATGTCGAGACCGGCCACCGGGTTGAGGCCGCCTGCCGCGCGTTCGCGGGCGCTGTCTGCCTTGCCGATGGAGGTGCCGCGTGACGACTTGGTTGGCTTTTCCTTTTTCGCACTCACGTTGGCCCCGGCCTTGCGGCCTGACTTCCGTGACGGTGCACCGTCGTTCCGATCCTCTTTTCCCTCACCAGCGCTCCGGGGGGCTGCCTTCCTGGGCTCCGGCTTGTCTGCTTCCTGCGATATTTCCGCTGCCCAATCACTGATCGATCCGGACAGGGGCGTTCCCGAAAGTGACTTCTGGGGAGCTTCGCCGAAGCCGTCAGCAGAGGTCGTGTCGTCGGAGGAGGATTTGGTCGGGCGCTTGCTCATGGCCGCAATATGGTCCGGTTGCACGCGTGAGGAAAGGGGGTGGTTGCGGGTTTGTTCCGCTTTTTGCCACTTCCTGTCAGTCTCCTGACATAAGGCTGTCAGGAAGTCCGCCGACAGGCGGAGGTCGGTGGATGAAGATCAGAAAAAAATCGGCCCGCGAAGGGCAGGTGGTGCGGGCCGATGGAAAAGTTGGACATTGGCCGTCTGATGGGGCCCTGGCCAGTATCGGGCTGGCGTTCGCCCTGTCCGGATAGTGAGAATGACAGGGCGAGATGCCGGGCAGTTCAGTTCACGACCTGGAGTGCGGTCACCAGGCGGTCGCCGGACACTGTTGTCGTGAAGGTGATCAGGACTTCCGATCCGATCATCAGATCTTGCGAACTGAGCGTATCGGTCAGAATAAACCTGGACCCGTCTTCTAGGGAAAACAGGCCTTCGAAGGGATCGATGGACAGGATCGTACCTGCGATTTCATCTGCGAGCGCGGACCGAAGGCTGTGCGGGGGCAAAGTCAGCAACAACGGCGCCGTCGCAATCGCGATGAGCCATTTTGGCATTCACGTCTCCTTGTGCAAAAGGGGCGTCAGGATCCGGTCTCAGGGGCGTCGCGGATCCTGGAAAATGAAGGCGGCACACCGCCAGGCGCCGTCAGGTCGAGGCAAGTTCGCGTCGCTGTGGCATGACGCTGGCTTACGGTTGAACCTCTATGGAGAGGATCGAGTCGACGCCGTTTTCCGAGCCGTTGTAGAGAATGGTGACGGTCTTTCCCGCAGCCAGGGTGTCCGGCACTGCGACGGAGCTGGAAATTGTCTGGAACTGTGTCTTGTCGCTCAGAACAAGCGTACGGGTTGCCGGGTTCCAGGTCTCGACGGTAGCGGTCACGCTGTCGGCAGCTGCGGGCACCAGGCCGGCAGCAAGGAAGGCAGCACCAAGGACAAAGCCGCGAATGGCCATTGCAGATATCCTTTCAAGGACAGAGATGTTTGAAGGTGCAGTGGCTTCGCGGCCATGACGGCTTGTTGCCAATGTCATGACGGCTTGGGTTCTCTATCCATCTCATGCCTTGGGAAGTCCAAAAGCACTGCCTGGTGAGTGGCTTACGCGGGACGCGCTTGACCCTGCTGTCGTGGATTCAACGCTCGGATTGCGGCGGAAATTTGTTCGAAATCAGGGGTGCAAAAAATATTGTCTGACCAGGTTTGCGGCAGGGCTTTGGGCGTCTTTTCGGCGGGAATTTCACCACGTTTGGGCGCGTCGGAGGCCCGGGCACACGCGCCGGAAATTACAGCTTCAAAGGGGGATGTGCCCACGTGAGGCTGTTGTTTCTCTTTGTAAATCTTTTGCGTGCTGCGTAGTTTGCTGAATATTCGAGGTTTCCGTCTCGTGCTATAATCGGCTCCATCAGATCACTGGAAGACAAGCTGCATCTTGCGCGGAGGAGGCGAAAGATGAGACTGAGAACTATTGTTGAAATCACGCTGATGACCGGCATGTTTTACGCGGTAACCCCGGCAGGGGCCGATCCACTGGACCTGACCCATCAGTCGGATCTGACAGCGGCCAAGGTTGTTCTTGTAAGCCTGGATGGCGGGCTTGAGGTGCCGCCGGTGCCCAACATGTCGCCGCGCCTGTCCGGCGCCGTGGAACTGCCGGGGTCATCGACCGACAAGGGCCCGTTGATGCAGGTCGCCGGTCGTTGCGGTTCATCGGAGTATTACTGCGACTCGCCCGGTTTCCTTTATTGCTGCGGCAATTCCTCCGAAGGGTTCTACTGCGCTGCGGATGTCAACGGCTGTACGAAGTAACACCCGGTCGCGTCCGCCTGGCCACGGGCGGGCTAGCGGCAGTCGCAAACGGACATGCGACCCTGCACGGTGGTACGCCACTGGCCGCTCCAGCTAAGGCCGTTGCCAAAGCAGATGTCGGGGCATTTGCCCTGCGCATCGGCGTAGTTCCAGATCGGCCCGGCCTGGATTTCACGTCCCGGGCTGGCCTTCTCACACGAACAGACCGACATCTGCCCCTGTACCGTCGTATGCCACTGCCCATTCCAGCGCGCTCCCAGCCCGCCGCAGACACGCGGACACTTCGCCTGCGCGTCACCATTGTTCCAGATCGGCCCGGCCTCGACGTTGTAGGTCTGTGCGCTGGCGGGAAGTGCAATGAGCAGGAAGAAGAGCGCCGTGAGTAGCGTCGGCAATCGCATCGGGACCTCCGTAGACAATCGATCCACCAGAGCTTCCATTACCTCTCGCCGTGTGTCGACCGGGAAGCTCTGTGTGAACTGGTTTCTCGCACGGTGTGGCCCTGCTTCGGCAGGGCCAGGATCGGAGATCGCGGTGCCCGTGGGGGGGGTATCTGGAAAATTTTGAGGTCAGAGGATTACTGGATCCCCGCCTTCGCGGGGATGACAAGGAGGGTGTGGTGAACTCTGGGGAACAAAGGCAGGCGTGGCCGCGTCACTGATCTTTGTCATCCCGGTTTGGCGCAGCCAGGACCGGGATCCAGTATTCCGTGTTGCCGGTAAGTGGGAGCACAAGAGGTCAGGGGCTTACTGGATCCCCGCCTGCGCGGGGATGACAAGGAGGGTGTGGTGAGCTCTGGGGAACAGTGGCAGGCGTGGCCGCGACACTGATCTTTGTCATCCCGGTTTGGCGCAGCCAAGACCGGGATCCAGTAGTCCGTGTCGCTGGGAAGTGGAAACACAAGCGATCAGAGGCTTACCGGTTCACCGCCTGCGCGGGGATGACAAGGGTAAGCGAGCCGGTCCAGGAAGAAAGCGGGTTCACTCTCCCCGCGGATACCTCTGGCTTTCTTCCACGATGTTCAGGTCCATGTGGTTGCGCATGTAGCGTTCGGAGGCTTTTTGCAGGGGCTGGTAGTCCCAGGGGAAATAGGCACCGTTGCGCAGGGCTTCGTAGACGATCCAGCGGCGGGCCTGGGACTGGCGCACTTCGTCGTCGAAAGCGGCCATGTCCCATTGCTTTCCGGCGATCTCGGCAAAGCGCACGGCGGTTGCGGCATGCGCCGGGTCGGCGGCGAGGTTGGTCAGTTCGTGCGGGTCGTCCGTCACGTTGAAGAGCAACGGCGGGTCGAGTTCGCAGTGGATGTATTTCCAGTCGCCCTCCCGGATGCCGACCAGCGGGGCGTAGGAGGCTTCGGCGGCATATTCCATCAGCACCGGTGCGGTACGGGCTTCACCTTTTGCCAGCGGAACCAGGCTGGTGCCGTCGGTCCAGGGCATGATCTCGCTCATGTCGATGCCGGCGAGGTCGCAGACGGTCGGCAGAACGTCGAGCGTGCTGACCGGATCGGAAATGTGCTTCGGCGCGAGATCCGCGTCGGCAACCATCAGGGGCACGCGGGCCGAGCCTTCGAAGAAGTTCATCTTGAACCACAGGCCGCGCTCGCCCAGCATGTCGCCATGATCTGAAACGAAGAGGATAGTGGTGTCCTCGGTCAGGTCCATCGCGTCGAGCGCGTGCAGGATTTCGCCGATCTTGTCGTCCAGATAGGTGATGTTGGCGAAATAGGCCTGTCGCGAGCGGCGGATGTCTTCTTCGGTGATGTTGAAGTTGCGCCAGTCGTTGGCATCGAAGATGCGCTTTGCATGCGGGTCGTGGTCGTCGTAGTCCATCGCCGGAACCTGCGGCAGCAGGTGCTCGCAGTCCTCGTAGAGATCCCAGTACTTCTGGCGGGCGACATAAGGATCGTGCGGGTGGGTGAAGCTGACCGTCAGGCAGAACGGGCGGTCGTATTTGCCGCGGCCGTAGTCGTGGATCTTACGCACGGCCTGGAAGGCGACATCGTCGTCATATTCCATCTGGTTGGAAATCTCGGCAATGCCGGCGCCCGTGACTGACCCCATGTTGTGGTACCACCAGTCGATACGCTCGCCCGGCTTGCGGTAGTCCGGCGTCCAGCCGAAATCGGCAGGGTAGATGTCGGTGGTCAATCGTTCCTCAAAGCCGTGCATCTGATCCGGACCGACGAAATGCATCTTGCCGGACAGGCAGGTGGTGTAACCGGCGCGGCGCAGATGATGGGCATAGGTCGGGATGTCGGAGGCGAATTCGGCGGCATTGTCGTAGACGCCCGTACGGCGTGGCAGCTGGCCGGACATGAAGCTTGCGCGTGCCGGCGCACAGAGGGGCGAAGCGGTGTAGGTGTTCTCGTAGCGAATCGAACGGGCGGCAAGTTTCTTCAGGTTTGGTGCGTGCAGAAACTCCGCCGGGCCGTCCGGAAACAAGGTTCCGTTCAACTGGTCGACCATCAGGATCAGGATGTTCTTGCGCTTTCCCATGCTGCTTCTCCACCGCGGGTGAGGACCTTGCCGCAAGTGTTAGCTTTTTTTTAATTGAGCGATCAATCAAAAACGGCATAGTATGGAAAACAGGCGTCTTGGTGGCTGGCAATTCTGTCCGGGTCAAGGACGTTCAGGGCAGATTTCTTTCGCGCGGACACGTTCACGCGGCGTCATTTCCATAATGAGGACATCAAAAAGAGGGGACATGAAAATGGGAAATCTTAACAAGCACATCCTGCAGTCCGGGGTCTCCCGGCGCAGCATCCTGCAAGGTGCGGCAGCGATCGGCGGAGCGGCTGTTGCCGGTCAGTTCGCGATCGGTCCGGCAGCCGCGCAACCCAAGAAGGGCGGTACGTTCAGGGTTGGCATCGCCGCCGGCAACACCAGTGAAAACTATGATCCGGGCACCTGGGACAATGTCTTCGTGCAGGTGTTCGCCACGTCCCGTCATGGCTACCTCATCGAGATCACCGCAGATGGTACCCTGGTGGGCGAAGTGGCGGAAAGCTGGGAGCCGTCTCCCGATGCCACGGTCTGGACCTTCAAGATCCGCCCGGGGATCGAGTATCACAGCGGCGGCACGGTCAAGCCGGAAGACGTGGTGGCCTCGATCAACTATCACCGCGGCGAAAACAGCACCTCGGCGGCGAAGCCTTTCGTCGACCCCATCAAGGACATCAGCGTCGACGGCGACAGCGTCGTGTTCACGCTGGAAGCGGGCAATGCCGACTTCCCGTTCGTGGTCAGCGACTATCACTTGCCGATCATGAAATCCTCCGATGGCAAGATCGATCCGACCAGCAGCGACGGTTGCGGTCCCTACAAGGTCACCAACTACCAGCCGGGTGTCATTGCCGAGCTGACCAGGAACGAGAACTACTGGAAGACCGACCGGGCGCATTTCGACGATGTCAAGCTGCTGACCATCGTTGACCCTGCAGCGCGTCAGTCAGCACTCCTGACCGGCAATGTCGATGTCATCGATCAGGTGGACCTGAAGACCGTCGGTCTGTTCAAACGGTCGCCGAACGTCACGATCCTGTCGACCACGGGCACGCAGCACTACACGTTTGCGATGGACACGCGCACGGCGCCCTTTAGCGACAACAATGTACGTATGGCGCTGAAATATGCTGTCGACCGCCAGGAACTGGTCGACAAGATCCTGTTCGGCTACGGGGCTGTTGGGAACGATCATCCGATCAGCCCGTCAAACCGCTTCTTCGCGGACGACCTGGAACAGACCACCTACGATCCCGACAAGTCGAAATACTACCTGAAGCAGGCCGGTCTCGATTCCCTTGACGTCAGCCTTTCAGCAGCTGATGCGGCCTTCGGCGGTGCCGTCGATGCGGCCGTGCTTTATTCAAACAGCGCGAGCAAGGCCGGCATCAACATCAAGCCGACGCGCGAGCCGAATGACGGTTACTGGTCCGATGTGTGGATGAAAAAGCCGTTCTGCGCGGTCTACTGGGGCGGACGTCCGACGGAAGACTGGATGTTCTCCGTGGCCTATGCGTCAGGCGCTCCCTGGAACGATACCTACTGGGAGAACGAGCGTTTCAACCAGTTGCTGAAGACGGCACGTTCCGAGCTTGATGAAACCAAGCGCGCCGATATGTACCGCGAAATGCAGAACCTGGTGCGCACTGACGGTGGTGTGATTATTCCGATGTTCGCCAGCTATGTCATGGCGCACAACGAAAAGGTCCAGCATCCGGAAAAGGTTGCCGCCAACTGGACCCTGGACGGTTTCCGCGCCGTCGAACGCTGGTGGTTCGCTTAACAGAACCAAGACGGCACCTGCAGCCGTTAAGGCGAAGGCGGTGGAAACCGCCTCGCCGGATCGACCTTCAAAGCGCTCCTGTTTGGGGCCTTTCCAACGGCCGGCCGGGCAAGTCCCGCCGGCCGCTTTTTTTCAATTGGACTTTTCCGAAATCAATTGTTGGCGAAAGGCCTCGACGTTGACGATCAGGCCCGGCAGCAACCATTGAAACAGCCGCACCACATCGCCAACCGGCTGCGCGTTGGTGTCCCGGGCAATCGCCGCTTGCAGGATTTCCGGTGTCAGTCCGCCAGGGTTGGGCAACGTCCGGGCAAGGTTGACCGCGCAGTCGTGAACGCGTTCGCAGGCCTTGTCATAGTCGGTGGTTTCGATCTGAGGACGCAGTGCATTCCACGCGAGGCGAAAGTAGCTCGGCCAGCGGGCAAGGGCACGATAGTCGGTGTTCACGAACGGCAGGCCGAGCGTGCGCATGATGTCGTCGTAGACATCTCGTGTCTGGCTGTCGACGTGATGCATTTCCATGAGCACCGGTGCCCCCAGTCGCCGCGGCCCGTGTTCGCCATCGTGGGGTGAAATGGTGCTGTTTTCAGCAAGGTCATGGTTCTCGATCAGAAGCCGGGCAGATGTCGCTATCAGGAGATAGGGCATGTTGCCGTGGGAGAAGACCTCGATCTCGTCTCTTATCCGCTCGAGTTCCTGATCCGCATACCCGCGTTTGCGCAAATCCCTTGTAATTTCCGGAACCGAAAAGGCGGCAACTTCCTGCTCTGCACATGATCTCAGCTCGGTGCAGGCTGCAACGAATTCCCTGCTTCCGGCAAGGTCTCGCAGTCCGCCCCACAAGGTGGCGTAGAAGTTCGGATATTGTGCAAAGGCCATCGTCACCACGCCCATCCATGGCACTTGCAGCACGGCCTTGGTGTCTTCGTAGACAGCGCGCAGCGCTTCGTCGGCACGGATCTCCGGAACCGTGGTCACCTGTGGCAAGGGGGAGGGCTTGCGGCGTTGCAGGGTCTTGCCGGACTGTCCGGCAACCATCGCTGCCAGTGCCTGAAGTCCTGCTTCATAAATGCCGGCAACCACGGAACGTGCCTCATCTTCTGAAGCGCCTTCCGCATCGAACTTTCCCGACCATTCCACTTCGCAGCCGTTGCCGGTCGCAAGGATCCGGAATGTCGAAGTGTAGTCGCGCACGGGAAGGGGGCCAGAGAGTATGCGGTAGCTGTAGGTTCCGGGAACCGTTCCGTCGTCGGTCCGAGCTTCCTGGAGTATCGCGCCGTCCGGCAACGTCAGGTGGCGCACCGTTCCGGAAGGTGTTTCGCTCGTCTTGCAGTCCGCAACGGCCGGATGCCATGCACCGATCTGGTCAAAACCACCTGCAAGCTGTCGGACCAGGTCCGGATGGACCGGCAGGGCTTTTTTTCGGTGAACGTCGATCATCGTCTTCCTCCCGTTCAAGTTTGGGCAATCGTGAAGTGGCGGCTGTTCATTGGTCGGGTTTGGTCGCGTCATCGGGCTGACGCGACCGGGCCGCTTGTTCAGGCGCCCATCTGCTGTGCGTCGTATTGGGTAACCTGCGGGAAATCATGCTCCGGGTCCGCCACGTGCCGCACATACTGGATCAGGGTGTAGATCCCGATGATCCCGATGGTTTCCAGTAGGGCCTTGTCGGAAAAACCGGCCTGCCGGACCGCATCAAGCGTCTGGGCGGTCACCTGGCCGCGATTGCGGACGACTTCATTTGCGTAGTCGAGCAGGGCCTGTGTCCGCGCATCCTCCGCGCGGCCTTCCATTGCGGCCAGCATCTCGGTTTCGCTGCCGCCGTGCATCTGGCCCACTTTCATGTGAACGTTGACACAATAATCGCAGCGATTGAGTGCGGAAACGAGCATGGCTACCTGTTCGATCTCCTTGCCCGTCAGTTCTATGCCGTCGTTGACGCTGGCATTGAGCGCAAGGAAGCCCTTCAGCACATTGGGGGCATTGCCCGTGACCTTGAAGAGATTGATGACGCCGCCGAATTGCCGCTTGGCCTCGTCAAACGCCTCCTTCGTGGCTCCTGTTGCCTGGCTGGGTTCGATTTGAAGCATTTTTGGCATTTGTCGTATCCTTTCGTGTGTCAACTGACCGACCAGTCAAGTGAGGGATAAACGTGCTCGGACGTCCAGTGTTTGCCGCAACCCGCGGCGGTTAGGGTTTAAGGCTGTTCAGATGGGAGAGGGCGCCGGGGGCGAGAAGGGTGATGTGCGACGGGTCGTTCTGCGCCTTGGCCAGCAGAAGCCCACCCTGAATGAGGCCGATGACGACATCCGCTCCCCTGTCGCAATCGATCCTGGCGAGTGAACCGGCCTCGATGAGCTGGTGCAGGATATCGCGGACCGGGGCTTTCCACGTCGTCAGTGCATGTTTGATGGCCTCGCGTACAGGGATATCGACGGCCCCGAGTTCCAGGCTCATGTTTCCGACAAGGCATCCTTGTGCAAAGCCGTACCGGGCTTTCCAGTCCCGGTTTGCCCGAGCGGGAACGTCGAAGAGCTGGCGGAGCTTTTCTTCCGGTGCTGCGTCACTGTCGGCAATGTCGCGGAAAGCTTGTCCGAAAGACGTGGCATATCGCTCGATCGCCGCAGCCAGAAGATCCGACTTCGAAGGGAAGTAGTGGTACAGCGTTCCCTTGTTCACTCCGGCGCTCTTGCAGAGTTCCGTGGTGCCGACGGCACCGAAGTTGCGTCCCAGAAAGAGCTCGGTGGCCGTGTCGATGAGAGTGTCGCGTGTCGTGGTCATGCGCGATTGATATTTCTAACTGACCGATCAGTCAATTGATTGACACTCACCCCAAGTTCACGACGTCGCGAGGTGGGGTCTTGCCGTCGTCAGGTCTGGATGCCTCGAAAACGGCCGAACCGGAACGAGATTGAGCTCTGTCAGCAATGCAACTCCGTGTCGCCAGATTTGATTTAGTTGAAAAAGACGCTTGACCTGGAGTGCACTCCAACCGGTACCTGAGAGAAATCGTTCCGTTCGGAGACTGACATGCGGATTGGCGACCTGGCCGAGAAATCGGGACTTTCGACCGACACCCTGCGCTACTACGAAAAGATCGGCCTTCTGCCGCGTCCCTTGCGGGACGGTGGTGGGCGGCGGGTCTACGATGCAACGATCCTCAGGTGGATCGACTTCCTGGACCGGCTGAAATCGACCGGTATGGGCATCAAGGACCGGCTGCGTTACGCGGACCTGCGTACAAAGGGCGAAGCTTCGTTGACGGAGCGCCGGAAGCTGCTGGAAGCGCACAGGGGAAAGGTTGCCGGCGATGTTGCCCGGCTTACCGAAATGCTGGACGTCCTGGACGATAAGATTGATCGCTACAGAAGGATGGAAGCGGGCGAGACAGTTGATCCGGCCTTCGAAAGCTGCGCCCGGACCGAACACGGTGCGCCGCCAAGCAAGGAAGCTCCGAAACATGAGCACCGCCCTGGAGCGCGGCCGCGCGCTGACGCAGAAACTTAACCCCGACCTGGAAGCCATTCTCAGCGATCGTTACGACGATCTTCTGCCCGGATTTTCCGAAAGCCTGATCGAATGGGCTTACGGCCGGCACTATGCCCGTGAGGGCCTCGACCTGAAAACACGCCAGTTGTGCACGATTGCGGCCCTGACCGTGCTTGGCGGGCAGACGGCTCCGCAACTCAAGATCAACATTGAACACACGCTTGCCGCCGGTGCGGACCGGAAGGAAGTCGTCGAGGCGATCTGGCAGATGGCCGTCTACGGTGGCCTGCCGGCAGCGATCAACGGCCTCAACGCGGCCCGGGAGGTGTTTGAGGCACAGGATGCAGCGTAAGGGGACGTAGTCACACAGCGTTGCCGCCAAGATAAAACAATCCGTGGTCATCCCGGATATTCGCTGCGCTGCGTCCGGGATGACTAAAGACAGTCAGGTGCAAGGTGATTGGATACCGGTGACGCCGGTATCCAGTTTCTGCAGAACCTTCAACTCAGGCTGCTGCGACATCCTGCAGGAACCGGTCGATCCGTGTGGTGACTTCGGCAAGTTGCCGGGTGGCTGCACCGGTGATTTCTTCCACTTCACGGGCCGACAGACTGGTTTCGCTGGAGCCTCGGGAGAGATCGCCGATATTTTCCGATACGCTTGCGGTTTGGCCTGCAGCCTGGGAGACGCCGGTGGAGATTTCCGCGGTGGCACCGGCCTGCTGTTCGACGGAACTTGCCATGGCGGCTGCGGTTTCGTTGACGGACTCCATCATTTCCATGATCGCGCTGATCGCGTCCACGGCGCCGTTGGTGGCCTGCTGGATTTCGGACACCTGGCTGGAGATTTCCTCTGTTGCCTTGGCCGTCTGACCGGCCAGTGACTTGACTTCCGAGGCAACCACGGCAAACCCACGCCCGGCTTCGCCGGCGCGTGCGGCTTCGATGGTCGCATTGAGCGCCAGCAAGTTGGTCTGCTCGGCAATTTCCTGGATGAGCTGGACAACGGCACCGATGCGTTCGGCGGCCGCCGACAGGCCCTTGATCTGGTCGTTGGAAGTGCGGGTGGCTCCTGCAACTTCCTCAACGCGCACGAGGGTGTCGTTGACCTGCCGGCCGACCTCCTGAACGGAAGCGCTGAGTTCCTCGGTGGCGGCCGCGATGGTCTGGACGTTCTGGCTGGCTTGGCTGGAGGCGGTGCTGACGTCTTCGGACTTGCCTGTCGTCGTGCGGGCAATTTCGGAAAGCTGCTCGGCCGTGTTGTCGAGCTGATGCATATTGCCGGTCACCGTGGCGAGAGCCTGCTCGATATCCTGACGGAACGATGCCACAAGCGCATCGACGGTGGCCTGGCGCTGGCGGACACCTTCCTGGCTTGCAAGGGTTTCTTCTTCCAGCCGCATCCGTTCGATTTCCCGGTCACGGAAGGTTGCGACGGCCTGAGCCATGTGGCCGATTTCATCCTTGCGGTTGGCAGCCGGAAGGTCGAGAGCCGTATCGCCGTCCCTCAGTTTGAGCATCGCACCGGTCAGGCCCCGGATCGGGCGGATAATGGCAGTGGAGAGCAATACGACGAAAGCGATGCCCAGAAGCAGTGCCAGGGCAAGCGTAACGGTGATCTGCGTTTGAGCACCGACGGCGCTTGCCAATGCGGTCGCACCGGAATTGGCGCTGATGATTTCTGCCTGTTCCGTCAGGGAGGAGGCGGCGGCGGCAAAGGATTGTTCGCTTGCGCGCAGTGCCGCCGTCGAGGTGACGACTTCGGCAAAAGTGGCTTCAAGTTTCGGCAAGGCATCGCTGCCGGCGGTAACAAGTGCCTTGAGAGGACCATTGAGAAGATCATTCAGAGCCTTGTCAGACGTGTTCTTGCCGGCTGAGGTTCGCACCGTGTCCAGATTGCCCAGTTCGGTACGGGCATCGCTCAGATAGAGCTGGAATGTATCGGCGGCGTCCTGCGAGGATGTGTTCAGATAGTCTGAATAGGCGCTGCGGACGCCGAGCACGCTACGCGCCACACTCTGGGTGTAGTTCGACAGAAGCGCGATATCGGCGCTGGCCTTGTCGAAGTCCCGCAGTTCCTTCGTCAGTTCGTCAATCGGTGCTTCGGCGGCCTTGATGATCGTGTCGGCAAGGGTGATCAGTTCAAGGATGGCCGGTTCCAGTTTGTTTTTCCAGGCGTCCTCTTCCGGCGACTTCAAGTGCGCTTTCAAAAGCTTCTCAAACGACTTGGAGCTTTTGGTGAGGTCCTTGACGCTGTCCTTGATCGTGTCTGTCTTCACCGTGCGGCGAACCGCCTTCGCGTCCTTGTCGAGGGCATCCACCCGGTCCGCCAGTTTCTTTGCCAGGGTCTTGTCTGGTGTTGCCGCAAAGGTTTCGGCTTCCTGCGCCAGCACCACAGTGGTGATGCGCATGTTGCTGAGCCGGGGGCTGACGTTGGACAGGTTGGTCATCTTGCCTTCGTTGGTGATGGCAAGGGCGGATCTGTAGGCGGCAAGGGCCTTGTATTCCTCGAAGGCCTTGTTGGTGGTTGCAACCAGTTCGGAGGTGAGGGTGTCGAGGCTCGCAGCCGCTGTGTCACGGCTTTGCCGTGTGTCGCGCAGCGTCGCAAAGCCTGTCTCCAGATCGCCGACGATGCTCGCGAACTGCGTTGCCGCCTGGGGCTGGCTTTCAGACAAGGCGAGACTTTCCTGCGAAATCAAGCCAATGTCTGCAGCAACCGCTTCCGCCGTCTGGCTGCTGCCGTCGCGACTGAATGTCTGGGCGTGGGACAGCAACCGGGGGACGCTCCCCAGAAGTTCGTTGGCGGTCTTTGCCACCGTGACCGAGTTCTTGACCTCCGAGCTTGCGAACAAGCCCCCCGCACCGACCCCGATGGCGCACAAAAGCATGGCGCCGAAGCCGATCTGCAGTTGAGTCTTGATCGGCCAGTCGAAAAAGGGGCGCTGCCGTGTCGGTTGTCCGGCCCGCTCATGCCTTGTTGCTGAGGGCTCGGTTGCAGTCTTCCTGAAAGGAAGGTTCACGAACTTCATTCTTGAGCTCCGGACGTTGTCTTGCCGAAAGCATTTTGAATTGAAAGTTTTAAGAAGACCCAAAAGAGAGTTGCATTAATTATGGGCGGTCTTTTGTGTGCTTGTTGTGCAGGTAAGACTTTGGAAAGTAGTTTTTTGAAGTCATGCAACTTTTCGAGGTGGTTGCCCTGCAGCAGAGACGAATTGTCTATTGCGTCAATCGCTTGGGGTTGTTTTGTGGCGTTTTCTGAAGACGCGCGTTCAAGGCTGACTGCAGGCGGTCGGTAACGGACTGGTCGATATGTGAGTTGCAGGCCAGGGCAAGTTCGACGGTCTGCAGGGTCAGCAGTTTCTCGATCTCCACCCCTTCCTGTGCCGCAACATAGGGAGCCGAAATCAGGCCACCCAGCCAGAGCTTGGTGTGACCTGACCGCAGCATGTTCGCATTGAGCCCATCTTCATCCACCAGCACAAGATGGGGATGGCCGGCGTCCTGAAGTTCATTGGTGCTGGTCCAGCCGCCGACGGCTCCGGTCGAATAGCCGAAACTGTCTTCCACTGTCGAAAGTTCTATGGAACTGCCCTTCAAGGCAAAAAGGCCGTATCCGTCGATTTCCAAAGGTCCGACCCAGGTGAAATTCGGTTCGCGTTCCTGAGTGCGCCACAGGGCCATGAAACAATGGTTGGCGTTGCTCTCCACCGCGTTCAGCCCGCGTTTGAACGGCCGCATGTGCATCTCGACCGTTATGCCGGCCTCATCGGCGAGATCTTGTACAAGTTGGGTGACAGTTCCCGAGATTTTCCCGTCTTCACCAGGGAAATAGAGCGGTTTGTAGTCCTCGGTATAGATGACGATTTCAGGTTCGCTGGTTTCCACTGCAGAACTGGTGCTTGCTCCGGCAAGCGATAGTAGTGCCAAAAATAACAGTGATAACCTGATGTGCATGAAGGCTCCGGTTCATGCGTCCTGTCTCGAAGTTTCTTGCCGAAAGCTGCGCTTCGGATGCCATAGTATACATATTCGCGACTTCAAGAAGTCAATTCACTTGAGCGGGGCCGGCCTAGTCTATCCTGTCCTGACGGTCGCTGTGGCCGAGGTCCTTCTCCGGCCAAAGCAGGTCACGAAGCCGCTGTTTCAGCACCTTGGCCTCCGGAAAGCCGCCATCTGTCTTGCGGTCCCAGACAAGTTGACCGTCGCAGATGATTGTGAAAATGCCTCCGGTGCCCGGAACAAGGGTGACAGCGCCGGCTTCTTCCGAGAAGGTGGACAGGATTTCCTGCGCCATCCATGCGGAGCGCAACAGCCAATTGCATTGGCGGCAGTAGGTGATGATGATATGGGGCGATGGGACGTTCGTCATGGCGTCCGGCCAGCTCCTCTGTTTCGTTTGATTGTTTCTGCTTGTGCCACAGCTTTCCTCTGACGCGCCAGATACCATTTTGCCGGACATCCTGGAGGCCTTTGAACGGCATCAGGCGCTGCGTCGTGTTTGTGGCGCTCCCCTGTCAGCCCGGCCCCAGCCAGGGCTGACAAACCGTGTGTTCAGGCTGGAGGCTGAGAAGGGTACGTTCTTCCTGCGGCTTCCACGTCTGGAAGCGGCAGGCAACATCGACAGGAAGGTAGAGGCAAGAAATCTGATGCTCGCCGCTGCGACTGGAATTGCCGTGCCGCCGGTATTTTGTGATGCGGAGGCCGGTATTCTGGTGACCCGCGCCGTCGAGGTCAGCGGCAGCCCTGCCGATCTTTCGGAGCAGCCGTCTTATATCCTGGCCCGTGCACTCGGTGAGGCATTGGGGCAATTGCACGGGTCCGGTGTGGCCTTCGAAGGGCTGCTCGATCCGGACAGCGTGCTTCAGACGCAGTGGCAAGGTCTTCAGGACGCAGTTCGGTGCCGGGAGGAAATGGCCGGGCTGGAAATAGTGTTGCGACCGATCGGTGCCGGCACCGCTGGTGGTGCTGGCCCGGTACTTGTTCCGAGCCATGGCGATCCATCCCCCGGCAACTGCCTCATGACATCCGACCAGCTCTGGCTGATTGACTGGGAATTCTCAGGCATGTCGGATCCCGCCTGGGATCTTGCCTACGCCGTTCTGGAGCACGAGATGAGTGCGGATGAGGAACAGGTTTTCCTGCAAGCCTATGCAGCAACGGGCGCTGCGGTGCCCGAGGCCGATTGTCTCGGTGTCATGAAAGCCAAATGTGACGCCGTGTCGGCCCTCTGGGCGCTGGAGCAGGTGGCGGCGGGGCGAGACGAGGACGTGTTTCTTCCCTTTGCACGGCAGCGGCGGGGGCGGGCGCTCCGGCAACTGGCCCGTCTTTCCTGAGCGCCCGGAAACAGCACTGAAGGCTTGAAAGCCGGGATCAGTTGAGCGGATCCGGCCACTTTGGATCAGCCAGGCACTGGCTGTATCTGTTCGACATCCGGTTGCGCAGAGACTGGTTTTCGGGCTCCGCCAGAAGCTGGTCCCAGATGCCGTCCGATTTCAGATATTCAAGCGTACAGCCGCAAGCGGCTTCGCAGATTTCTGTCGTAGCGGTCGTGCCCTGGCAGGAAACCGTGCAATTGCGAACGAAGGCCTTGGCGGAGCGGTCCATCTCCGGACCGATCTGAGTTGCCGTCCACACAAGGCCGAACAGCAAGGGCTGATGCAGCAGATAGACTGGCAGGGAATGGCGGCCCAGGAACCGCGTCAGCCGGCCGGGACGGTCGGCGAATGTCAGTCCGGACAGCGTCTGCCACAGATTGATCTTTCGGAAAATCTTCGAGATGGCGACGCCCGCCAGCGTCACTCCGGCCCAGGGCGCCAGCGGCACATAATCGACACTGGCAAAATCCGGTGTGCCGAGCCCTGTCCACAGCCAGAGCTGGCCGTCGAGGGCGGATGAAGCTGCCCACAAGGGCAAAGAGAAAACGAACGCCGCAGCAAGCCCGGCAAAGACGAACGGAAGGCGCGTGAAGGGAAGGGCGATCACGCTGGACAAGGCAATGGAATGGAGAATGCCGAAACGGACAAAAGTATCGCCGAAAGTGAAATAGGTGACCAGCGACACGGCGGCTGCGGCTGCGACGATCACGGCAAGGCGCCGCCAGAAGGCTTGCCAACGGATGCCCAGGTGGTGGGCGAAATCCAGGCTGACGCCGGCCAGAAGCAGGAAGCTGCCGGCGATCGAGGCGGCGAACACGCGCCAGCCTGTCCCCTGGGCAACAGGCCAGTCGACATAGGCAAACCAGGAAAGGTCCCAGGAGAAATGGTAGATCGCCATGGCGACAACAGCGAGGCCGCGGGCAAGATCGAGCACGGCCAGACGCGTTGAACGCATTAAGGAACTCTCTGAACGATGACCGGTACCGGTTTCGAGCGGTAGTGCCGGTATGGATTAGCTGCTGAACGCCACGACCAGTGTCGTGATCAGGGCCGACGCAGCGAGCATTGCGCCGACATATGGCCATGGAGACGGACGATGGACGGTAAACACGTCTTGGTTCGCCGGGTCTTGCAGCATGCCCTCAACTCCCTTGTCCCACCACGAAGTGGGGCAAGAGTGGGCCAAATGTCCGGCAGCGAAAAGATAGTAAATCAATTGCTAACCGGTTTTCCCAAGGAAAACGACCTGATGTGGACGACCCGGCAAAAATGACCTAGTCGGATTGACCCGCCGAACGTCTTGAAGCCCGGGCGAAAACAGCGCTGTGTCGGCCGTCAGAGGTCAAGCGCGTCGAGACCGGCTTCCAGGTGGTCGGCCAGGAGCGGCATGCCGAGAAGATAGGTTGCTGTCGAACCGACGGCGCGCTCGCGTGCCTCGTCGACCGCTTGCTGGAAGTCTTCAGCCTCGAAATCACCGCGGCCGATCCAGGAGATGGCCACCAGTTCGGCAGCTTCATCCACGTTGAGATCCTCGATCAGCTCCCGCAGTTCCTCGTCGGAGAGATCGTCGTTTTCTTCCTCCGCAAGGCCATCGTGACCGTGACTTTGCTCCAGGGCATCGGCGTCGAATTCGACGTCGCCTTCATGGCCGTCCTCGAACGTATCCTGAAGAGACGATGCAACTGCCCGCGCCTTCTGGGCGAGCAGGCGGATCGTGTCTGCTGAAAGTGTGAGGTCGATGTCCATTGCTGCCTCCGACAAACCCTTCGTTTCTTTATCGATCCACTTTTCGCCGTTGGCAATGGTCATGATGTGAAATCCCTCACTGGCGCCGGTTGCATCGGCGTAATACTACCACTTGAGGGCAAATGCCCCGTAGCGGATTTTGTTCCACATGGCTTGCCGGAAGTTTCCGAACGCACTCGCAAAGACCTGGACTGCGGTTATCCCCGGTATTCAAGGTCGCGCCATGTGACTCTGGTTAATTTCCGATCGATGCCAGCCTTGAACCGCGTGCGGTCTTGCAGATGACATGTGATATTGCTTTACTTGGCGAACGAACAAATTCCTGTCCTTGACCGTGATCAACAGCGGATGCAACGAGCGGGTCACCTGAGGTCGGAGAGGCTGCGGGCGCGTGCACATATGCACTGCGGGGCTGTCTTGGATGAAGGTTCAAAGGGAACCGTCGTTGGGCAGGAAACGTTATCCGGGGGCGGACCGGGCACTGAGGCCCGGCACTCATGTGCCAAGCATGAGGCCGGGTCTCGGCTTTTGAAAGGTCGGTCTTCCAGGCGCTGATCTTGACTTCCTGAAACAGACGGAGCCGCCGCGGCAGCTCGTTGTATGTCAAGCTGTCAGAAGATGGCGCTTGCCGGCCGACCGGCATTTGCCGGTGCCTGGCCGGTTGCCGAGTGCGCGACGGGCTCGGTCTTCGGGACACCGTTCGTGTTGGCCGGGTTTGCCATCGCCGCTGCTGCGACCAAAGCGGTTGCCAGCAGCATGCCCAGAAAGATTGCCTGCAACAGCGGCCGGGCTTCATGCAGGTCGCTTTTGGAGGGGGCGGACTTTCTGGTTTTCTGGTTATCTACGCGTGCCATGGTGAAGATCTGTCAGGTTCGAGCGGTTGTACTTCGGTTTCTGTCAGTCTGCCTGCGCTTGAACGCCGGTCAGGTCCTGAAACAGTCGGCGGGCCAGCAGACGGGTAACGGCTGCCATGGTCAGGAACGCGACCATCGGCAGCACCAGTGACGGCTCCAGTGCGGACATCAACATCAACAGGCCTGCTGCCACTATGAACAGCAAAACCGGTGGGAAGCTTACGTTCTGCGACTTGATGGTCGCCTGTACGGTCGTTGCGTGGGCCATTGGCTCCTCCATCCGCTGGGATGAGTTCAATCTCGTTTGAAATTGCGCCGGCACGCGGACGCGATTTAGACATGCGCCGTGTGTTTTCGTGACTATTTTGCGGCAAATTCGACCTATTTGCTGCCGACTTGGCAAGGCGGCACAATAGGTAGTGTCCATGCTCCGAATGGCGCTGCATTCAAGGGGGGAGACGGTTCTGTTCCCCATTCCGGAAGACTTGATGTGCGAAGGTGGAAAGCTGTGGTTTAGGGTTCTGAATTCGGCCAATTAAGCTTTCGTAAAATTGACAATACAACTTCTCATAAAAACGTATTGCATTGTTTAATTACTGTAAAAACTGACATAACCCAGATATTTTACGATGCGATTTTAGTGTTTGTTTGCATTTCGGAAGCATGCTTGCTCGCCGGGAGATCCGATACAAACAGACCAGGCACGGAATGACGATAAACGCTGCGCAGAGCGCCACGGTGGGCAAGCCGACAGACCCAGTAACGTCGACAGAACCATCGGTCCAGAAGGCCGGGGAGCCGCCGGCCTTGTCGCTGGCGGGTATCCAGTTTTTCATCGCCGATATCAGCAAGAAAACCATTCTCTGGCACGAGATCGGTTCCCAGAGTTTCAATAGCGAAGTGCGGGATCTGCAGGAGGCGCCCTCCAACGAGGCGCTGCGCCACCTGTCGCCAGAGGATCGGAAGACCATTCTCCGCCTCGTCCAGGGTGCGATCCGGGAAGGCCAGGCCGGGCCGTTCGACGTCGGCGGCGGGCCGGACCACCGTATCCCGGGCATTCCGATCGTTGCCTATCGTTACGAGTTGCCGGACGGCAAGATCCTTGCGATCTGCTTTCCCTCCATCGGTGAGAATGACAATAATCCGGGCCGGGTCGTGCTGGGACTGGCACCGATCCTCCAGCATTTCGTTGCGTCCTCCACCCGCGTTGTGCTGCTGGTCGACAATTTCGGCTACGTGCGCTTTGCCAGCGACGGTTTCCTCAAGAGCTTCCAGATCGAGGATGCTCGCCTGATCCTGGGGCGCAACATTGCCCATATCCAGAACCGGGTCGGGCGAACGATCGTCTCCCTGACGCTTGCGGCATTGACGCGCCGGGCCAGTGCGACCGGGCGTGGCAAGTTTCTGCTGGCGTCCAACGACAGCGTCGAACTGAAATATGATGCCATGTACTTCCGTGTCGGCGGCACGGTGGGCGGGGTGCTGTTTTCGGCCGGTCATGCCGGCGGTGATGTCGACTTTGCCAGAGTCTTCGAAGCCTGCAGCGCACCGATCCTGGTGGTCAACATCAAGTCAAAGATCATCATCGCGGCGAACAACGCAGCGATGAAGACCTACCATCTGACATCGGACGTCCTCGACAGCCGCCCGATCACCGAGATGCTGCTTCATCCGAGCAATTATGCGTCCCTGTTGACGTCTGCCAAAGAAGCCTCGGAAGTTCCCCTGTCGGTGCCGGTGACGGTGCTCAATGGCCAGACCAAGAAAAAGCGCTTCAAGTGTACGATCATCGATGAGGACAAGGACGATCCGAAGCTGATCCTTGAAACGAGAAGCTGATCGCGCTCGCCCGGTAGGGGGGACCGATAGAGTATCTTCATGTCGCTGATGCGGCATTGCCGCCGTGGTGTTCCACGGTCCAGAGGAGATCTGCCCCAGGATTTACGCCAGGCTCGTGCCTATGGGAATGAAGGCACTGCGAACGTGACGATGGTGCCGTCCTCGCGGGGATCTGGCGGCGTCCGGCATTCTTCTGGGGGGAATCGCGCTGAAGGGTCGGCCCAAGCCGCCTCCCTTTGAAGAAGACCCACTTCAGGTCGCCCGTTCGCTGAAATTTCTGCTGTCCAAGGGGGCAAACCGCTTCTATCTCGGCTATGGCGGACCGCTTGATGCCGGGGTGATTGAAAGATACGCCGGCAAACTGGCGCAAGCGGCCTGAAAACTCCCGTTCTTCTCCGGATTTGGTCTTGTTTTCCGCAGCGCACGGATCTAGGGTCCGCGCGCTGTTAATCCCGTTTCCCCCTGGAGGACATTATGGGCTTTCTTGCTGACGCATTGGCGCGTGTTAAACCTTCTGCGACCATCACCGTCACCAACAAGGCACGCGAGCTTAAAGCCGCAGGCCGCGATGTAATCGGTCTCGGAGCTGGCGAGCCGGATTTCGATACCCCGGAAAACATCAAGACAGCCGCTATCAAGGCCATCACCGACGGCAAGACCAAGTACACCGCTGTCGATGGTATTCCGGAGCTGAAGGCGGCCATCGTCGAAAAGTTCAAGCGGGAAAACGGGCTTACTTACGAAACCAGCCAGATCACCGTGGGTACCGGCGGCAAGCAGGTGCTCTACAACGCGCTGATTGCAACGCTGAACCCGGGCGATGAAGTCATCATTCCGACCCCTTACTGGGTAAGTTATCCGGACATGGTGCTGCTCGCTGGCGGTGAACCGGTGATCGTGGAAGCGGACAAGTCGACCTTCAAGATCACACCGGAAGCACTCGATGCGGCGATCACATCGCGCACCAAATGGCTGATCTTCAACTCCCCGTCCAACCCGTCCGGTGCGGCCTACACGGAAGCTGAACTGAAGGCGCTCTGCGATGTGCTGATGAAGCACCCCCATGTCTGGGTCATGACCGACGACATGTATGAGCACCTCGTCTATGACGACTTCAAGTTCACCACACCCGCTCAGGTGGAGCCTGCTCTTTACGAGCGCACGCTGACCGTCAACGGCGTGTCGAAAGCCTATGCAATGACCGGCTGGCGTATCGGTTATGCCGGCGGCCCGGCAGACCTCATCAAGGCCATGGCCAAGGTACAGTCGCAGTCGACCTCCAACCCTTGCTCCATTGCCCAGTGGGCGGCGGTCGAGGCGCTGAACGGCACCCAGGACTTCATCCCGAAGAACAACGAAGTCTTCAAGGGACGCCGGGACCTGGTTGTCTCCATGCTGAACCAGGCCAACGGCATTTCGTGCCCGGTGCCGGAAGGCGCGTTCTACGTGTTCCCGTCCTGCGCCGGCACAATCGGCAAGACGGCCCCGTCCGGCAAGGTGATCGAGAGTGACGAGGACTTCGTCTCCGAGCTTCTGGAAGCTGAAGGTGTCGCCGTCGTTCACGGTTCGGCTTTCGGGCTTGGTCCGAACTTCCGCATTTCCTATGCGACCTCGACCGAAGCTCTGGAAGAAGCCTGCACGCGCATCCAGCGTTTCTGCGGGAACCTGAAATAAGCTTTTCGGGCATCGAAAGACTTTCGAATGGGCGGCCAACGGCCGCCCTTTCCTGTTGTGGGTTGCATTTTCCGGTTGAGGAATGCGCGGTTTACAACACAGTTTGAACGCTCTAGCCTTTTCCCGTCAGGTGGAGGGTGAGCGATGGCAAATTCACATCAAAAACAACTGCTTCTTGATCTGTTTGAAAGCCTGCCGTCGATTGTCTTCATTGTGCTCTGGCGACAGACAGGTGATCTGGAGCTTGCAGGCTGGAGTGGTTGCGGTCTTGCGGTTTTCGTTCTTGCCGGCTTTGTGCTGGTCAAGGCGCCCATGCACCCCGTATTGCTCGGTATCAATCTGCATATCCTGCTGGTGACACCGCTTCTGGTCGGCCTGTATCGGTTTGGTGACAGCACTCTGGCAGCATTCCTGACAGGCTATTCGTACAGCGCCGTTTTGTTGACCGTGACGCTTACTGGCGCGGTCTTGACCCTGTTCTCACGCGGTGGATTTGCCGGTGTCCCCAACTTGCCCAGATCAACGCAGTACCGACTATCGTTTCTGATGCTTGCCGTATCACTGGCTGGAACGGTCTGGGCGTTCCAGGCACCGGAAAACAGCATTCTTCCGGTGATCGTCACCTTGACCCTTCTGATTGCCGGTCGCCGGTTTCTGCTTGCCCGTGTATCGGACAGGTCGTCGAATGCTGGTGTGCTTGCCCCAGCTCTGGCGGGCGGTACCGACACTACCGACGGTTACACCTGACCCTGTTGCCATTGCCGCGATTTTGACGTCTTGGCGCGTCATATCACGGGCGTGATCCGCGCCTTTGCTAAAAGCGGATATTCGCAGCCGAACGGGAGTTCTCTACATGCGTATTTTGAAACCGGTTCTTGCCGCCGTGGCCATTGTGTTTGCCATGCCGGCCCTTGCCTCCGAAGACAGCCCAAAGGTTGAAATCGGCAAACTGAGCTGCCTGGTGGAAGGCGAGCACAGTTTCATTGTTGGCTCTACAGCAACACTCGGATGCAGCTTTTCACCGGTCGACGGCGGAGCGGTGGAAAACTACAAGGGGACCGTCCGCGATTATGGGCTGGATATCGGCAAGACCAACCAGGCCACGCTGGTCTGGGGCGTGCTCGCACCTTCCGCAAACCGGAAGCCGGGCCTTTTGGCAGGCACCTACGGCGGGCTGACCGCCGGGGCAAGTGTTGGTGCGGGGATCAAGGCGAACGCACTGCTGGGTGGTTTCGACCGGTCCATCGCGCTCAACCCTTTCAGCCTGGAAAGCCAGACAGGCACGAACCTGACACTGGGTGTCAGCAAGATGACGCTGGAACTGATCAACTAAGCCTCAGCGGCTGCCACTGTGCTGTTTCTCCGCTTTAGTCGCGGCAGCTTTCGTTCGCGCCGGCACAGGGAGTTTCTTCCTTGTCCGGCCGGGTGTTCTGCCGGTTGATCTGCTCGGTGCGGTTCAGACGCTCCGCACCGTCAATCTGTTGCCGGGTGGAGAAACCGGACTGTTGGCGGTTGAGGTTCTGGTTCAGCTGCTGACCGGCAGAAGGCAGCCGCGGCGAGGTCATCATGGGAGGACTGCGCAGCTGGGTCGACTGCGCATGCGCCGGTATTGCCGACGTGGCAGCAAGCAGGGCTGAACAGAGTATCAGGGTTTTGGTCACGCGTGCTCCTTTTGCCCGAGGCCGGTTCAAGTTGGTTACATAGGCCTCCGCGCCTCAATTTCACTATCTGCCAATTCCGGCAGGGCAAAGGCACTGTCTTGGGAAGATCTGAAGGCGGGCCTTTTTCAGTCTTCATCTCAAATTTTCTCCACCGCTTGCAGGCCTGGAGATCTCAGTCGGGAGAGCCTTTGTAAGCCTCTGGGATCGGCGGTGTTTTGGATTTTTGTGCACTTTTGTTGAACTCTCATCGGCCTGGAGACTGAGCCGATACAGAGGCAAATTGCTGCGCTGCCGCGTAAGATTCCCTTGCGTTGCCGCCGATATCGGCGCGACGATGGCTGACCGCCCCTGGTCGATCGGCCGCAGTTTGGGGCTTGGTGCTGTTGAGTACCGGGCAAATGGCCTTCGATCCCATCCGGGCGAGACGCGGCAGGCCGCGTCCCCCAGCCGGCCCTGCCGCGTTGTTACGAGATATCCTCGAACTAACGGGAGGCTCAGCATGGCAATCACTTCAAACGGAAAAGGATCTGCTGCGGGCAGCGCTCCGCGCTGTATCGCCCTAGTGGGTCCGTTCGGCAGCGGCAAGACCAGTCTTCTGGAAGCCTTGCTGGCGCGAACGGACAAGGTGGCCCGGCAAGGTTCCGTCGCGAACGGAAATACGGTGGGTGACGCTTCGCCGGAAGCGCGTGCCCACGGCATGAGTGTGGAACTGAACATTGCGGACGCGGAATTCCTGGGAGATCGCTTCGTGTTCGTCGACTGCCCTGGATCCGTGGAGTTCCTGAGCGAAATGGACGGGGCGCTTTCGGGAGTAGATCTGGCCGTTGTGGTGGCGGAGGACGACGAGCGCAAGGTTCCAGCCCTGCAGCTGATCCTGAAAGCCCTTGAAGCCCGCGCCATTCCGCGGGTTTTGTTTTTAAACAAGATCGACAAGAGCACGCGGCGGGTACGCGATGTCCTGAGCGTGCTGCAACCGGCATCCGCGGTGCCGCTGGTACTGCGACAGATCCCGATCTGGGAAGACGGCCTGGCGACTGGGTTCATCGATCTCGCGCTGGAGCGGGCGCATGTCTATCACGAGAAGGAGGAAAGCACGCAGATCGACATGTCCGATGCGGATCTCGCGCGTGAGCACGAAGCCCGTTTCACCATGCTGGAACACCTGGCCGACCACGATGACGATCTGATGGAGGCGTTGCTCGAGGATATCGCCCCCAACCGCGATCAGGTGTTCGCCGATCTGGTGAACGAAATGCAGGACGGTCTCATCTGTCCGGTTTTCTTCGGCTCCGCAGAACACGGCAACGGTGTCAGCCGGCTGCTCAAGGCCTTGCGCCACGAGGTTCCAGGTGTCGATCTGCTGTCGCGCCGGGTGCTTGGCACGACGTCGCGGGCGATGCTGCAGGTCGTCAAGACGCTGCACACCCAGCACGGGGGCAAGCAGTCGATCGCCCGTGTTCTGGAAGGCGTGGTCTCCGACGGCGATACCCTGTTCCTCAATGGCGACACCGAAATCAAGGTGTCCGGACTGTTTTCTGTCTTCGGCCAGCAGGCGAACAAGATCGCAACGGCTGGCAAGGGCGATCTGGTTGGGCTCGGCAGGCTCGATGATGTCCAGACGGGCGACCTCCTGAGTTTCGAAAACGGAAAGATCGAAAGCCTTCAGGTGCTTGAACGGCGCAATCCTGTTCTGGCGACGGCGATTTCCGCCAAACAGCGCAAGGACGAGGTCCGTCTTTCCGCGGCACTGGCGAAACTGGTTGAAGAGGACCGCTCGCTGATCGTATCGCAAAACCAGACAACAGCCGAAACGTTGCTTGCAGGGCAGGGCGAAATGCATTTGCGTGTTGCCCAGGAACGCCTTGCCGGAAAATACGGTCTGGATATCTCCGCCAATACGCCGCACGTGCCTTATGCCGAGACGATCCGGACAGGCACCAAGGTCCGTGGCCGACACAAGAAACAGTCCGGCGGGCATGGTCAGTTCGGTGATGTGGTGATCGAGATATCTCCGCTGCCACGTGGCGAGGGCGTCCAGTTTTCAGACACGATTACCGGGGGTGTCGTGCCGAAACAATATATCCCGTCCGTGCGTGACGGCGTGTTGGATGCGTTGGGGCAAGGCCCGCTGGGTTTCCCGGTGGTGGATGTGTCCGTCTGTTTGACGGACGGCTCCTATCACTCCGTGGACAGTTCCGACCAGGCCTTCAAGATGGCCGGCATACTGGCAATCCGGGAAGGCCTGCCTGAGTGCAAGCCGGTGCTGCTGGAGCCGATCCACAAGGTGGTGATTGCCTGCCCGAGCGATGCGACCGCGCGGGTGAATGCGATCGTCTCGGCACGACGCGGACAATTGCTTGGCTTCGATGCCCGTCCCGAGTGGAATGGCTGGGATGAAGTGCAGGCGTTGATGCCGGAAGCGGAAATCGGTGACCTGATCATCGAACTGCGTTCGGCAACCGCCGGGGTGGCAAGCTACACCGCCGAGTTCGACCATATGGCGGAACTTTCCGGCAAGGCGGCGGACATTGCCCTGCAGAGGTCCGGCAGACAGGCCGCATGAACGCTAGAGCACTGAAAGCAATGACAGAGGGGCCGGTTGGCCCCTCTGTTGTGTTCGCCTTACTGCGGCGCTGTACTGTTGATCACCTTGTTGTTGCGCTCAGTCACCAGGGCGTTATTTGCCATTGAAAGCCGATTCCGGTTTCCTTCGGAACAAACGGGAGACTGACAATGAATATACTGAAGAAACGCAGCTGGGAGCTTCCGGAACGGGAAGCAACACCGGAGGCCGTTTTCATGAACCGCCGGCAGATCCTTGCTGGCCTTGCCGGGGCTGGTGCGCTGATGGGTACGGGCCTCGGAATTCGCCCGGCCTTTGCGGAAGAGGACCCGAGCGCGGGCCTTTATCCGGTCAAGCGCAATGAGGCCTTTACGCTCGACAGGGACGTGACCCCGGAAGAGTTCACGGCGAAATACAACAATTTCTACGAGTTCGGCACGCACAAGCAGATCTGGCCGGCGGCACAGGAACTCAAGATCCGCCCCTGGACCGTTGTGCTGGATGGCATGATCGACAATCCGCAAGAGATCGGCATCGATGACCTTCTGGCCAAGATGCCCCTGGAAGAGCGGCTCTACCGGCATCGATGTGTCGAAGCGTGGTCGATGGCCGTGCCCTGGTCGGGATTCGCGCTTGCCGAGCTGGTGAAGCTGGCCGGGCCGCAGGCTGGTGCAAAGTACCTGCGTTTTGAAACCTTCCTCGATCCGTCGGTTGCCAGCGGGCAGAAGCAGAGCTGGTATCCCTGGCCCTATGTCGAGGGCCTGACGCTGGAAGAAGCGACCAATGAACTCGCCTTCATCGCTACCGGCGTTTACGGCAAGCCGCTTGCCAAGCAATATGGTGCACCGATCCGGCTGGTTGTCCCGTGGAAGTACGGCTTCAAGTCGATCAAGTCGATCGTGAAGATCTCCTTCACCGACGAGCGTCCGGTCAGCTTCTGGGAGGAGATCCAGTCTTCCGAATATGGATTCTGGGCGAACGTGAATCCGTCCGTGCCGCATCGCCGCTGGCCGCAGTCTTCCGAGCGGCTGCTTGGAACGGACGAGCGCCGCAACACGCTTCTCTACAACGGCTATGAGGAGCAGGTGGCAGGCCTCTACAAGGACCTGGGCAACGAACGCCTGTTCATGTGAGGTGAAGTGACATTACGTCATGCTGCGTCGCAGCATGGCCTGGGCAAAAAAAGAGCCGGGCCTTGAAAGACCCGGCAGTTTATTTTGATTCACTGAAAACAGTGGAATCACCTTCCAGAGGGGAACAGCTGGTCGGAACATCACTGGGAGGAGGACGTGATGTCCGTGTGACCAACAGTGATGCTTATATGCAGTGCACAAGCTGCGTAAACAAGAGGCAGGGGCGCAGATCTGCTATGCATTTTACGCAGAGCTTGACTGAATGGTCAAAAATCAGACCAAAACCCCTTTAATTACAACAGATTGAATTAGTCGGTTTTTGCCAGCGCCTTCAAAAAAATTTTTAATTTCGAGTGAAAAAATCGATTGGTTCACCGAAATAAATGCAAATGCTCTCCCCGTGTGCAGTAATTTTGATGCCTAAATGTTGAGCTGATTTGGCGAATGAAACCTGAGTCTGTCCAGTCCCATGCTTTCCCAGGGGAATAGGGACAATCGGGTCGCTCGGTTGCCGCCTTGCAGGCCGAGTTCCGAGACCTTTTTAGGGGAGAGTATCTGCAAAAACCCCTGTGCGGCCGCTCGTGCAGGCAAGCAGGGTTGCGTCCCGGTCAAGCCGGAGCTGCTTGGGCCAAACGCAATCGGGCAGATAGACGATAGGAGGGCAGGGTTAGAAAACCCAGCCTTCTGCATTTGCCAGCAGGAACTCGCGGAACGCGGTAACACGCGCGGTGTTCTTCAGTTCCGAAGGGTAGACAAAATAGGTGTCGAAGGAGGGCACCTTGTCGTCCTGGTCGGTCATGACAGGCGCCAGGTTCGACGACTTGTCGATGATGTAGTCCGGCAGAATGGCAATGCCCACGCCGGACTGAACTGCACGCTTGATGGCCACGATGTTGTTGGCCTTCAGGACGGACCTGCGCGGGCTTGTCGCGACGCGCCCGGCTGTTTCCAGCCAGTTCATCGAGCGGAGGTAGGCCGGAGCCTGTTCGCCGAACGTGATCAGCCGGTGCTTGTCGAGGTCGTCGATCGACACTGGTGTTCCGAACCGTTGGAGGTATTCCGGTGCCGCATAGACATGGAAATGCACTGTAAACAGCTTGCGCTGAATCAGGTCCGGCTGGGTCGGCTGGCGCAAGCGGATGGCCACATCCGCTTCGCGCATGCCGAGGTCCAGTTCGTCGTCGTCGAAGATCAGGTGCAGGTCGACATCTGGATAGAGATCGATGAAGCTTCTGATCCGTGAGGTGAGCCAGGTGGAACCCAGGCCCACCGTGGTGGTCACGCGCAGGGCTCCGGATGGCTTTTCCTTGCTGTCCGTCAGGCTCGATTGAACCGCTTCCAGCTTCATCAACACGTCGTTGGCAGTCCGATAGAGCAATTCGCCCTGTTCGGTCAGCAAGAGGCCGCGGGCGTGCCGGTGAAACAGCGGAACGCCCAGATCGTGCTCTAGCGCACTGACCTGCCGGCTGACAGCCGACTGGCTCATATGCAGGGTGTCACCTGCATGCGTGAAACTGCCAGCCTGTGCGGCCGCATGAAAAATGCGCAATTTGTCCCAATCCATGCGTGCCCCTCCGCAGGACAGTCAGGCAGCCTATTCGGCGGCCTGCTTTGTCGACGTCACTTCATGTTCGGCCAGAAACTTCTCGGCTTCAAGGGCTGCCATGCAGCCCATGCCGGCAGCGGTTACCGCCTGCCGATAAATGTCGTCGGTGACATCACCGGCCGCAAAGACGCCCGGGATGGATGTCCTGGTCGAATCCGGGGCAGTTTCCAGGTAGCCGTTGGACTTCAGCGTGAGCTGGTCCTTGAAGAGTTCGACCGACGGTGCGTGGCCGATGGCGATGAAGACACCGTCCGTGGAAATTTCCTGGAATTCGCCGGTCGCGGTGTTTTTCAACCGTACGCCGGTAACTGCTTTCGGCATGCCGCCGCCGAGGATCTCGTCGACTTGGTGGTCCCAGATGACATCGATCTTCGGATGCTGGAACAGGCGGTCCTGCAGGATCTTTTCCGCCCGCAGGCTGTCACGGCGATGAACCAGCGTCACCTTGGAGGCGAGGTTGGCGAGATACAGCGCTTCTTCCACGGCGGTGTTGCCGCCGCCAACAACCACAACTTCCTTGTTGCGGTAGAAGAAGCCGTCACAGGTCGCACAGGCGGAAACGCCGGCGCCCATGTAATCCTGTTCCGAAGACAGGCCAAGCCAGCGGGCCTGCGCGCCGGTGGCGATCACCAGGGCGTCCGCCGTGAACACCGTGCCGCTGTCGGCTTCCAGGCGGAACGGGCGCTGGGACAGGTCAGCCTTCACGATGGTGTCGTAAAGGATCTTGGTGCCGACGTTTTCGGCCTGCTTCTGCATCTGTTCCATCAGCCACGGTCCCATGATGGGATCCGCAAAGCCGGGGTAGTTCTCGACATCGGTGGTAATGGTCAGCTGGCCGCCCGGCTGAATACCGGCCACCAGCGTCGGCTCGATCATGGCGCGGGCAGCATATATGGCAGCCGTGTAACCGGCCGGGCCGGAGCCGATGATCAGAAGTTTGCTGTGTTCCGTGCTCATGGGCGCACCTTTATCCTGTTTTCATGTCCCGGCGTTTGCGTTGCCAGGTTGGCCCATCGGGGCGTTGTTCCGGGTTTGCCGTGCGGCCGAAAAATCGCTCAAGATGCGTTGAGCGATCACCGGCGTGGCATCTATCGGCTCGTAGGTAGTGGTTT